>NZ_JBLLEB010000036.1:0-42447 GCF_047690175.1 Roseomonas sp. BN140053 | reverse complement strand
GCGGGTGGAGCGGATCTGGCGGGCGGAGGGGCTGAAGGTTCCGGCGCGCCAACCCAAGCGCGGGCGGCTGTGGCTGAACGACGGGTCGTGCGTGCGGCTACGGCCGGAGCGGGCGAACCACGTCTGGGCGTACGACTTTGTAGAGGACCGCACCCGGGACGGGCGCAGGTTCCGCATGCTCAATATCGTGGACGAATACACCCGCGAGTGCCTGGCGATCCGGGTGGGCCGCAAGCTGAGCTCGACGGACGTCATCGACGTGCTGACGGACCTGTTCATTCTGCGCGGTACCCCTGGCCACATCCGCTCGGACAACGGGCCAGAGTTTGCAGCCACTGCAGTGAAGGACTTGTAGCGCGGCGATCAGGGTGGTTGTGAGCGTCAATCAGGATGGTGATCGCCGGAGCTGACCGGAGGTTGGGCGTGGGCCGGCCGCAGGTCGGCCCCGGCACGGGCGGGCCCGGATGGGCCTGGTGGTGGCTGCGTGAGGCGCGCGGCGGGATGGAGTGGTCTCCCTTTGCCCGGGAGATCGCCTTCGTGCCCGGCACGCACATCACCGACCAGCAGGCGAGACTGTACATGCACCACCGCAGGACCCAGACCCGGCAGATCGCCGCGGCCCGCGCCGGCATCAGCGCGAGCACCGGCGCGCGGCTCGACGCCGATCCCCGGCTACCCTCCCAGGCACGCGCCCCGCGCGGCCGCCGCCGGCCGGACCCGCTGCTCGCGGTGTGGGAGGCCGAGATCATGCCCATGCTGCAGGCCACGCCTGGGCTGCGGCCGGTGGCGGTGTTGGAGGAGATGCTGCGCCGCCATCCCGAGCTGTCGCCCGGGGTGCGTCGCACCCTGGAGCGGCGGGTGCGCCACTGGCAGGCGCTGCACGGCCCCGAGCGAGAGGTGATCTTCCGCCAGACGCACCCGCCCGGGGCCCAGGGCCTGTCCGACTTCACCGACGCGGGCGGGCTCGGGGTGAGGGTCGCGGGCGAGGTGCTGGCACACCGGCTGTACCATTTCCGCCTGGCCTTTTCCGGCTGGGCGCATGCCGAGGTGGTGCTGGGCGGCGAGAGCTTCGCTGCCCTGGCGAGCGGGCTGCAGAACGCCCTCTGGGCGCTGGGCGGCGCCCCGGCCGAACACCGCAGCGACAGCCTCTCGGCGGCGTTTCGCAACCTCGAGCGCGACACGGCTGCCGACCTGACCCGGCGCTACGAGGCGCTGTGCGCCCACTACGGCATGCAGCCGTCCCGCAACAACCCGGGCCTGGCGCACGAGAACGGTGCCATCGAGGCCCCGCACGGCCACCTCAAGGCCGCCCTGGAGCAGGCCCTGCTGCTGCGCGGCAGCCGCGACTTCGCCGACCTCGCGGCGTACCGGCGCTTCGTCGACGAGATCGTCGGCCAGGCCAATGCCCGGCGCCGCAAGGCGGTGGAGGCCGAGCGCGCCGCCCTGCGGCCGCTGCCGCCACGGCGCACCACCGACCACGACGAGGCCCTGGTCACCGTCACCCGCAGCGGCGGCTTCCTGCTGCGCAAGGTGTTCTACACCGTCCCCTCGCGCCTGATCGGCCACCGCCTGCGGGTGCACCTGCACGACGATCGGCTCGAGTGCTTCCTCGGCGGCACCCTGGTCGTCACCCTGCCGCGCGGGCGGCCCTACCAGGGGCGCCACGCGCCCAACCGCATCCTGCACGTCGTGGACTACCGCCACGTCATCCACGCCCTGCGCCGCAAGCCCGCCGCCCTGCTCAATCTGGTCTACCGCGACCAGCTGTTCCCCCGCGACGCCTACCGCCAGACCTGGGAGGCCTTGGTCGCCGCCCTGCCGCCGCGGACGGCATGCCGCACCATGGTCGGCCTGCTCGCCCTCGCCCACGAGCGGGCCTGCGAGGCCGATCTCGCCGCCGAGCTGGAGCGCCGCCTCGCCGCGGGTGACCTGCCGGACCTCGTCGCCCTGCAGCGCCACTTCGCCCCGGCCGATGCCGCCATCCCGGCGGTAAGCGTGACCTTGCCCGCGCTCGCCACCTACGACGCGCTGCTGCGGGTGGATCCGGCCGGCGACGAGGACTGCGCGGAGCTGCCGGCATGAGCCGCCTCGAGGTCGACACGGCGCGCCTGCCGCTGCTGCTGGGCGAGTTGCGCCTGCCCGCCATCGCCCGGACCTGGCCGGAGATGGCCGAGCGCGCCGACCGCGAGGGCTGGCCCGCCGCCCGGCTGCTCTCCGTCCTCGCCGAGCTCGAGATCGCCGAGCGGGCCCGCCGGCGTATCGAGCGGCACCTCGCCGAGGCCCACCTGCCGCCGGACAAGACGCTGGAAGGCTTCGATTTCGCGCATGTGCCCATGCTGAGCAAGGCCCGCATCATGGCTCTCGCCGCCGGCGACGCCTGGCTGGCCCAGGGCGCCAACCTGCTGCTGTTCGGCCCACCCGGCTCCGGCAAGAGTCACATCGCCGCCGCCCTGGCGCGCACCCTCGTCGAGAACGGCTTTCGCACGCTGTTCACCCGCACCACCGATCTTGTCCAGCGCCTGCAGGCCGCCCGCCAGGAGTTGACCCTCGAGGCCGCCATCACCAAGCTCGACCGCTACGATCTGCTGATCCTCGACGATATCTCCTACGTTCGACGTGACCAGGCGGAAACCAGCGTACTGTTTGAACTGATCAGCCGACGCTACGAGCGACGCTCCCTGCTGATCACCGCCAACCAGCCCTTTGCCGCCTGGGATAGCGTCTTTCCCGATCCCGCCATGACCGTGGCAGCCGTGGACCGTCTCGTTCACCACGCCACCGTCGTCGAGATGAACGTCGAGAGCTATCGCCAGCGCGCCGCCGCTACCCGCAAGGGTCGTACGCCGACCACAAAGAGGACAGCGCCGCAGAACCCACCGCCCGACCCACAGCCAACCTGATCTCCGTTCGCCCTTCTTGCTTGCCAGCGGCAATCTGGCGCGGCAATCATCATCCCAAGCGCAGCCGCATCACCATCCTGATTGCCGCGCACTCCTCATCCAGATCGCCGCGCTACAAGGACTGGATCCGCGGCGTCAGGGCCAGGTCGGCGTTCATTGAGCCCGGCAGTCCGTGGGAGAACGGCTACGTCGAGAGCTTCAACGGCAAGCTCCGCGATGAGCTGCTCAACGCCGAAGCGTTCAACACCCTGGCCGAGGCCAAGGTCCTGATCGAGCAATGGCGCGTGCACTACAACACCGTCCGCCCGCACTCCGCCCTGGGCTACCGGCCGCCCGCCCCGGAGGTCGTCATGCCCGGCCAGCCAGTCCCGCCTGCCAGCCCTGGTCCGGCCAGTTCAGCCCCGCCCTCTACCGCCATGCTCCACTAAAACCTTGCCCGGATCACCTCATGGGGGCTGGTCATTGGACCCGGCCGGGATCGAGCGCGTGGTGGGAGGTACGGCCAGCCGCTTCGTGCGGTGGCTTTACAGCGGCGCGGAAAGCCAGCTGCAGGACTTGGTGTATCGCGCCGCACTGGATCCGGAACTTGCCCGCCGGCTGGTGCTGAAAGCCACCCCCGACAATCTCAACGCCATTGCGGAAATCGGGGAGCGGACACTCGGGCAGCGGCTCCGGGGCGCGGCCGGCAACGTGGTGCGGCAGCTGGCCCCCGCTGGCGCTAACGCTGGCGCGCAGGGGCGCGACTAGCGCAGCGAGCCCTCTAGCCCTCCGTCCGTTGCTGCCGCAGATTGAACGGACGGAGGGTGAAAATCCATGCGGTTGCATCTGGTGGGTTTGGGCGTGGCGCTGCTGGCGCTGGGTGGATGCGCGACGCAGCTCACGCTGTTGATCACCGACCTTCACCCGCCCGGGTTCTTCTCCGCGCTGCTGCATGGTCTAATCGCGCCGTTTGCGCTGGTGGGCGGGATTTTCACAGAAGCTCGCGTGTACGCTTTCCCGAATAGTGGGTGGTGGTACGACTTCGGCTTTCTGCTGGGGCTGCTTCCGTGGGGCGGGATTGGCGCCAGCATCGCCGCGGCATGAAGGGGCGTAGCCAGATCGGGGGACGATACACGAAACGGTTGCGCTTTTGGCCCTGCGGCCGGGGTGCATGACTACCTGCCCGGCCGGGGAACCTAGTCGGGGCGACTTTTGGCGCAACTTGCGCCGAAACCCAGCCCAACCTGCCCACAGTGGACAGGTTTCCACCGGCCGAGTTTCGGACAAGTTGTCCAATACCCTGCGGCCAGTGAAACAGTTCCGCTTGATCTATGGAGCCTTGATCGGCCCCGCCTTGCGGGCCAGTGCATCCACCCCGTGCTTGGTGGGCCAAGTTATGGTCCGAGCTGCTGCGCCCTAACCGTTACTTGGTGGCATCCGAGAGTTTACCCGCTGCAAACGGGAAGGCTTTCGCGGCACCCGTCCAAGAAGGTTCTCTACGAGCTTTGGCCCGAGGTTCGGCTCCTTCCACTGCCAGTCCTGTGGAAGCGTGGAAGATACAGAATGGACAGCATTGAGCAGATCAAGATTGAACTCAGCCGAAGCCTTCACATGCTCCGGTAGGTGTAGAAGGGCCACTCGCAACATGCTCGCCAAGCCTGCGTACGCTATCTGAAGGCGCTCTAGTTCGAGGTCACGGGCTCTCATCTGGGCGTCCAAAAACTGTCTCGGTGTCCCGATATTGCACTGCACCATACAGGTTCCACAATGGTTTTGACCGACCGTCGCTGCCCTGCTGCCAATCCCGCCACATAGGCGCTTGGCAAGTCGCCCAGGGTCGAGGCGAGGCTATTTATCTCCCGGCCGCCCGCCACCCGTCCTGCAGCGCCGCCGTCCGGCACAAGTACTCTCCGCGCCGGGTCCGGCCGAAGAGCCGCGCGCCCTCGGCGTGGAACACCCGGGACGCCGGGTTGCCCCACACCACCGGATCGGTGCCGCAGGCCACGCGAGTAGCCTCTAGGCCAGCATGTTGCGCGCCTGGGGCGGTACGGCGCGGCCGTGCTTGCCGGGGCGCTGGCGCAGGGTTCGGGGGCGCTGGTGCAGGTGTCACGGTCGCCGCGGGTGCGTCATCGCGCGCGAAAGGGTTGGGGCCAACGGTGATCCCCTGCGCCCAGGCCGTACCCATCAGCGCGAGGAAGCCAAGCGCCAGGCAGAGCCCCTTCACGCCGGGTTCGGCCCGCCACCAAGCGCAGGCCGCTCTGGCGCTGGTTCCAGCAGTGCCGGTCCGTTGTTCCGCACCAAGTTCACCGTCCTGCTCACCGGCTCCATGGTCAGCAGATCATCTGGCGCTGGCCGAAGCAGTACTGGGAACTCCCTGTCCGCCTCGGGGCAGCTTTCAAAGCTGTGGCAATCGCGGCCTTTCACGGCTTCTTCACCCCTTTCCGCTTGTCATGCTGCATCGCAGCAATCATGCTCCCGACACGGCTTAGGGAGGATCAGCAAAAGGATGCTGCCCCTATGCTCGCTCTCACCTCCATACTCGTGCTGGCCGGCCTTGTGGCCGCTCACGTAACGGCCCGGATCCTCGTGGACCGTGCGGACTTCCCCAAAATGCCTGCAAGTCCCCACGGCGCCTGACCAGAGCTTTCGCTTCGCAGCGGAAGCCTGAAGGAGCGGCCCGCCTGCGGTGCAACTCGTTGCGGGCCGCTCACGTGGGGCGCTTGGTCAGCGATGGCTAGGCGCCCCACCTTTCGCTTGGCGCTGGAACGCTGCCGCCCGATGCGCCCACTATGAGCGGTGGTAGGCGTAGGAGACCGGAACCGTGAGCGGAGCGCTGTTGGAGATCGATGGCGGTATGCCCCTCATTGTCGTTGGCAGTCCCGACTGGTTCAACGGCCAACCCTTGGTGCCGGCCTACATCGCCGCGACCGTGCGACTGCCGCGCGGCATGGATGTCGCGAAACTGGACAGCAGTTGTGCCGCCGTGTGTCTGACCTTGCGAGATGGCCGCGCCATCGAGGGTGTAGGGATGTGGCGGGCGGGAAAGCTCGCGGTATGGGGCGACCAAGTGACGTTGCGCTATGAGGGCACGGCTGTGGTGAAGGTAGCCTAGCTGCCCCGACACGAGCGGCGCGAGCCAGAGCGGCAGAGCGGCTACATCTGCGCGGCAGTCTGCTCGTGGACAACCCGGCGGCCAAGGTGGGTCTATGACGCTGGCCCACCAGGCACTCTGAGGGCTTACAGAGGGCGATCGCGACGGGTCGCAGGTGCCTCCGTGGCCAGGAAGGTAAGGACGAATAGGGTCAGGCCGGTGTGGTCGGTGACCTGTAGGGTCCACTCTCCCTCAGTCCAAAATGTCTCAGCGTGTTGTGTCAGGGTTTTAGCCGCAAGCCTGACAGCTTCCACCTTGGCCGCGGTCAGGTCCGGCAGTTCCGTTCCCGCCCTGTCCGGAAGTGTCTGGTTGTCCTGCGTGTGGAAGTAGTAGAGCGGCATGGGCGCCCCCGGGGTTGTGCGGGGTGCTAACGCACAATGCTGTGCCAAGGTCGGGCGCTAGCCGTAGCTGACTACCTGACCGGCCGAGGAACCTAGTCGCCCCTGCCACTGAAACAGTTTCGCTTGATCTATGGAGCTGGAGTTGCCCCCATCAAACCGGACACGGGGCTGGTTGAGACTGTGCGCGGATGAACTCACGGGGTGAGCGCATCCGCAAGCCTTTGTGGGGGTGAGCCTCGTTGTAATCCTCGATCCAGGCCGGGAGCTGCTGGAGGACGGCAGCGGCATCAGGGCGGGGGTGGATGCGGGCGTAGTCGCGTTTGAGGGTCTTCACGAACGCCTCGCTGACACCGTTGCTCTCAGGGCTGCGGACGGGCGTGAAACAGGCGACTAGGTTCAGCGCGATGGCGAAGTCGCGCGTGTCCTGGGCGGTGTAGGCCGAGCCATTGTCGGCCAGCCACTGTACGGGGTGGGGCGCCCGGATGGTCGCGAACCGCCGTTCGATGCAGGCCAGCATGAGATCGCGGATCATCTCGCCGCTGATGCCGCCGGCGGTGGCGACGTAGGCCATGACCTCGCGGTCATGGGTGTCGATGGCGAACGCCAGGCGCACCACCTCGCCGTTCCAGCACGGGATCTCCAGGCCGTCGGAGGACCAGCGCAGGTTCGACGAGGGGGCGATCACCGTGCCCTCGTGTACCCGGATCGGCCGCTGCGTTGCGTGGCGCTGCAGGAGCAACTGCCCCCGCAGCATCAGTCGATAGACCCTCTTATGGTTCAGAGGCTCGGCGCCCGAGGCCCGGCGGGCGCGGTTCAGTAGCGCAGTAATCCGGCGGTAGCCGTAGGTAGGCCGGGCGTCGGTGAGCTGGCGGATGGCGGCCAGCAATTCGTCGTCGCCCTGGCGCCGGTAGTGGCCCCGAGGCTTTGCGCTGCCGCGCACCTGCTCGACCAGGTTGGAGCGGGCCACGCCCAGGGTCTCGGCCACAACCTTCACCGGGAACCGGCCGGTGGCGGCGACGGCAACTGCCAGACGGGCTTTTTTCCCCGGGAAGCACTCAGCGCCTCCCGCAGGATCTCCACCTCCATGGTCTTGCGCCCGAGCAGGCGCTCAAGGTCGCGGATACGGCCCTCCAGCTCCCGCAGCCGCCCCGCGGCGACCACATCGTCATCGGCCTGGATCGCGGCCCTGCCGCCCTCGCTCATGCGCCGCCTCCATCCGAACAGCAGGCTCGGCGAGACGCCGTGCAAGCGGGCGACGGCTGAAACCGTCATCCCTGGCTGCATAGTCTCCTCGACCAGCCGCAGCTTGTGATCGGCACTGTAGCGGCGTCGGCGCTCGCGCCCGGTAATGATTTCGACGCGCGTCGGGTCGTTCGGCATAGGCGTATGCCCAGGCGTAAGCCTAGGCCCTCAGGGTTACGCCCGGTGTCCGGTCGAATTGGGGGCCACTCCAGGAGCCTTGATCGGCCTCGCGCCCAGCTAGAGCACTTCCAGGTTGGGCGAACTCAGCAAAAACGGGCCTCGGAGCTGCGAAGCCTACTTGGGACCAGCAGGAGAGCAATTATTGCAGCTGAACACACCTAACCCGGAACTGCTCTAGTGCATCCGTCTCTTGCCTGATGCGGAAAATGCCCCTTGCGCCCTCCCTGCCCCATCTGGACAGCCGCGGGCAGCAACCAAAGTCATGCCCCGTGCCCACTGCCATTCTGCGCCTCTACGAACTGCTCCCAAGCCCTGCCCGCCTAGATGCTGTGGAGTGGGTCGGCAGCCTCACCCGCGACGCGGTGCGCGTGCTGGCTGGCAATGGCGAAGAAGCGCGGCGGATCGCATGGCGGGCGTTATGGGAGGCTACCGGTGACCGTGACCTCGTCTGCCCTTGGCTGCTGGCCGAGCTGGTGGACGTGGAACGGCTCCCGGATCCACCGCCCGCCGATGCTGTAGCTGGTGAAGCGTGGTGGAACGGTATGCGCTGGGACGGCCTGGGGTGGCGGTACGATCCTGCGCAGTACCCGCCCGTTAGGCGGCTCTAGCCACGGGGGAGCCTCACCTCTGCGCCGCCCGCCACCCGTCCCGCAGCGCCGCCGCCCGGCACAAACACTCTCCGCGGCGGGTTCGGCCGGCCGCCCGGCGCAGGCCGCTCCGGTGCCGGTTCCAGCAGTTCCGGCCCGTTGTTCCGCACCGAGTTCACCGCCTTGGACAAGGGCTGCGTGGTTGGTGGGGTGCTAGGCCTACTGCTTCAGAAATTGTCGTTCCAAGTCGTCCAGGACAGCCGCTTCTGCCGCGGAAATCTTTTGCCCTATGCCCATGAAGCCACCTGCTGCCTCAGCTACCCCTCGCGCGCGAGACAGAATGCCTGACTTGAGCGCCTGTCGCGCATCGTCGGTCAGCGTTGCTGAAAGAGCGCGAATATACTCCTTCCATGTTGCAGTCAGTTCCGGTGCTGGCTTTCGAGCAAGCCAGCCTTCAAACAGCTGGTAGCTCGCATCCTCCTTGCTCAGGCCAGAATGTTCGGCACCAGCCAGAACGGCGCTGCGCTCCTTCGCGTCGATGCTGCCGTCCGCCCAAGCCACCAGTACCAAAGGCACCAGGGTAAGGGCTGTCAGTGTTACGCTGGTGATATTGAGCGTCAGCAGCTTCTCCAGAACGGCATCATCCTTGATGCCGGACGCGACCGAGAGCGCTTCCTTTCTTGCCTTGGTCTCGTCCGCCTCTCTGAGGCGCTGGAGCAAACGCGCGTCCTGCTCCGCGAAGAAGGCGTTCTCGAGCCCAGCCTTGCGGTCATCCAAGAAATCAGCGGCCATAATATTCTCCCTGGGTGATCAGGCGTCTGACAAAGGTTCACCTGTGCCACGGGTGATCCGCGCTGGCCATGTGCATTGCCGAAGGCAGCCCAGCTGCGCCAGGCATCAGCCACTCCGGCGAGTGCATCCACCCCATACTTGGTGGCCGGGATGCTTGGTCACGGCGGTGTGCCGCCGGTACATGACTACCTGCCCGGCACGGGAACCTAGTCGGCTCCGCTTGATCTATGGAGCCTTGATCGGCCCCGCCCGCCGGGCCAGTGCATCCGCCCCATGCTTGCCTCAGCGGAACATCAAACGGACGACAACACCGCCCGGATCAGTAGCGGCCTAGCCACAATGGCCCATGATGGACTGATGCCCAGGTTCTATGATGGACTGATGCCCAGGTTCTTCTATGAAATCGACAACGGTAACCTCCCCCCCGTCCACGATGACGAGGGGCAGGAGTTCGCCGACCGCGAGGCCGTCCATCAGGATGCCGTGGCCACGCTGGCAGAAATGGCCCGTGCATTGCCGAACCGAAGTTCAGACCAGAACAGGATCAGCGCCAGCGTGCGGGATGAAACCGGGAAGCTGATCTTCACGGTGACACTGTCACTGGACGTGCAATGGAGCAGTTAGAACCCGAAGGGAAAATGCACTCGGTCGGCTGAATAGCCTGGAACGGTACGATACTTACATTCGGTGGCTCGGGACACCACATAGCGGCTATTGCCTGCCGAGATCCTCGGCGCAGGCGACTGAGAGAGACTTGCACTCCCGCCGACACCCCGTCGCAGGAGAGCCGCCATGGCCCTCAGTCTCGTTCCCACATGCTCCCCCGATAACCATCTGCTCGCGGCCCTGCCACCCGCGGACCTGGCCCGGCTCTGGCCTCAGCTTGAGGCTGTTCCCCTCTCGTTACGCCAGGTCCTCTCCGCGCCAGGCGAGCCGATCACCTCCGTCTACTTCCCCGAGACCGGCTACGTTTCCCTGCTGGCCTACCTGAAGGAGGGTGACGCCATCGAGGTCGGGGTGGTCGGCCGTGAAGGGATCGTCGGGCTACCAGTGCTACTCGGTGACAACAGCGACGAGTGTGAAGCCATGGTGCAGAACCCCGGCACTGCCCTGCGCATGAGCGCAGCCGCGTTCCGCGCGGAACTCGATCGCACCCCCGCTTTCCGCGATCTCATGCTTCGCGCGGCTCTGTTTCAGCATCGGCATGTGGTGCGCACCGCGGCCTGCAACGGGCGGCACCACACTGAACAGCGTCTCGCACGTTGGCTGCTGATCGCGCATGACCGGGCCGAGGGTGACGACTTCGCGATGACGCATGAGTTTCTCGCCATCATGCTGGGCGTGCGCCGGGCCGGGATCACTGTGGCGGCTGGCCAGTTCCAGGCGGCGGGCCTGATCCGCTACACGCGGGGTCGTATCGAGGTCACCGACCGGCTCGGTTTGGAGGCGACCGCCTGCGAGTGCTACGGCGTGGCCCGGCGTGCTCTCGATCATCTGTTCGGGTCGAATGCAGGAGGGCAGAGCCTCCGGTGTAACTGAGGCGGCCGGAATGAAGCGAGGTGGCCTCAGATCAAGGCGGGTAAGCCTGATTTCACACGATTGCCCTTGAGGCGGCCTGAAAGAGCCCCCGCCCAGTCTTAAGCATGCCACAACTCCGGCGCGTCTACGCCCCGTTTCGGCCAGCGCTGCTCAGCCAGCATAAACCTGGCCCAGCGAGGACCTGGCTTCATGCTCTCCGACGCTTTCCCGCTTTTCGCAACCGGGCCAGTCACTGGAACCACATCCAGCGATCGATCACAGGCCGAGGTGTTCACCGCCTGGAACCCTGCTTGGAAGGTGGAGGAAGCTCGCGACGACGAGGGTGCGACTTACCTCTCCGTTGTTCCCCCTGGGCAGCAGTGTGCATGGTGGATCTGCCGCACAACCGAGTACTGGGTGACGGCTCTCTCGCCTTGCGGTGCGAAGGTAATCCGCTTCACCGATGTCGCGGCTGCATTGGCTGGGGTGTGGGAGCACGCCACCTGACGAAAGGTCGCCGGCTAGAGGCGCTTAATTCGGCGGGCCTCGATCGCCTCCACCGCATCCCGCAGGAACATCATGCGCGCATCCCAGCCGGGTTGCTGGGCCAGGGCCGGCGTCCGGGCGGCGATGGTGTCTTGTTCCTCGATGTGCCGACGCAGCTCGGCCAGCACGTCGCGGGCGAGGTTGGCGCCGCCGGGCTCCATCACGCGGCGGGTTGCCAGCTCCACCGCATAGGCTTCCAGCCGGTTCCGCATCTTCGGGACTATCTCGCCCGCCTCCTGCACCTGGGCGGCGAGGTCGCGCAGCACGTCCACGAACTGCTGCGCCGAGAAGGGCGGCGAGGTCATGGCGGAGGAGGCGCCTGCACCTGTTTTGCCTCTAGTTCCTTCACCTGCAGCTCAAGCTGCCGCAGCTTCAGCATTGCTTCCCGTGTCTGCCTGCGCTCCGCCCGCCACGCGAGGGTTAGGTTGGAGATGCTAGCCACCGCGGCCAGCAGCCCGGTTAGTGTGGAGCCGATTGCGGCAACTAGTGCCCATGTGCCGTTCCCGCCGGCAGATTGAATGTCCCCGCTGGGTGGTGGGGCGTGCACCAGTCCCGTTTCAACCCAAAACCAAAAAAGGATCAGCACGCCGGGCACCAGTAACCCGGCCGCCCACTTTGCGAGCCGGAGAGCTATCTGTCGCCGCGCTAAGGCGAACTGCTCGGCTTCGCTCACGCCAGCGCTACCCCGCGCGCCGCCTTGTGCGCCTCGTAGTCCCGCAGCGCCCATGCCTCTTGCGCGATCCAGGCGGACAAGAAGCCACCCGATTGGTTCCGGTTGGGCAGGTTGTCGGCGTACTCCACCACGTCGAGCCATTTCGCAAATGCGTCCAGCGTGTCGGCCGCGGTGCGGATAGTCTCGGGGGTGGGGTTGGCCCGGAGCTGCCGGGCGGTGTCGCGGGGCGTCATGGGCTATGCCGGTGCCAGGGCTCGCACCACCGCCTCGGGCTCCCGCGCGATCACCCGCAGCAGCGTCCGGGCAGCCGGGTCCGGCTTCCGCAAGCCCTGTTCCCAATCCCGCACCGCGGCCAGCTTGAGGCCGAAGCGATCCGCGAACGCCTCGCGCGACAGGCCGGTGCCGGCGCGGATCGCGCGTACATCCGGCACGTCGGCGGCCAAGTGGACGCGGGCAGGCTCGGCCTCGCCGCGCACGATGGCTGCGGCCTGCTCGAGCGAGGCGATCAGCTCGCGGCCGAAATCCGTGTCGTCGGTAGTGTCGGTCATCGGCTCCCCTTCATCGCTTGTGTCAGGCGCACCACGGCGTCGCGCTGGGCCGGGCTCAGGTCCGTCTGCTGGTTCTTGCCGTAGATCAGCAGGGCCAGCACCGGCATGTCATCCGTCAGCACGTAGTAGATCACCCGGAAGGCGCCGGACTTGCCCCGGCCCTTGGGCGCCCACCGCAGTTTGCGGATGCCACCCAGCCCGGGGATCACGTCGCCGGTCATGGGATCGGCCGCCAGCACCGCGACCATCTCCGCCCGTTCCTCGCGCGACAGCAGGCTATCGGCCTGCCGGGAGAAGATCGGGGTTTCGAGGACCGCGTGCATGGGCAGTATATACAGCATTGCGGCATCTTACACAACCGCATTGCTGTAGCTTGCGAGGCGGGAGTTCTGTCGGGGGCAGGGCATTGGGCGGGAGTTCCAGAAAGGAATTGCAATGCCCCGGGCAGCTACCGGCGATTAGGTCGCAGAGGCGAGGGGGTGTCCGACACGCCAACGGGAGCCCCCGCAGGAGCCCCCGTTGCGCTGGCCGGTTTGGTGCCCCGGCCGGCTCCTCCCCTTCCGACTGGCCGTCCTCCCCGGCATGCTCAACGTTAATCGCCTAATGAGGCCGCGATGCATGCGAGACTGATGGTGATGCTGCTGGCATTGTTGCCCATCGGCCCAAACGTGGGGCACAGCCAGCCAACCGTCGCCCTGGGAGGCCCGACCCGCCCGAGCGTTGAAACTGCTGACACCGAGCGAGCCTCGGCTATTCACAGCGCCATGGTCAGCCTTGCGCAGCACTGGGCCATCGCGGCCGAAGCGACAGCGTGTGGCATGCGAACGCGCACATGGAAGGACAACGCCTACTTTACCATTGAGGATGAGGCCGAGCGCCTCGTTCAGCAGTTGGCCTACACTGCCGAGTGGACCGGATATGCTCGTGGTGTGTTCGCAGGTGCTCGTGCGACAGCAGGCGCAATGGCAGCTAGGGCCGACGCGCACCAGCAGCAGCGGCTCTGCGATGAACTTCGTGCAGATGATGCGGCCTTGCAGCGGCTGGACACCTTCTTGGCGCACAGATCGACCACCAATGGTGGCTAACATGCTGAGGTGCTGGCGCGCGTGGGCTCCGGGAACCATGCCGCCGGCTCGATAGGCTCGGGGTTCCAGCCGACCGGCGGCGCAGGCTTCGGGTTGGTCGGGCTGAGCGAGCCCGGCACGGGCCGGCGGGCGGCGAGGGTGGCGCCTACCATTCCCCAGGCACCCAGCAAGCCGCCAGCGCCTGATAGCCGCTTAGAGGTGGATCAGCTCCGGGGCGAAGAAGCCCAGGCCGGCCAGAGCAATGCCGATGACGCCCAGGATGGCGCCGCCGAGCGCTAGCAGCGGAACGCCCGTGACGATGCTGGCGGAGGCGATGACGATAGCCACCTGGAAGATGGCGGAGCCGTATTCGTACATGTGGTAGGCGGCCATGGAGCGGTCGCGGACGCGTTCAGCGGCCTTGGCGCGTTCGGCTAGCTCTCGCCGGCCTTCGCCGGTGGCGGGCTCGCTCTCCCAGCGCTGGGCGGCGGCCTGCCACGCCTCGATCTGGCGTGTCGTCGCAGCACGGCGATCCTCATCAACGGCGGCGAGCCCGATAGCGGCGCCCTCGGCGGCGGTGCGGACGGTGGTCTGGCGAATGCTGCGGGCCTGGAAGAAGGCCCAGAGATTGGATGCCTCAACGTTGCGGGAAAGTGCCTCAGTCTGAGCGCCCTTTGCGCCGGTCTCGGCTAACGCGAGACAGAGGGCGAGGATGGCTATGAGGAGGGCAACGCGCTTGTTCTCACCGCTGTGGTCAACATGTCCATGGCTGGCCATAAGGCACCCCGTTTGATGAAAAATCCTCCATGACATCGGGTCACAGCGCTGTGAAGGCAGTGCGACGGGGCTGCAGCCCGCTGGGCGGGGAGAGGGGCGCTCACGCGCCCGGCCCTTCGCGCAGAATGTCGGCCACCAGGGAGTGCGCGATATCTTCGCTCGCCCGCTCCCCCATGCGCTCGGCCACCTTCGCCTTTGCGTGCATCTCGGCACAGGTCCGGGCGGGCGCGCCCGCTATCTCCCGCTCCAAGCGCAAAGCCACGTTGTCGAGGCGGTCAATCTCACCTGCAACACGCTGCTCATCCTCGAAGGTCCGCACGTTGTCTGCGTAGAACTGTTCGTGCGTGTCCTTGGCCTCGTGCCATGCCGCGCACAGGGCCAGGAAGGCGCTCCGCTCGGCCGCCCGCTGCACCACCGGCACGGCCACGGCCGCCACCGGGATCAGCACCGCGCCAGCCCCCAGCAGGGCGCGGCGGGAAGAACTGCGCGAGCCGGTCATGCCACGCCACCCCGCAACACGTCCTGCAGCAGCGACCACGCCATGTGGTCATCGCTGTTCATGGGACCGGCGGAAGCGGCGCCGTTGTCCCCCATGTCGAGAGACACGGCGCGCGCCTTCGCCCGCAACCCGGCTGGTGTTCTCGCCCGCGTGTAGGTGATGCGCTCGTGCAGTTCCGCGATCTCGTCGTCCAGCAGGTTGGCCTGCTTTCTCAGGGCGACGCATCGCGGGTCGCGGTCGCGCATCTTACCAGCCGTGTTGAGCAACCGGCAGCTTTCCGCCTCAAGCTCGGCGTACCGGCTGCAATCCGCGATCAGCCGCGCGTCGGGCGCCAGCGCCGCCACCGCAGCCGGCGGGAACGCTACGGCGCCGGCCAGCCGCAGGAGGTCGTGCAGCAGGTCCCACGACCAGGGCGCCGCTAGGGTGCCCTCCGGGTTCGTGGTGTAGCCGATGCCCAGCTGTTCCACCTTGGCGGCCTGGGCCTTGGCGATCATGCCGGCGAGGGTCTGTGGCACGGCGGCGTTGATTGCCTCGCAGGACCGCTCGTAAGCCTGCCAGGTCGGGCCATCGTCCGGCTCGCTGTCGGGGGCGGCGTGCAGGGCGGCCAGCTTCGCCGGGTGTTCCGCACAGATGCGGATCAGCTCGGCGTCGGGGCTGGCCTCAGCCGACGCGGCGAGCGTCACGGCGGGCAGGGCTGCGGCAGCGAGGGCGGCACCGAAGGCACCGCGGCGGGAAAGCTTGGTCATGCTGCATTGCTCCCGGGCTTGGTTGGCTTGGAGGACTTGCCGGTTCTTCTCGGCGGCCAGTTCGGGCGCGGCTTGGACGGGAAGCGCGGGGGCGCGGCTGGGGCAGGAGCAGCGGGCGCGCGGAAGCCGCGGGCGTCGGCTCTTCTTGCGGCGGGCGCCTCCCCTGCCCTGGCAGGGGCGAGGTCGCGGAACGGGATCACGTTGGACAGGGCGGGGCTACGGCCGGTCACAGGCCGATGCTCCCCAGCAGGCCGCGCCGCAGGTTCAGCGGCAGCCGGCCACCCGTGGCGAGGTAGGCGGCGCGCTGCTCGGCGGTGGTGGCGCGGATCGTGACGGCGGGATGGGTGAAGGGGGCGAGGGTGGCGGCCTGGACGCTGGCCTCGGTGGGCTCGGCCTCGCCCTCGTGGTCGGGCTCAAGGTCCGCCGCCGGGGCGTCCAGCGCGTCCGCGAGGTCCAGCAGGGCCTCGGCCAGAGACAGGATGCGCCGGCGCTGGTGGGCGATGGCGAAGCGTTCGGACAGAGTGGCCGGCGGCACTCTTCTTCCGCGTAGATCGGCAGCCATCAGCCGCAATCTTCTGGGCGAAGTGGTGGTAAGGGTCGCGGTAGCCATCAAGTTTGATCCCTTCTTCCTTGGTGGTTAGGCCGGGCGGTGGTTTCGCTCCCCACCGCTCGGCCGCTCTTTCCCGGATCACCCGCCGGACGCGGGATCGGTTGGGGCCTAGCCCCGGTGCGCCTCCGTGGCGGCCTCGATACGCTGCGCCAGGCGCCCCACCGTGGCGGGCATGTCGGCCGGCATCACGTCGATGGCGGGTCCAAACTCCCGGCGTAGGGCACGTAGGACGGCGGGCCACTCCCCAGGTCCCACTACGTTGCGCAGAGCGTCGTGGCGGGTAGGGATCAGCGCCGGGCAGCAGACGCGGCACAGCACGTCCACCACGCGGCGGAGGGTGTCGGGGCGTTCCATGGCGGGCCGATGCGCACGCAAAAGGTGCGGAAACGTGGCTGCGGCGAGGCGGCGCGTGGCGTGGGCCGGCAGGTTGGCGGGGCGGGTCACAGCGCCACCGCCTGCCGCACCAGGGCATCGGACGCGCTGCGGTAGCTGGCGGCGTCGGTGGCGTAGAGCGCGACCAGGGCCACGGTCTGCTGCGCGGTGGCGAGACGGGTGCAGCGGCCCGCCATCCAGCGGAGGAAGCGCGCCCGGTTCAGCAACAGCGCCCGGCGCTGCGCGGTGCGGTCGGGGCACATCAGGAAGCCACCGCGGCGAAGGCGGTGCGGGCCACGTCCAGGGCGCGCTGTGCGGCCCGCAGCTGGGCGCGGCGGCGGTTGATCCCGCGCATAGCGTCGGCCTGCAGCCGGCGGCGCGTCTCGGCATCCACGGGACGGCGGGGTAGGCCGCGCGCCAGCGGCGGCAGGCTGGTGCGGTTGGCCTCGCCCAGCGTCAGCCGGGCACCGTTCCAGCAGCGCACCGCGTCGCGGAGGGCGGCCTCGGCGGCCTGCAGCGCCTTGGCGGCCAGGGCGGCAGCGTCGGGGGCAGCGGCGGGGGCGAGGGTGACGTGCAGGGGCAGGCCGCGCATCGCCGCGACGTTGGCCAGCACCGTGTCGGTCAGGGCGCCATCGGTGAACAGCTCGGCGGCGGCCAGGACGGCGGGGTTCAGGCTGAGGTCAGAGCGAAGGGGGAGCATGGGGCGGGGCCTCAGTGCTATTCGTTGGCATCAACCAAAATAACTGCTAGGCTGGGGGTGTCAATGGAAAATGTTGAGGTCGCCGTAAATGATTGAACCGCCCGCTACCCCTGCCCCGGCGCAGGTTCGGGCCGCGCGTGCTTTGGTGGATTGGTCGCAGTCGGACCTGGCGGAGAATGCCCGCGTGTCTCTCAGCACAGTCCGGGATTTCGAGGCTGGCCGGCGTCAGCCCATGCGGCAGAACATCGAAGCCATGCAGCGCGCCCTAGAAGGCGTGGGCGTGATCTTCGTGGCTGAGAACGGGGAAGGCCCCGGCGTGCGGCTGCGGAAGACGCCCCAGTGACACAGGCGCAAAGCTATCGGGATCAGCCGGCCTTCCTGTACGTCTTCGGGAAGCCAGACGGTCCCTGCAAAGTGGGTGTGACTAACAACCCAGCATCGCGAGCTCGATCACTGCTGGCGTATCTGCCTGGCGCTCGATTAGGGGGAGGTGGAGCCATGCTCTGGCAGTCCCAGCCTTTGCCCAGGCAGAGAGCGGAAGGTTTGGAGAAGGTGACGCTGCAAAGCTTGGCCGGCAGGGAGGACCGAACAAACCAGCTCGCCTGGCAAAGGTGGCGGACAGACTGGTTTGCAGTGCCCGCGCAGGAAGTGCTGGCAGCCCTCCGCTGCGCCCTAGAGGCTGGCGGCGTCGAGTTCATCCCTGAGAACGGGGGCGGTGCTGGCGTGAGGCTGCGGGAGCGGCGTGCCACACCGTGACAGCCTTCCTCCATGCTCTGCTCACGTATCTACGTAGGTACGTAGATAGGCACGTTTTCTGATGTTGGACTGGCGTATCCGCGCTGGCAGAGACTTCGACTGGCCACAGCTCCAGGTTCTTGCGGAAGGTGCTGTGGAGGAAGCCATATCTCGCGAAGGCTCTATGACCTTACGCAGGCCGGGTATGCCCCTTCCGGAAGACTTATGGCCGCCAAGAAGCGGGTATGTGGCGTTTAGACCAGTTGATGGGGGATTAGTAGGCTTTGTGGCAGTTCAGTTTTTTGAGCCGACACCGCACCACTCAGGTAGGCATGCGGACATCTCGTTGATCGTCGTCGCCGCTGAGGCGCGCGGGCAAGGGATTGGGACTGCTCTACTGCAGTATGCCGTAGAGGGCGCGAAGCGATGGGGCGCAGCCACGGTCAAACTTGATGTGGACGAGGGGAACCTCGCCGCCCGCAAGCTCTACGAGAGAGCAGGATTTGCGACTATTAGCCGGCTGATGGGCCTGCAATTGCTAGAACCTCAACAGGAGCCCAGGACGCGATGAGCAGTGTGCTCCTACGCATCTACGTACTTACGCAGGTACGTCCGTGCGGGTGATCCTGCTGCACACCCCGAAGGGTGGTTCCGGCAAGTCTACGCTGGCGCGCGAACTAGCGGTTGCCTTCACCCTGGCCGGGCAGCGGGTGGGGCTGGTGGACCTAGATCCCCAGGGCACCACAACGGGGTGGTACGGGAGGCGCGAGGCCGCCGAGCCGGTGTTGTTGGACGGCAAGGGCGGTACGCCCGACCTGGCCGGCGCTGAGGCAGCGGGCATTGACGTGCTGGTGGTAGATACCCCGCCGGCGACGCCCGCCTTCCTGCCTGCGCTGATCCCGCAGGCGTCGGCCGTGCTGGTGCCGGTGCGCCCTTCCCCGGATGACCTGCTGGCAGCGGCGCCGATTGCGGCCAGCCTTGCTGGGCATCCTGCCTGGGCGTTCGTGCTGGCGCAGGCCCCGACGCGCTCCCGCCTCACGATGGGCGCTGTCCGGCAGCTCGCCGCGCTGGGCCGGCTGGCTCCGGTGACGGTGGGGTTCCGGGCAGACTTCCCGGCCGCCGCGATCGAGGGCAAGGCGGCCGTGGAGTTCCCCAGCACGAAGGCAGCGGAAGAGGGTACGCAGCTACGTGCGTACGTAGAGCAGATGATGGGCGGCAAGCCGGCCGGGACGGGAGGGAAGCGTGGCAAAACCCCGCGGTGATCTGGGCGCCCTGGTAGTGCCGAAGGCGACGGCGGCGCAGGCTGTGCCGCACGCCCAGGCCACCCCTTCCCCGGCCATCGCGCCCGCCTCGGTGGCAGTTCCGGCTGGGCAGGACGGCGGAGCGCCGAAGGCTCTAACCGTGAAGCTGGACGCGGCGACCTACCGGCGGCTGCGGCGGTACTGCCGGGAGGAAGAGGACGCGACCGGGAAGGCTCCGACCCATCAGCAGGTGATGGTGGCGGCGCTGCTGGCCTTCCTGCCGCCCGAGTAGGCGCGTGCGTAAGTACGCAGCTGCGTAGACTAGATCGCGACCGGTCGCCCCAGCCCGTCGCGGTAGTCCACCACGTCATCAGGCATCTGGTGCCGGCCGCAAGGGAACAACAGTTCGCGCGCCTGGGCGGGGTCGAAGGGCTGCCGCTCCACGTACCTGCCCGTGTCGCAGCGGGGGCACCGCAGGTGGATCCAGCAGCCGCAGCGGCCGAGGCCGGGTGAGCCGCACCGGACGCAGCACACCGCCTCGTCTATGGCCTGGGCGATGGGATTGGACGTGGTGAACATCAGCGCACCTACCTACGTGCGTAGCTACGTAGGCAACACACGCCGCGGAGCGCAACGGCCTTGCCGAGCTGTGGCGGTTCCGCTTGACCTAGCGCGCCTTGACGGGCGGGTACGCGGCAGGATCGTACCGCCAGTTCTGCCCGTCCCAGCGCATCCCGTCCCACCACGCTTCGCCCAGCGTGGCACCGACAGGCGACAGATCAGGTAGCGGCATCACATCCACCAGCTCAGGTACCAGCCAGGGGCAGGTTATACCCGGCTCATGAAGTTCTGACTGACCGCAGGTATGGGTAGTTGGTCAGGGAAGCGATGCGGCCCGTCTCTGCGGTGAGTTGGTTCCAAGCGTCGCAACAGCCGTGGACGATGGCATCGAGGCCTGGGAAGAGGCGGAGCGAGAGGAAGCGCTCGCGCAGGTACAGCCAGACGCGCTCGACCGGGTTCAGCTCGGGCGCGTAGGGCGGCAGGAAGATGAGGCTGATGTTGGCCGGCACGGCGAGGCGGCCTGCGATGTGCCAGCCCGCGCCGTCCAGCAGCAGGGCGGCCTGTGCCCGCTTGGGCAGGGTGGCGCTGAAGCGGTCGAGGAAGACCTGCATGGCCGCGGTGCCGACCTCGGTGAGCACGAGAGCAAAGGCTTGGTCGGTACCCGGTCGGACAGCGCCGAAGATCCAGGCGGACGCGTGTCGCTGATCGACCGTGCCGCGCGGGCGAAGGCCGCGCTCGTACCAGACGCGGGCACCGCGGCCTTTCTGGCCCACGCGGGCCTCGTCTTGGCACCAGAGTTGGACCTCGGCGTCGGGGTGGGCACGGGCGATCTCCTTCAGGGCTGCGTCGAGGCCCCCTTTTTGAACCGCTCCCTCGCGGCCGGATCCGCCTTCGGATGGCTGGGCCGGGTCTTTTGCCAGCTCAGGTCGAGCGACTTCACCAGCCGCAGCATGCCGCTCTTGCGGTAGCTCACGCCGAAGCGCTCCTCCGCCACCCGGCACAGGTCCACGATGCGCCAGGACGACACGCCGTCCCGCTCGCGATTGGGCCCGCGCAGCACGACCGCCTTGAAGGCCGCCTGCTGCCCCTCGCTCATGCGCGTTGGCCGTCCCGAGCGGGGGTGATCACGCAGGCCCGCCACGCCGTCCGCGTTGAAGCGGATCACCCAATCCCTGAGCGTCTGCCGGTCCATCCCCGCAGCCCGGGCCGCCGCCTCGCGGCTCATGCCGTCCAGCACGTTCGCCAGCGCGATCAGCCGACCCGAGACCCGCCCATCCCGCTCGCGCCGGGCCAACCGCCGGAGCTCCCCCGCCTCCATGTCGCTGCGGACCGCTACCGCCGCACCCATCCCGTGCTCTCCTCCACCTCAGAGAGCACCGAATCACAACACTCCGCCCTATGCCTCACACGAATGAGTCAGCATTTCGTGCGCCGGGTATTAGACCGCGCTCCTCGGTCGCCTTCCACAGCGCACGCCATGTGATCCGGCGCGCCTGTTCGGGGTCAGTAGCCAGCACCCGCACTACCTCACGAGCGATGCTCCCAAGCCACTCGGGGGCGTCCAGGCGGGCGACGTTCGGGTGCAACGCGAACATGCAGAGGGCAGTGGACATAGGGCAGGGCTCCGGTTGCTACCCTTCGGCTGTCCAGATCAAGCAGGGCGGGCGCAAGGAGCATTTGCGAGCATTAGCCCGGCTTTTTGGTGGAAGGCCGAGCCCTCGCCTTGGATCGGGCCTTCGGAGCTTTCAGAGCTCTCATAGCGACCAGATGCTCGCGCTTAGCTTCAGCGCGGATCTCCCCAAACTCTCGGATGCCTCTATGCATCTCGTCGTCGCCTGCCGCCTCCTGAGTGCGTTGGCCCAGGAGTTTTGAGGCAACAACCTGCAGGGCACCGCGAACGACTTGTTCCTCGGCGTCGAGGCGCTCGGCTTCTCTCGAAGAGAGGCTAGGCAGATGACGATAATGCTCCTGGATCCGCAGCGCCGCGGCTATGTCATCAGCGAACAGGGTCGGGCCGGCGATCTCTTGGTAAGCCTCGATCGCGATCACGACCTCAGCCGCATCCTGGCCCAGGGTCCAAGGCTTCCCGGCTCCACGGATGACGCGCAGCAGGTTGGCGGCCAACTCACGGAGAGCTCGGACAACCTGCTCGCGTGCTCGGTCGGTGGCCTCTTGCTTTCGCCGAGCCTCCAACTCGGCCTCGGAGTTCTCGGCAACAACCTTCACGTCCCACCTTGCCTCTAGCGTTCACGGTTCGAAACGGTATCGCCATGTTCGGTTCGGGAGGAAGGCGGTCTGGGGACTGGACGCCGCTCAAGGGGCAGGTTCAACCTAAGCGGGATAAAGGGGGAAACGGACACACTCTCGCATGATCAGCCAACCTATCCCGCTCGTGCTCCATAAGGCCGAACTGATCGCCCAGACTGCACGGCTCGGCGGCCCGTCCTACCGCTATCGCGGCTCTACTCTCGACGCGACCGATGCCGCCGACCCACAACTCGTGAAGTGGTTCCTGAAGTCTCCGGGGCACCCCTGCGACGGGCACGCTTTCGCCTCGCAGGAGGAGTGCAGGCGAACCGTGAATTACTGGCTGGACCAGGACTAGCCGGCGCCAGAGCCGGAGCCGACTAGGTTCCGCCACCGGGAACCTAGTCACGCATGGGCAGCGCGCCGCCGTGACCAAGCATCCCGGCCACCAAGCATGGAGCAGATGCACTAGCCACTGGGGCCTTCGACCCGCTGTCGCACAGGTGAGCGCTGAGGAGCTGCGTGCCAGTCGCCATCTTATGGACGAGTACCACGTCGTCTCTTGCGAGATGCGGCGCGAGGGCCTGCCCAGCGTAGGCGAGACAGGCCTCTCTTCGTGCCGGCTTTGAAAGCCTTCCTGCTTCGTGCAGGCCTTTTCTGCCCAGTATCCTGGTCTCGAAGAGGACGCCAGACAGTGGCAAACCACAGGCGGGTGATGCAGTGCGAGACCAACGGCTTTGCGCGTTCGATGAGTGTTTTCAGTGGGCTCCCTGTCAACAGCAAAGGATGCCACAGCGATACTCCCGCCGGCTTCACGGGATGCCAAAGCGTGTTCTGATAAGGCAGAACCTTCTGAGCCGGTCGGAACACAAATGTGCCGGGAGAATGGGAGTAGGTTCCGGCCTGCGCGAAGTAGAAACGGTTGCGGTTTTCCGGCCGGACATAAGGGCCGTTGCCGCCGATGTCCTCCACACGCATCCCGGTTTGGGCAGCGATGCTCGGCACCGTGATTTCATAATGGCCGCCCAGACCCGCCTGATAGGCATCGTGCAGAGCTTGGAGCGCTCGTCGGCTGAGCCGGCAGATGGGCAGAAAGCCCTTCAGCAGGTTTGCGGACGTCCAGTTCAGTGCTGCCGGCATCACCAGTCTTGGGTAGGACAGAACCGCCCGCTTGTGAGGCACCTCGTCGATTGGCAGGATCGTTGTGGCGAGAAGGTCAGCGCCCGTCCGCCGGAAGCGTTCAAAGAAGACGCTCCAGTTTCCCTCCCAGTGGACGTCGTATTCGACAAACCAGTAGCGGTCGTAATAGGGACGACGGCGCGCGAACTCGAGGAACACGAGATCGAGGTTGCCCGCCATCTCCCAGTCTGCAGCACGGCATTTTTCCGGGTAACCTAAGCGGAACAGGTCACTGAGCGTCACGTGCACGAGTTCCTGCGAACTCATCCCAGCTTCGCAGGGCGGCGGTTCATCGTTGCTGAGCAGAAACGCAACATCCATCATTGGTGGTGCTTCGCGGCGCAGACGTTCGAACACGGCCCGGACTGGCTCATTCAGCACATGACTAACGAATGTGATACAGTCTCGCATAAGCAACCAACACCCCGGAGATAGGGGGTCAACAGCACAGGCCAGGGCAGTGATCACAACACACTTTGGGATGAGCTAGGCCAGCTTCGCGCGCACGGGAGCGCGCTGCCGCGTCATCGAAAGGCGTCGGAGCCGACTAGGTTCCTTGTGCGGGAGGATAGTCATTTACGGCTAGAGCCCGGTCTCGTCCGCCGCGCCAGTTATCGCCGGTTCCGCTCGTACAGCCGTGCCACCGCACCTCGCCCAGCTGCCAGCCTTTCGCCGTACCTCGCCGGCATGGTGGGCGACTTCCACCGCCCGGCCTGCATGATGCCGGCCGTGTCCTCGCCGGCCGCTACCATGTCCTGCGCCGTGCCGACGCGGCAGGAATGCCCGGACACGTCGGAAGGATCTAGGCCAGCTCCTTCCGCCAGCCGCTTGAGGATGCGTGGCACGTCGCCGCCGGTTAAAGGCTCCCCGACACGCCCGGCCTTGTTCACCGCCCGGAAGATCGCCCCTTCCGTGATCCCGGCCGCCTGCGTCCACTGGCGCAGCGCCGTGACGGTGCGAGGGGACAGCCACAGAACCGCACCCGCGCCCTCCTGGTCGGTCTTGCTGCGGCGGATAAGGGCGGTGGCACTGCCATCCGGCGCGTGCTGCACGTCCTCCATGGCGAGGGCCACGGCTTCCGATCGGCGGGCCAGCAGGTCCGACATGGTGAGGACGAGGGCGACATTACGGAGGGCCGGCAGGGTCCGGCCGGCGGTGGCTAGGATGCGCTCTAGCTCACGCCCGCCCAGCGGTGCCGCCTGGCGCTGGCGGGTGCCGAGCTGCCGGGCCATGCGCTTGAGGGCAAGGCGCACTTCCTCGCCCTTCGCGGGATCGGGATAGCGGGCCATCCGGTGCGTGACAGTGATCGCCCATACCGCCTGCCGGATCGTGGCGGCCTTCACGCCCTTGAGCGCCAGGGTGTCCACATAGTCGGCCACCACTTCGGGTTCGGCTGGCAGCGCGCAGCGTTCGCGGTCCTCGCACCAACGGAAGAAGGCGGCCCGGCCACGTTCCCAGGCCCGCACTGTCTCAGCCGCCATGGTGCCGCGGGCGTGGTGCGCGCTGTGGGCAAGGCGCTCCGCGAGGTCGGCTTGGAGGGCGGGGAGGGTACCTGGAACGGCGGCGGGAAGCTGGTCGGACATGCTGGCGCGGTCCCTGGGGCTGCTGCACAGCATAGTTCCCGGTAATTGCCATTACCATGAGCTATAATGGTAAGCAGGGAGTGGCGGAGGGAATGCGGGAACAGGGGTGTCCATTCCGGCCGAGAACAGGCTAGCCTTCGCCCTGCCCACAGCTTGGGCCGCTAGGTGCCTTTCAATCGCCCTCGGCCCGGAAGACAACATCGGGGCCTCTTTCATAACTTCCTTGCTCCCGCGCTCCGCAGATGGTACACCCACTTCCGAAGGTGGAGCCGTCCCATGCCGTCTGGGCCTGTCGTGCTGAAGGAGCTGACTGAGCAGGGTCTCGACTATGGCTACATGCTCGGCGTCGTTCGGTACCTGCGCCCGGCCGGGCTGTCGAAGATCAGCGGAAAGGGTGGCGGTAAGGCAGTGGTCCATTGGGACTACCCCGATTTCTCCAACTTCATCACAGGGCTTGCTGGGGATCAGCCCAACGCTGCTCCTGAAGCGGTACGGACGCTTTGCCCCTTGCTGCACACTCGCTCGTTCCAGGGCGAGATTTGGGACAAGCCGACTTTCGTCCCCTCGTACCAGCGGGATTTCGAGAAGAACCCACAGGACCCGGAACGGGATCTGACCTGGGAGCGCTTCCTTCAAAGTCAGATGCAGCGCCTGGTTGATATGGACCCGAGCGAGCGGGAAGAGGACCGGAAGCTTGCTAGGGGCGATCTCATCACGATGACGATGAGCCCGCCGCGGGTCGACGTGACGTTCTACATGGGAACCAAGTACACGACCTTGGTCTTCGAGCGGCCAAGCGAATACAAGAACGCTTTGCTTACTCTGATGGACGCTCAGCCGCAGGCGCCTCTCTGGCGGCGGCATACCACCCAGCTGCCGCTCACCATCATTTACGCTGCCGCCGAACTGCTGGCCAAGAACCCGGCCAGCACAGGCGGACTACTGCCTCAGGCGGAGGCGAACGCCAACGCCGAAGCCTTGGGCACCCCCCAACACGAGAACGCCCCAGACCTGCCAGGGTCCGGGGCGCGTACTCGTACAATCCAGCCGCGCGCCAACGCGACCGGGGCAGTCACCAGCCCGGAAATTAGGGAAGTAGGGATTAAGCATCAACCCTATTCCTTCGCAGACGTGCGGCACCCCTCCGTGATCGGAAAGGATGCCCTGCATCATGCCGAGTTCCCCCGCCCTTAGGGGCCTGCTCCCACTGAGGGCCGCCAGCTCGGCGGTCCTCCATCATGTCGGACGTGATGGCGACCCCGTAGCCGAGGCCAAGGCGCGCTACCGCCTGCTGTGGCAGGCCATCGTCGGCAACCCGACCCTCGCCGAACGGATCGGCGGGCGGCTGTTCATCCGGGAAGAGAAGGCGAAGCTCGACGCGCTCGCTGTCGCCCTCGGGTTGGCGCCGGCTG
The DNA here is from genome assembly GCF_047690175.1 of Roseomonas sp. BN140053. Lineage (NCBI taxonomy): Bacteria > Pseudomonadati > Pseudomonadota > Alphaproteobacteria > Acetobacterales > Roseomonadaceae > Roseomonas > Roseomonas sp. BN140053. Next base: position 16,264 of record NZ_JBLLEB010000036.1, on the reverse strand, counting down.
TTCCGAAGCCGTCCCGGGCGCGCCGGGTGGCCCCGCTCTCCAACCAGGCGGCGGCGGCCTAGTCCCTAGAACGCGAAACAGCCCGCCCCCGATGCGGATCGGGAAACGGGCTGTGGGTACGCTACTACGGGACTGAACTTCGCCGGCCCGAAGATAGCGCGAGCCCTTCGCAGTTCCAAGGGATTTGGCCGCTGCCCCGCGAGGGGAGGCGACATTGACCATTCGTACCAAGTTCCCGGCCGACACTGCAGCCCGGCTGAACATTATCCCGACCGGCCTCGTCGGCGGCTTTCCCTACGTTGTGATCCTGGCCCGCCCGCCGGTGGAGCCTGTCACCGCGTCGCTGGTGCGGCCGGGCGAGGTGTCGACCATTCTGACCCACGACGCCGATGTGTCCTGGCCTGACGATCACGGGCATGAACTGGCCGCCGCGACGCTGGGACGGAATGGCGTTGCGCTGCTGGCCTTCGCCACCCTGGCCGATGCCATGGCTTGCCACGCCGAAGTTCGGAGGATCCAGGCATGAGTGCCCTCATGGATCCCCGGACCGCCGACAAACTGGCGAAGGTTGCTGGGCTACTGGCGTCCGACCAGGACGGGGAACGCGCTGCCGCTGCTTGGCAGGCATCGCGGCTGCTGACCTCCTGCGGGTGGAGCTGGGCCGAGCTGGTGGAGCGCGCCACGACGCCCACGCCGATCCCGCAGTCCCGGCCGCAGCCCAACCCCAGCGCCTACTCCTACGCTTACCCGGGCGGTGCCCCTGACCACGTTGCTGCGGCCCGCCGAGCGCTGATGAGCGCGCATCTGCTGACGCCGTGGGAAGCGGCCTTCTGCAACAGCATCGCGGGGCAGCGGCGCGGCCTCAGCACTAAGCAGCGTACCACCCTCGACGCCATCACGGCGAAGCTGCGCCAGGCGGGTGCTGCGTGATCGCCCCCGCCACGATCAAGCTGCAGCTGCTCCCCGGATCCGATGCGGGTGAGCCCCGTGCAGGCTTGCTGGTGACGCCCAGCAGCGCCAGCACGAACCGCCGCCCCGTGCTGCTAGCCTTTGCGAACATCGCCGCAGCCGTAGCAGCAAAGCAGACGATGGAAGCGGGGCGCGGTTGAGAGACGCCCCCAACAACGATCTGGATCTGATCCGCGAGGGCCTTCGGGCCAGCGTGCAGCAGCTCTGTGTCGACCTGCTGGGCAAGCCGTCCAGCAAGTCGGGCAGCGAATGGCGGTGGGGCCGCAAGGGCTCCATGGCGGTGTCCGTGTCGGGGGCCAAGCGTGGCCTCTGGCATGACCACGAGAGCGGCCAGGGCGGCGACATGCTGGCCCTGATCCGGCGCGAGCGAAGCGGCGACTTCTCGGCCACGGTAGCCTGGGCGCGCGGCTTCCTGGGGATGGGCGAGGCGCCCGAGTGGGCGCCGCACGAGCGCAAGGCGAAGCCGCAGGATCGGGCGAAGCAGGCCGCTGCGGAGGCAGAGGATGCAGTTCGCCGGGGCGTCGCAGAACGGCTCTGGCGGGATGCGGTACCGATCGCTGGCACGGTGGCCGATCGCTACCTGACCGAGACGCGACGCATTCCCCGTCCAGATGCGGGTTGGCCTGCCTCAGCAGTGCGGTTCCACCCCGGCCGGTGTGCCCTGATCCTGGCCGCTACGGCCGAGGCCGGCGACGTCCAGGCGGTGCAGCTTGTCCACCTCACGGCCGAGGGCACGAAGCGGGAAGAGGAAGGCCGCCCGACCAAGCAGAGCTTCGGTCCCCAGGAAGGCGCTGTCGTGCGCCTCCCCGGCGACCGAAGCGCGCTGCTGCTGGCGGAGGGGCCGGAAACCAGCCTCAGCGTGTGGGCTGCAACCGGGCGTGAAACGTGGGTGGCGCTGGGCAGCGTGGGCAAGATCCAGCCGCCCTCGCTCCGCAAGGTCGTGGCCTGCGCCGATGACGATCCCAAGGATGCGCCGGCCGCCAAGCAGCTGCGCAAAGCAGTGTCGCGGTGGCGTAGCGAAGCCCGCGACGTGGCCGTGGCGACGCCTTGGAACCCGAGACGCTACGACAAATCCGACTTCAACGACCTGATCCGGCGTGAGGGTCCGGAGGCAGTCGCGGCCCGGATCAAGGCAGCGCTCTCGCCTCGCGGCAATCCTGGCCCCAGCGGGAAACCACAGCCTGCCCCACTGGCCCGGCACCGGCTCGGCGAGGCCGTGAAGCGCTTCTTCCGCCTGGCGCGCGACTACGACCCGGATCTGCAGGACGATCCCGCGCCGCCGATCGCGCACGGCATCAAGGTGGATGTCGGCGTGGGCAAGAGCGAAGCCGCACGCCGCGAGGCGGCCGACTACCTGGCGGAGCTGCGAAGCGCCGGAGACGATCGCAACATCGCTTTTGCCGTGCCGACCCACCAGCTGGGGGAGGAACAGGCCCGCGCTTTCGAGGCGTTGCCCGCCGCACGATCCGCCGAGCTGCGAGCAGCAGTATGGCGCGGCCGTGAGGCCGACGATCCCGACGCGCCGGGCGAGAAGATGTGCCGGGATCTCGACGCGGTTCGCGACGCGAAAGCCGTATGGGCTCCCGTGGAACAGACCGCTTGCCGCAACAGCAAGACCGGCGCGGTGTGCCCCTTCTTCGAGGAGTGCGGCTACCAGCGGCAGAAGAAGCAGCGAGCCGACCTCTGGCTCGCGCCGCACGAGCTGCTGTTCAACAGCAAGCCCGCAGCCATGGGCAAGCTGGCGCTGCTGGTGGTGGACGAGGCCGCCTGGCAGGACGGATTGGAGGGCGTCAACGGCCCGCCGATGGACGTGACGTTGGACACCCTGGCCAGCGACATCGCCTCACTGGGCAGCCTGGGCGGCCTGAACGCTCAGCGCCTCCGCGACACCCTGCGGCGCATCGGAGCGGCGCTGCAGGCGGCGCCAGACGGGCCTGTACGCCGCGCCGACATGCTGGCTGCGGACGTGACGGCCGAGACGGGGCGGGACGGCCGGGCCCTGGCGCTGGACTGGCTGGTCAAGGCCGAGATGCAGCCCGGCATGACGCCGCAGCAGCGGCGGGAAGCGATGGGTGGCGCTGCCGGCAACCGCACCATGATCCGCCTGTCCCGCCTCTTCGGTGCGGTTGAGGCGCTGATGCGCGAGGACGGCCCCGAGGCGAGCGGCTGGGCCGAGGTGGTGACGGAGAACACCGAGGACGGCCGGCAGCGCCTGATCCGGCTGCGTGGGCGTCGGGAGGTGCGGAAGGGCTGGCAGGTCCCCAGCCTGCACCTCGACGCCCTGCTGAACCCCACGCTGGTGCGCCCCTACTGGCAGCAGCTGGAGGTGGTGGCGGAGATCGCCGTGCTGACGCCGCACATGCGGATCCGGCAACAGGTCGGGAAGGACTGGGCGAAGTCGGCGCTGGTGCCGGACGAGTATGATCCTGACGACCGAGACCGCCGGCTCAAGAACAGCGAGAAGCTGCGCGCTGCGGTGTGGCGCGAGGCCCGTAGCTCTGGCGGCCGGGTGCTGGTGGTCGCGCAGAAGGCGGTGCGGACCTACTGGGAGGAATGCGGCCCCATCCCCGGCAACGTGGAGCTCGCGCACCACAACGCCGTTGCCGGCCGCGATCAGTGGGGGCCTGGCCCTGACCGGGAGGGGGTAAGCCTGCTGACCGTGGTCGGGCGGACGCAGCCCCGTACCAGCTCGGTGGAGCGCATGGCGGAAGCCCTGACCGGGGCCGCCGTGGCCAAGCGGGCTGCCGGCTTCCGCTACGACCGTCGGGACGCCGCGATCGAGCTGGCGGACGGCTCCTCCGTCTCGGCCGAGGCTGACTGCCACCCCGATCCGACAGCCGAGGCTATCCGCTGGCAGATCTGCGAGGGCGAGCTGATCCAGATCATCGGCCGTGGCCGCGGCGTGAACCGCACTGCAGCGAACCCCCTGGAGGTGCTGATCCTGACCGACCGCCCCTTGCCTCTGCCCGTAGACGAGGCCGTGACCTGGGAGGACCTGGCCCCGGCTGCAGCCGACCTGATGCTGTCCCAGGGAGGCGTGGCGCTGGAAAGCCCGACCGATGCCCACCGCTGCTATCCGAACTTCTGGCCGAGCCCGGACGCCGCCAAGAAGGCTGCCCAGCGAGGCCAGTGGGGGACAAACCCCATAGAGTATCTATCAAAGGGGGAATGTCCCCCACTGGTCACGGCTACCTACCAGCGTGCCGGGGAGAGGCAGCGGCCAGCGCGGGTCCACTTCGACCCGGCTGCGGTTCCGAAAGACGAGCTGCGGGGCTGGTTGGAGGACCGTTTGGGACCGTTGGTGCGGTTGGACCTAGACCCGCCGCCCGAACCGACCCCGCCCGGCCCCGGAAACCGCCCACCAACGCCCGAGGCGCCTCCGGCGGGGGTGGTGGAGCCGGTCAGCGCCCCGGAACCTGTCTGGGCGGGGCCATTGGGAACAGGCGGGATCAATGAGGGGCCGGATCCATTGCCTGCAGGGGCTCTGAATGGATCGCCGCCCCGCAGTAATGCGGGCGAGTGCGGGCCTCCGCCCTTTGAAAACAATCATAGGAAATCAAACGAGGCCGCCGACGATCTGGGCGGATACCTGCACCCCTCCGTCATGGGGATGCGGCCGATGTGCCGGATCGGATCGCCTCTCGACGGGCTCCGGTTCGGCAGCGCCGCCGAGCGCAAGGGGGTTTCGGGCATGTACGCTCGCACGCGAGAGGGTGGAGCGCCGCCAGGGCAGGAGTTTCGTTCGATGTACGTGCAGGCGCGCGAGGCACCGAACCTACAGGGCATTACAGGTAGCGAGGCGCCAGCATGACAGACAAGTCCGAAGCGCCCCAGCCGTCAGTTCTGCCCCTGCCTCCGCACCGCTCTGCTGCCGATGGGGTGCGGCTCTTGGCGAGGGCCAAGCGCAGCCGTGCCCTGGCGGCGAAGCAGCGGGAGGAGTTCGGAGATCCATTGGTGGCGAAGTACGAGGATCAGGACGCTGAGCGGTGGGAACAGCATGGCGCCGCGGCGCTGGAACCATTCATGCACACCACCACGCCGCTAGAGCCTGGTCGCGGCGGTGAAATGGTCGCGGCAACTGCCAAGAACCTGACGAAGCGGCGCGCTCTCGTGGATACCGTGCGCGAGCGGCCTGACATGCTCGCAGCCGACGCCAGCTTGGAGCGCCTGCACCTGGCGGAGCGGGCCGGTGTGTTGACGACTGCGGTTGATGCTGCCGAGACGATCCAGGCGGAGAACAGCTTAGAGCGGATGCTGGCGCACCAGATGGCGGCGGCTCACTCGCTGGCGATGACGCTGGTTGCCGATGGCCAGGAGGAACTACAGGCGTACCGCAACAGCGGCCACCGCCACCCGCACCGGAGCCAGGAAGCCGCCCGGATGGTCGGTGCCGCGGCGCGGCTGATGGACACGTTCAACCGGTCCCTGCTGACGCTGGAGCGGCTGAGGAACGGCGGCGAGCAACGCGTGGTTGTGCAGTACGTGACCACGGTTGAGGAAGGCGGGCAGGCCGTGGTGGGGCCGGTGGTGCCGGGGCGGGGCAGCGGGAAGAAGGGGGCGCCGAAAACGAGATGAGCGACCAACCCCAAGCGCCTGAGTGCTGCGCCGGTATTCTTGCGGCTCGCCAGGCTCCCCGATGCGGCGCGAGGACCCGGCGCGGGCTGGCCTGTGCCGGTCCTGCCATGCTTAACGGTCGATGCCGGATGCACGGCGGCGCCAGCACCGGGCCGCGAACCGAGGAAGGGCTGGCGCGGTCGCGGCGCGCGACGTGGAAGCACGGGAAGCGCAGTGCCGAGATGATCGCGGGCGCGAAGCGTCGGGGCGAGGCGCGGCGCCAAGTGCAAGCCCTGCGCGCGCTGTTCCGTGGATGGCAGCAGTTGACAGACGAGTGACGCTGGCTGCTGGCGCTGCAAGCGCCCGAGTTCTGCGGCAGCAACAGCAACATCAGGGCAACCGCGCGGAAGTCAAAAACCTAGATAACAAACGGAAAAAATTGGTAGGTAATACCTCTTAATGCTACTGACCTGCCCCCGTAGAAGCGGTCCGCCGGTAATGTACCCGGTGGACGCGGAGGGGAGATCTGGATGGGCAGGCAGAAGGCACACACGCCCGAGGAAATCGTAGCCAGGCTGCGCCAGGTCGAGGTGCTAACCGGGCAAGGCAAATCGGTGGCGGAGGCGGTGCGGGCGATCGGGGTGAGCGAGCCGACGTACTACCGCTGGCGGGCCGAGTTCGGTGGGCTGAAGTTGGATCAGGTGAAGCGGCTGAAGGAGCTGGAGCGGGAGAACGCGCGGCTGCGCCGGGCGGTCTCGGACCTGACCCTGGATAAGGTGATCCTGAAGGAAGCGGCGTCGGGAAAATACTGAGCCCCGCGCGCCGCCGGGCGGCGGTGGGGCACGTGAGGCAGCGGCTGGGCGTATCCGAGCGCCGGGCGTGTGCGGTGCTGGGACAGCAGCGATCGACGCAGCGCAAGGCACTACGGGGCCGGAACGACGAGGCGGCGCTGAGGGCGGACATCGTCGAGTTGGCCAAACGCTATGGCCGCTACGGCTACCGGCGGATCACTGCCTTGCTGCGGACCCAGGGCTGGGCCTGCAACCACAAGCGTGTCGAACGGATCTGGCGGGCAGAAGGGCTGAAGGTGCCGCTGCGGCAGCCCAAACGCGGGCGGCTATGGCTGAACGACGGGTCGTGCGTGCGGCTGCGGCCCGAGAGGGCGAACCACGTCTGGGCGTACGACTTCGTGGAGGACCGCACCCGGGATGGGCGCAGGTTCCGCATGCTCAATGTCGTGGACGAGTATACCCGCGAGTGCCTGGCCATTCGGGTGGGCCGCAAGCTGGGCTCGACGGACGTCATCGACGTGTTGTCGGACCTGTTCATTCTGCGCGGCACCCCTGGCCACATCCGCTCCGACAACGGGCCCGAGTTTGCGGCCACCGCCGTGAGGGACTGGATCCGCGGCGTCAGGGCCAGGTCGGCGTTCATTGAGCCCGGCAGTCCCTGGGAGAACGGCTACGTCGAGAGCTTCAACGGCAAGCTCCGCGATGAGCTGCTCAACGCCGAAGCGTTCAACACGCTGGCCGAGGCCAAGGTCCTGATCGAGCAATGGCGTGTGCACTACAACACCGTCCGCCCGCACTCTGCTCTCGGCTACCGACCGCCAGCCCCGGAGGTCGTCATGCCTGGCCAGCCAGTTCCGCCCGACAACCCTGCTCCGGCCAGTTCAGCCCCGCCCTCTACGGCTATGCTCCACTAAAACCTTGCCCGGATCACCTCATGGGGGCTGGTCAAGCGCCTCGTCGGCCGCCCATTCCTGGACCAGCAACACTACCAGATCGCCGTCGTAGCCCTCGTGCTGCTCGACCGACCAGGCGCCGGGCAGGTCACGCAGGCCCAGGGAGAGAGACACGGCATCGTTCTCGGTCAGGCTGTGCAGCGCCCGGATCAGGCTGAGAGAGGCAATGTCGACGGGCATCTGAGTATGAGCGCACATTTTGTGCCTCCCCGGAGTTAACGCCCGCCCCTCATGGACAGGTAGGAAGGCCTTAAGTTCTGGGCCTCAAAGGTTAATGAGAGGTTGAGATCGCCTGTCCCTCACGGCGTTGTTAGGAACGTGCGGCAGCCAGCTTCGGCCTCACTCCTCGCGTGGGAGAGCGGTGGCAGCGTCAGTTAATCCTGGTCCAACCAGTAGTTCACTGTCCGTGTGCACTCCTCCTGCGAGGCAAAGGCCTGCCCGTCGCAAGGGTGCCCTGGGGACTTCAGGAACCACCTCACGAGCCTTAGGTCGGCCGCGTCAGTGGCGTCGATCGTAGAGCCGCGATAGCGGTAGGACGGGCCGCCAAGCCGGCCTGCCTGGGTGATCAGTTCAGCCCTGTGGCGCAGGAGCGCGATAGGTTGGTTGATCATGCTGTGAGTGTGTCCGTTTCCCCCTCGACCCGCTTAGGTTGAGGCCACCTCTCGGGCGGCGTCCAGCCTTCGGGCCCTCTCGGCCATTCTGCGTGGCTAGCGTTACCCGTCGATGACTACCTGGCCGGCGCGGGAACCTCGTCGGCTATGGAAGTGAGAGGTTCCCGCTTGATCTAGGGTGGCTTGATCGGCCCCGTCTGGCGGGCGAGTGCATCCGCCTCGTGCTTGGCGCCTAGGATGCTTGCTCACGGCGGGGTGTTGCCCGTGCATGACTAGGTTCCCAGCCATGGAACCTAGTCGGCTCCTAGCGCTACAGTTACGCATCCCTAAGGGGCTTATCGCCCCGGCGGGTTAGAGCAACTGTAGTGTTAGCCCTTGTTGGCCTGTCTACGTTTAATCCGGAGGCGCTTGCGGGCGGTCTTCAGGCTGCGTTTTGGTCTTTTTGGTCTGACAGGCACGACGGCACATCCCCTGCGTGAGTTGGAACGTCAAACCCTTAGCAAGCTAGCCTCCGACTGCAAACGGACGGCGCGGCGGGATATGGCGCTGGCTCCAGGAAGCCGCGGCGGTGGCGGGGCGTCACGCAATCTTGCTGCGAAAGAGTTCGTGCCAAGCAGATCGAGTGACCGTCAATGTGACAATCTGGACATGCCGGAGAGCAACGCCTGATTTTGTCACTTATTCGGCCGTCTGTGGAGCGGAGGATCGCCGTGCTGATCGGCTACATGCGTGTGAGCAAGGCGGACGGCAGCCAAGTGCTGGACCTGCAGCGCGACGCCCTGCTCGCTGCCGGGGTGGACCCGGTCCGATTGTACGAGGACCACGCCTCGGGCAAGCGCGACGACCGGCCCGGGTTGGAGGCGTGCCTGAAGAGCCTGCGCCCAGGCGACATGCTGGCCACTTGGAAGCTCGACCGGCTCGGGCGCGACCTGCGTCACCTGGTCAACCTCGTGCACGAGCTGACCGGGCGCGGGGTGGGGCTGCGCGTCCTCGCCGGCGAGGGGGCGGCCATCGACACCACCACCCCGAATGGCCGGCTGATGTTCGGCGTCTTCGGGGCGCTGGCGGAGTTCGAGCGTGAGCTGATCGTCGAGCGAACCCGGGCCGGCCTCGCCGTCGCGCGGGCCCGCGGCCGCCACGGGGGACGCCCCTACAAGATGACGGGGGCCAAGCTGCGCCTTGCCCAGGCCGCCATGAGCCAGCGGGAGACGGCGGTGGGCGAGCTCTGCGCCGAACTCGGCATCACCCGCCAGACGCTCTACCGTCACGTCGATCCCGAAGGCCGGCTCCGGCCGGACGGCGAGAAGCTGCTGCGCCGCCTCGACACGGGACAGAAGCCGGGGCCTCTGGTAGGCCGGCACGGATCGAAGGTCGGCGAGCGACATGTCTGATCTCGAGCGGATGGTCTGGCGGCAGCGATTGCTGGCTGACTTCGGCGACTTCACTCTACACAGCCAAGACCTCGACGAGGTCCTGACGGAAGCCTGCCGCCTTGTCAGCGAGGCGCTCGGGACAAAGCACGCCAAGGTTCTCGAAATCGAAAACGGTGGCCGGTCCATCCTCCTGCGGGCGGGCGTCGGCTGGCCCTCCGGGCTCGTCGGCAGTCTGCGCCTGGAAATGCGCGACCGGTCCTCCGAGACCTACTCGATCAAAGCCGGCAAGCCCGTGGTCACCCAGGACACCTCCAAGGAGGACCGGTTCGAGGTGCCCGCGTTCCTGAAGGACGCGGGCGTGGTGGCCTTGGTGAACGTGCCGATCTTTCTGCCCGGTGGGCAGGCCTACGGCCTGCTGCAGGTGGACAGCCGGGAGCCGCGGGACTTCGGCAGCCACGACATCGAGTTTCTGCGCACCTACGCCAGCATCCTGGGCCCCGTCATCGATCGCCTGCACCAGGTCCACAGGCGACGTACGGCTGAGGAGCGGTTCCGTCTCATCGTCGAAGCCGCGCGTGACTACGCGATCTTCGTGACTGATGCGGAAGGCCGGATCACTGACTGGTTCCCCGGAGCGGAGGCGGTTTTTGGGTGGACGGCTACCGAAGCGGTCGGGCAATCCGCCAGCATCCTGTTCACGTCCGAGGACCGGGACAACCACGTGGACGCGGATGAGTTCGAGACGGCCCGCACGGAGGGTGTCGCGCCGAACGTGCGTTGGCATCCCTGCAAGAGCGGAAGACGGGTGTTCATCGAGGGCAGCAACCGGGCGCTGCGCGGGGACGGGGGAGAACTGCGCGGCTTCTTCAAGATCGGCCAGGACGTCACCGAGCGTCGCAGGGTCGAGGAGCAGTTGCGCGAAAGCGAGCAACGCCAGCGCGCTTTGATCGAAGCATTGCCGCAACTGGTCTGGCGCGCGGCGCCAGGCGGAGAGTGGACCTGGGCCGGGCCGCAATGGACCGCCTTCACCGGCCTCTCAACCGAGGCCAGCCGAGGCAAGGGCTGGCTGGACGCGCTGCACCCTGATGACCGGCAGGCAGCATGCGATGCCTGGGCCGCGGCAGAACCGGAAGGTCTGTTCCAGTCTGACTACCGCATCCGCCACGCAGGCTCAGGGCAATACTTCTGGTTCCAGACCCGCGCCGTACCAGTGCACGACGAGGGTGGACCCCTTCTCGAGTGGATCGGCACCTCGACCGACATCCAGGACCAGGTCCAGGCCCGTGAGGTTCTGGCGCGCAGCCATGACGAACTCGGGACACTGGTCGCCGCGCGCACGACGGAGCTGATGGCGGCCGAGGAAAGCCTGCGCCATGCCCAGAAGATGGAGGCTGTGGGCCAGCTCACGGGCGGTATCGCGCACGACTTCAACAACATGCTCCAGGGCGTCACGGGCAGCCTCGACATGGTGCGCCGTCGCCTCGCGCAGGGTCGCACCGGGGAGGTGGGACGCTACCTTGAAGCCTCGCAGGAGGCGGTAGGCCGGGCAGCGGGCCTGACGCGGCGTCTGCTGGCCTTCGCGCGGCGGCAGCACCTGGAACGCAAGCCGGTCGACGCGGACGGGCTGGTTGCGGGAATGGCGGACCTGATCCGCCGTACGGTCGGCCCTGGCATCGAGGTCGAGCTGCGCCTGCACGACGGCATCGGACGTGTGCTGTGTGACGCCAACGAACTGGAGAACGCGCTGCTGAACCTGTGCATCAACTCGCGCGATGCCATGCCCAGCGGTGGACGGCTGATGATCGGCACCGAGGTGGTGCAGCTTTCGGCGGAGGATCTGAAGCGCCTCGAGGATCCTCCGCGGGGGGACTTCGTGGCGATCCGCGTCGCGGACACCGGCACGGGCATGCCACCCGAAATCATCGACCGTGCCTTCGACCCGTTCTTCACCACCAAGCCGATCGGTCAGGGCACCGGGCTGGGGCTGAGCCAGGTATACGGCTTCGTGCGGCAGTCAGGCGGGCTCGTGCGCATCGAGAGCGCGCCAGGACAGGGTACGACGGTTCGCCTCCTGATGCCGCTGCATGACCATGTGGAGGAAGTCGAGGTGCCGGAGGAGCCATCCCCACCTCGCGCCGCCTCGCAAGCGACGGTGCTGCTGGTCGACGACGAGGACGCCGTGCGCCGCCCGGCAGCCGAGCGGCTGCGCGACCTCGGCCACGTGGTGCTGGAAGCAGGTGATGGCCCGGAAGCGCTACGGATCCTGGGGATCTCTCGCCCGGACCTGTTGGTCACCGATGTCGGGCTGCCGAACGGCATGAACGGGCGGCAGCTCGCCGAGGCGGCACGTGAGGGCGCCCCGGGGCTGCCCGTGCTGTTCATCACCGGCTACGCAGGGACGTCGTTGCCGCCGGGCGCCGACGTGATCGACAAGCCGTTCGAGCTCGACGTCTTCGTGCGACGCGTCCAGGCGGCCCTGCAAGTGGGTCGGTGAACCGTCACCAGTAGACACCGGGGAGCTTAGCGTGCCTTTTTGCATGGATCGTGCAGCGATCCCTACATGCCCGGCCAAGGAACCTAGTCGGCCTCAGCGGCTGGTTCCGCGCCGCCGTAGCGGCTGATGCCTAAAGACGGCAGCTGATCCGTCCTTGCGAGAAGCCGTCGAGCCAAGCCATTCGCTGCCGAAGGTGGGAGTGGCTGTAAGGGCAGTCGCAGGCCTGTAAGCCCTCGAACTGCCCTAAGAACCGACCCCGCTCCCGCGCCTCGGCTAGCGAAGCGGCGATGGCGGACCAGGTCTCAAACTCTTCCACAAGCCGAACCTCCTTACCTCAGCGCCGGTACTCGACCGTGCTGCCGTCCGACGAGCCCAGAAACTTATCCTGCGCCCGCCGCACCACGCCGTAGCATTCGCAGGTGACGTTCTCGAGCCCGGGCCGGTCGGTGATGGTGATGCGGCCTCGCTCGTAGCGTATCAGTCCCGCCTTCTGCAGCGTGCCTGCCGCAACGGTCACGCCCGCCCGCCGCAGACCCAGCATGAGCGCCAGCAACTCGTGCGTCATCGGGAAGTCGTCCCCTTGCGACCGGTCATGCGCCATCAGCAGCCAGCGCGCGAGGCGCTGCTCGGTGTAGTGGCGGCCGTTGCAGGCGGCGGTGCGAGCCACCTGCCCGTGATGCACCAGCGCGTAGCGCAGCAGCAGGTTCCGTAGCACCGGGTCGGCGTCCATCGCCTGCTGCATGGCCGGGGTGTCGATGCTCAGGGCGGTGCCGGGGCACTGCACCATGGCTTCAAGGTCGTCGTGGTCGCTTCCAAGAATGACCGGCAACCCAACCACACCCTCGTGCCCGACCACACCGACCTCGGCGCCATCGCCGTCCTCCAGCGTGGCGATCATGGATACCCATGCCGTTTCCGGGAAGTACACGGTGGTGATGGGCTTCTCAGGCAGGTGCAGGACTTGCCGGAAGGTGAGGTCCACGGACGTGAACTGCGGCCAGAGCTGGGCCAAGCTGTCGGCCGGCAGGGCTGCGAGGAGGCGGTTCTTAGGCGTGGGGTGATCGTAAAGGGTCAACACAAGGCTCCCGCGAAAGGTACCGGCGGGAGCGCGCGCATCTCTCAGCCACCCGCGCCGAAAGATCGCAGCGAGCGATACAGAAGACTGTAGCAGAAGATCTTGCCCGGCATTGTACGGAACCGCGCGGGCCACGCCTTCTGCTCGTGCCCAGGGGCGCGTCACTCGCCAGTCCTCAATCGCCTCCACCGCGTCCCGCAGAACCCCCATACGGCTGTTCCAGCCGGGTTGCCGAGCCGGGGCCGGCGTCCAAAAGTGAGCGCTGAGCGACCGCGGCACAGGCAAGGGCTCGACTTGGCAGCGCCTTTCCGAATACTGCGTCCATGCCCGCCCTCGAACAACGCAATGTTGCGAACCATCTGCTCGCCGCCTTGCCGCCCGCAGACTTCGCCCTACTGGCTCCGGCACTGGAGCCGGTTGATTTCGCGATCCATCAGATCCTGCTCCACGCCGAGGAAGAGGTCGGCGCTGCTTACTTCGTTGAGAGTGGCGTCATTTCCATGCTGGCCCGGCTCCAGGAAGGCGAAGCAGTGGAAACGGGCGTCATTGGGTCAGAAGGCATGGCAGGGCTCCCCCTGGTCTTCGGCACGCCGATCTCCCCGCTGGAAGCAGCGGGTGAAATCCCCGGCCGGGCGCTTCGCGTCGCGGCACCGGCATTGCGCAGGGTCCTCCAGGACAGTCCTGCTCTGATGCAGGCACTCCTGCATTACGCCCAGGCCTTCTACGCGCAGGTTTCCATCGCTGCGGGCTGCCATGCCGCGCACGACCTTCCACATCGCCTCGCCCGCTGGCTGTTGATGGCGCATGACCGTGCCGGAGGCGATGAGTTCCCGATCACGCACGAGGTTATGGCGCAGATGCTCGGGGTCCGTCGCTCGGGCGTCACCATCCAGGCGGGCTTGCTGCAGAATGCGGGCCTGATCCGCTACGCACGGGGCCAAGTGACCGTGTTGGACCGGGCCGGCCTGGAGGACGCATCCTGCGAGTGCTACCGCTTCATCCAGCGCATCACTGAACGCCTACGCGCACCACCCAGCTAGCTGGGGAGTGTCGCAGCTCTGATCTTTCACGGGTGGATGGTGCAGCGCGTCAGTCCAGCCAATCCCCTTCCAGCGACAGTGTTGCTCTGAAGAACTCTCGCCCGGCCTCGTCCCTGACAACCGCATAGAGATCCCGGCCACTGTCAGTGGCAGGAAGATCGCGCGCCAAATCTGGCAGCAGCGCCATGGCCTCGCGGCATGCATCCCGGTGGGTCGCCAGGTCCTGGCCTTCGGTGTCCCGATGGACGCTCTGACTGTCGTGGACGTCGAAGAAGAACTGGGGCATGCGTTGGTGCCTGATGGTGAGCAGCTAATGAACCCTAAAATGCCTGAGACGGTGATCGGGGATAAGCGCTTTTTCACGCGGTGTGGTCCGCACTCCCTCGCCACAGTTGCAGAAACGGCACGCGGCGTCGCGGCGGAGGTCGATCTGCCACTTTCAGGTGTCGCCCCACTGCAAATGGCAGGCCCTTCCGAGGTAAGTTTTCTGGACAACCGGCGATACGCGCCAGCGCTGGAGAAGACGTCCGCTGGGGCAGTGATCATCCATCCGGACATGCTCGCGCGGGTGCCGGCAGGAACGGTGCCTATCGTCACAGCGGAGCCGTACGCCGGGTGGGCGCGCGTCGCTGCGCTGTTCCATCCAGCTCTGCCCCTGTACCCAGGCGTGCATCCGTCGGCAGTTATCGCCGAGGACGCGCGTGTCGATCCCTCGGCGGAAATCGGAGCATTTTCAGTTATCGAAGCAGGAGCAGAGATCGGTGCTGGCTGCCGGATTGGTTCCTTTGTTGCCGTGGGAGCGGGGGTTGTCCTTGGTCCCCAGTGTCGGATTGGGGCACATGCGAGCCTGAGCCACGCCATTCTGGGCGCCCGCGTTTACGTTTATCCAGGTGCACGCATCGGGCAGGAGGGCTTCAGCTTCGCATCCATCGAGGCTGGGTTCCTGTCAGTCCCACACCTCGGGCGGGTGGTGCTGGAGGACGATGTGGAGGTCGGTGCCAACACCACCATCGACCGGGGCTCGACGAGGGATACGGTGGTCGGCGCGGGTTCCCGCCTCGATAATCTGGTGCAGGTCGGGCATAACGTACGCCTCGGTCGGTGCTGCGTTGTGGTGGCGCAGGTAGGGATCGCGGGCTCGACCGTACTGGAGGATTTTGTCCAAATTGGCGGGCAAGCGGGGATTGCCGGACACCTGCATATCGGCAAGGGAGCCAAGATCGGTGCACGGGCGGGCGTGATGTCGGACGTGCCAGTTGGCGCAGCGGTGGTCGGCAGTCCCGCCCAGCCAAGGCAGGAGTTCTTCAGGCAGGTAGCGGCCCTCAAGCGGATGGTGCGCCGAACGCCAAAGTAACTTCTTGGGCACGTATGATCCGTGCCCATGCAGAAATTCTAGCCGCTCTACGCCCTAGGCGCGTCAGGCTGGAGAAACACAAGCTGCTCCGCTGTGCGCTCGGCCGTCCGCAGCGTGCGGCGGATATCCTCGGACGGCGCCGCGTCGATCAGCCCAGCCACCGCGAAGGCGAAGGAATAGGCCGCATCGCGCGGGCTGGGGGCGAGTGCTACCGCCAGCGCGGCCCGATGGCTGGCCCGCCCGGCGCGGTGGCAGGACAGGTCCGCCAGCACGGCCGGGCTACGCCGTGCAGGCCGCCGGGGGAGAGGGGCGCTCACGCGCCCGCCCTCGCTGCCCGGAGCGCAGCCGCCTTGGCCTCGTACTGCTCCGCCGATGCCAAGACGCGGGCCACACCGGCTCGCATCAGCTCCGCCTGCTGCTCAAGCCATTCGGGCGTGTTTTGCTCCACGTCGCGAGCGGCTGCAGCCTCGGCTTCAATCCGCGTTTCGTTGGCGCGCTGGGCCGCTATTTTCGCGTTGATGAACGGCAGGGCTCTCGCGTTTCTTCTCGCCCGGTCTGCTTCCAGGGCCTCAAGGCTCTGGAGGTAGGCGGGATCGGAGTGCAGCAGGTCGCGCAGCAGGCCGGGCGTGATAACGCTCTCCCAGCCCTCATGCTCCTCCCGCAGCACAACGCGAGCCTTGGCCTGGAAGCCGGCGAGGGTACGGGCCGGGGTATCCCGGATGCGCTCGCACAGTTCGTCCGCGTGATCGCGCAGCAGGTCGCCTTGCGCGCCATCCGGGGCGTCGTCGTACCGGCCCGCCGCGGCGTCCGCATCGTCTTCCTGACCTGCCCCCGTAAAAGCGGTCCGCCGGTAATGTACTCGGCGGACGCGGAGGGGACTTTGGGATGGGCAGGCAGAAGGCACACACGCCCGAGGAAATCGTGGCCAGGCTGCGCCAGGTCGAGGTGCTGACTGGACAGGGCAAATCGGTGGTGGAGGCGGCGCGGGCGATCGGGGTGAGCGAGCCGACGTACTACCGCTGGCGGGCCGAGTTCGGTGGGCTGAAGTTG
>NZ_JBLLEB010000035.1:0-44126 GCF_047690175.1 Roseomonas sp. BN140053 | reverse complement strand
GAGAGGAACGTTTCCCTGTCCCACAAACACCACCGACGCGGGGTGGAGCAGCCCGGTAGCTCGTCAGGCTCATAACCTGAAGGTCACAGGTTCAAATCCTGTCCCCGCATCTCCCTTTTGCCCGGTAATCACGTTTCACGGATTGCAAATCACCCCGGTCTCCCAAGGCCCGGGGTGCTGCGCGTTTAAGTGGTTTTTGCAACCGACCAATGAAGGGCAGGGCTGTACGTTCTGGCTGCCGAGAGTGGCCCGAGTACTGAAATGCTGGCCGGTTTGCGGCATCCCGGGCCATTCCCACCTATTCAGCGCAGGGTGCGCGTGAACTCCATCAGCGCTCCGCCGAGCGCTTGGTCCGCGGTACCCAGTGAATACTGATCGGAAACGTGGTTATGGCCGCGCACCTGTAGGTAATGCGGGCATTTTCCATCACGTCGGCAGGCCAGCTGCATGAGTTCCAGCGTCGGCGTCGCCAGGAAGGGCGGGTCGTATTCCGCAGTGAACAGGAACAGCGGAAGGCGGCTGGACGCGGCGTGGGTCAGGGGTGACCTCGCTTCGTACTGGGAGGGGTCCGTGCCGAAATAGGCGCGCGTGTTGTCCGCCGTATCGGCGGCCGTGACCTTGAACACCCCGCTGCCCAGGATCAACCCGGCCAGCCCTGGGCCGGAGCTGGGATGCAGTTCGGGGTCGAAGGCGTAAGAGGCGGCGTGGGTCGCGCCCGCGGAAATGCCGAACAGGAAGATGCGCCCGGGATCGATGCCGAGGCGGGCGGCGTTGTCGCGCAGCCAGGCGATCGCCGCACCCACGTCGCGCGGCGCGGCCGGCCAGGGGTGCTGCGGCGCCAGGCGGTAGGTCATGGTGACGCCCAGCATTCCTTGGCGGGCGAAGAACATCGCCACGTTGGGATCGCGCTCGCCGCGCACGAAGCCGCCGCCATGCACGAACACCATCACCGGCAGCGGTCCGGCAGCACCGGAAGGACGGTACAGGTCCAGCACCTGCCGCGCGTCCGGGCCGTAGTGCTGGTCCTTGCTGGCCTCCAGCCCTTCCGTCCCCTGTGACTCGCGCAAGGGGCGGAACAGCGCGCTGGTGTTGCGCAGCACATCGCTGTTCCATACCGGCCCCATGGCGGCGATACCGGCCACGATCTCCGGCGGCAGGTTGCTGATCTGGGCCTGAGCCGGTGAGAGTTTGGCGAAGCCGGCCAGCGAGGCCGCGGCTACGAGGGCGCGGAGGCGGTGCATGCGAAGCGTTCCTTCCCTGCGGCGCCGCGTCGCGGCGGTGCCGTTTCGGAAAGGCTGCCCCGGTCCGGCCCGGACGCCAAGGGTAGCAGCGTCAGTCGAAGGGGTTCCGCACCACGGTGGTCTCCGTGCCCGTTTGCACGCGCGCCGGCAACCGGTCGGACTCGCCTTCCAGCACCGCGATGGCCTGATCCAGCAGGGCCCGCAGCCGCCTGGCGTGGGTAAGGCCCTCGCGGTCGCGGGTGACGTCCAGGCTGCCGAAGAGCGACACGCGGTCCAGCCGGTTCTCGATCGTCAGCCCGCCCAGCGCGATGCTGGCGGCCTCGTCGGCGAAGGGTTCGAAGGCCATGGTGCGGATCCTCCTCAACGACGGCCGAGCACGCGAAACAGCGCCAGCACGGCGAGCAGCGCGAAGATCGCTCCCAGCCACAGACCGAGCTTGCCGCCCAGGCTGGTGGAGGTGCGGCTGGCAGGGGCCGGGGCGGGCTGGCCGGGCGATGGGGACGGCCGCCGATCCGCGGTGACCGGGCCGGGTTCGCTGTCGCAGCTGCCGTAGATGTTGCTGGGCTCGGGTTCCGGCAGCGCCATGGTCCGGTTCCGTACGGCCGCGGGCAGGGAAGGGAAGATGTCCAGCCCGACGATGTCGCGCAACTCGGCCAGCGACACGGCGCGCCAGTTCAGCCCGGGGGCGTTCGGGGCGAGGTAAGCCCCGGCCTGCCCCAGGGACGGCACGTAGATCGCCTTGAACAGCGAAGTCGGCACCAGCACCCGGTCGCGCAGGCGGCGCAGTTCCGTACCCTCGAACACCGGGCCGGTCGCGACCCAGACCTCACCCTCGTCGGTGGCCAGTTCGCGCACGGTGCGCTCGATGCCCTCCCAGAGGCAGCGATTCGAGCCGGGCGACTGCGGCACCATGTTGGCCAGGGAGAAGCTCTCATTCTGCGAGGTTTCCGTGGCCATGTCGCCGGAGGGCGCCATGTGGCCGCGGTCGAAGCCGGAACGGGCGTAGTCGGCCAGGTCCGCCCGCTCATTCTCGGGCAGGCGCTGTTCCTCGTGAAAGGCGTTCTCGCGCGGCAGCTGGCGCGCGCGGCGCACCCGGGCGCGCGTCAGGCGCTCGGCGGCGGCGAGGGGCGTGCGCGACACGCCGCTGTGCAGCACCGCGTAGCCGCTGAAGCACAATTCGCGCGCCTGCGACGCGAGGGAGCGGCGCGCGATGTCCGGCGCGGCGCCGTCGGGATGATGCTGCGGGCAGGCGCTGCGGGCTGCTCCGGCCGGAGCGGCCGTGGCGAGGAGGCCGAGCAGCAGCGTCGCACGGAGCAGCCAGCGCGCGCGGCCGGACAGGCGCGTGCCGGCGGAAACGGGGTCGGTCATGGGCGGGGCGTGTAGCAGCTTCCCGCGGCGGTGCCCGCATCCCGGCCGCGCGCTGGGCCCGGCGGGCATCGCCCGGCCATTTCAGCCACCGCGCAGCGCGTCCTCGAAGCTGCGCCGGGGGAAGAGCTCCAGCCGGCCGCCGCGCGTGGCGTTGCGGATCCAGCCGCCCTCGGCCTCGGCTAAGCGGCCGGCGACGTGGAGCCCGGTGCAGATGTCGCGCCAGGAGGGCGGGATCCAGGCCCGGCCACTGCGGTAGCCGGGGATGAAGTGGTTGCCGTCTCCCTGGGCCAGCCCGTTCGCCACCGGCGCGGCGTCGGCGAAGTGGAAATCGACGCCGTAGAGCATGAAGCGCCGCACCCCCATCCACCAGCCCAGCTGCATCGCCACGAAGAGCGAGGAGCCGCCGGCCCCCACGACGCGGCCGGGGTCGAGCGAGAACAGCGTCGGCCAGATCGAGTATTGCCGCAGCCAGAACCAGTTCCCGGGCAGCTCCGGCCGGTGCTCGCTGGCCAGGAACACGGTGCCGCCGGCTTCCCGCACCAGCTCCGCGCCGAAATCGCCGATCACCTGGCCGTCGCCGCTCAGCGTGTAGCGCGGGCGCAACGCCGTTCTTCCGTAGGCGAGGTAGAGGCGGTTGAAGCCGAAGCAAAGCCGGCCGCGCAGCGCGTCGAGGTCCTCGGGCCGCACGGAAGGCCCGTTGCCGATCAGCCAGGCGGTTTCCCCGGCATGGCGGTTGCGCAGCGCGTCCAGCCCGGGCGCCCGCGGCCCGGCAGCTAGCCAGGGGCCGAGCGGGTTGGTGGTCATGCCCGGATCGGTGCCGGTAACCGCGGCGACCCGGGTGGGCGGCGCCAGCAGCTGGCCGCGCAGCAGGCCGGGCAGGGCAGGAGCCAGGGGTTCCTCGCGGTCGTCCACGCGCAGCTGGGCCGGGGTGTCGGCCCAGGCTTGCACCACCACCGCCGCGGCGCCGCGCTGCGGTTCCAGCGTGGCCAGCCCGGCGGTTTCCAGGATCGGCCGCTCCGTGCCGGCCGAAAGGAGTGGCGCGTCCCCGGCGGATAGCAGCAACCGCACCCCGGCCGGGTCGTCGCCCGGCCGCAGCACGGCGGTGGCCTCCACCCGCAAGCGGCCGGGCGGGCCCTCGCCGGTCTCCACAGCGAGGTTCAGGGCGGTGGCGCCGGCCACGCGCAGCTCCCCGCGCACGGCCTCCGGCGGCAAGGGCGTGTGCAGGCGCAGGCCGATCTGCAGCAGGCCGCTGCGCGGGTTGTAGCGGGTGGTCAGACCTTCCGCAGCGGCCGGCGGCCGCGCCGCGCCGGGGGTGGCCGGGATGCCCAGGCCGGCCAGTTCCCGTGCAACGGTGGCCGCGCCGCCGTCCAGCAGGGCGACGCGGTCGGGACCTGCCACCTCGCGCAGCCGGGCTGCCGCGTCGGGCGAGACAGCCCAGATCGCGGCGGCCGCCGCGAGTGACTCCGCCAGGGGGCCGGGCACCGCCCCAGGATCCGGCAGGACGTCGTCCCCGGGAACCGCGACGACCCGCAATCCGGCCGCGGCGAGGCCGGGCACCAGCGGCAGCAGTTCCGGGCCGCACACCACCACGGCGTCGGGGCGGAAGCGCGCGAGGTGGCGCAGCAGCCGCGCCCGACAGTGGGGACGCAGCGGCGGGCCGGCTGCTTCCGATGGCGCGGCCGAGTGTTCCGGGCGCAGCAGCAGCGCATGCTCCGCGCGCAGGCGGGCACGGGCCGCCGCGTCCGGCAGCGGACCGATCAGCACGGTGCGCAGCTCGCCGATCAGCCACAGGGTGGAGCGCAGGCGGAAGGCCAGCCCGGCCGAGCCGGGTTGAGGCGCCGGGGCAGCGGCGGTGAGCAGGGCGAAGCGCGGCGTCATGCCCGGCGGTCCAGCCCCGCCGCCAGGGCAACGGCCAGGGCCTGCGTCGCCATCCACCAGGGCTGCCAAGCCCCGAAGGAGAGCAGAAAGGTGACGGCCGCCGCGGTCATGGCGCCCAGCCCCGCGGCGGCGATGCCCGCGGGGATCGCCAGGGCGAGCAGCGCGACGAAGCCCGCCGCCAGCACCAGGCCGGGCCAGCCCAGCTCCAGCCGCAGCTGCAGGGCCCCGTTATGCGGGTGCAGCGGCAGGGACTGCACCCCGGGCGCGGCGAAGTAGCCGCGCTGGTCCGGGCGCTGCAGCGCCAGGTGGTCCAGCGTCGCGGCGCTGGGCGGCGCCTGCCCGCCGGGGATGGCGCGGCTGGCCTCCATGCCCCAGCCGAGCCAGGGGTGTTCGGCCGCCCTTGCCAGGGCAAAGTCCCAGATCAGCAGCCGGTGCACGGCGGAAGGCGGCAGCCGGGCCGCGATCGCCGGCCGGATCAGCTGCCCCGCCAGCAGCGGCGCGGCGAGAAGCAGGGCCGCGAATCCCAGGGCCAGCACCCGCCGCGCGGGGGTGGGTGCTAGGCTGGCGAGCAGCAGCACCGCGGGCCCGGCCAACCCCGCCAGCCGCGCGGACTCGCCGGTCAGCGCCGCCAGGGCCAGGGCGCCGGCGGCGAGCCCCAGCAGCCGGGCGAAGCGGGGCAGGGGCGCGGCCCAGAGCAGCGGCACCAGCAGCGCGGCCACCGAGGCGGCGGGTTTGAGGCCGAATTCCAGCCCGGGCCGCGTGGCATCCAGCCCGCGCACGGCCATGCGCAGGGCGTTGCCCGTCAGGTTGTCGACGGTGGACGCGGCCAGCCCGAACAGCACGCCCCAGAACAGGCAGTGCCCGAGCAGGAGTCGGTCGCACGGCGCGGTGGCCGGGCCTGCCACCGCCCGCACCGCCGCCCCGGCCAGCAGCACCAGCCCACCCAGCTGCGCCGCGGCCAGCAACGCCCGCGGCGGCTCCACCGCCCAGAGGGCCGAGAGCGCGCCCCAGCCGGCCAGGAGCAGCCCGGCCACCAGCGCTGCGCCGGAGGGCCAGGGCCAGCTGCCGCGCGCGCGGCGGTCGGCCAGCACGGAGAGCAGCAGGCAGACCACGGCGAGCGGCGCCATGGCCTTGGATTGCAGCATGGCCGCGGTGGGCGCGATCGCCGCGCCCACGGCCAGCGGAAAGGCGGGCGACCGCCAGCCGGCCGTCACACCACCGCCAGGTTTTCCCGCCGCAGCTCCACGGCGAGCTGGTCCAGCGCGCGGCCGACGCGGTCGAGCATGGTGTCCACCTCCGCCTCGGTGATGATCAGCGGCGGCGAGAAGGCGATCGTGTCATTGCCCATGGCGCGCAGGATCACCCCGTTGGCCTCGGCCAGCTTGCCCATCCGGGCGCCGACCTTGCGGGCGGGGTCGAAATTGCGGCGGGCGTGGCGGTCGGCCACCAGCTCCATCGCGGCGATCAGGCCGACGCCGCGGACCTCGCCCACCATCGGGTGCTGCCCGAAGCGGCGGCGCAGCTCGGCCTGCAGGTGGGCGCCCACGGTCTGCGCGTGGCCGACCACGTTCATCTCGTCGTAGATCTTCAGCGTCTCGATCGCCACGGCGGCGGGCACGGGATGGCCGGAATAGGTGAAGCCGTGGCCCCAGGTGCCGATGCTGTGGCTGCCCTGCGACAGGCCGGCGAAGACCTCCTCGTTCACCATCACGGCCGAGATCGGCAGGAAGGCGGCGGACAGCGCCTTGGCGCAGGTGATGATGTCCGGCTGCATGCCGAAGGTCTGGCTGCCCCAATAGTTGCCGGTGCGGCCGAAGCCGCAGATCACCTCGTCGGCCACCAGCAGCACGTCGTGCTGGCGCAGCACGGCCTGCACCTTCTCAAAATAGGTGGCGGGCGGGATGATCACGCCGCCGGCGCCCATGATGGGCTCGGCAAACATCGCCGCCACGGTGTCGGGGCCCTCGGCGCGGATCAGGGTGTCGATCTCCTCGGCCAGGCGGGTGGCGAAGGCTTCCTCCGTCTCACCCTCCTGCGCGCCGTGGTAGTGGTGCGGCGTCGAGACGTGGTGGATGCCAGCGATCGGCAGGTCGAACAGTGCGTGGTTGGCCGGCAGCCCGGTCAGCGAGGCGCTGGCGATCGTGACGCCGTGATAGGCCTTGAGGCGGGAGATGATTTTCTTCTTGGCCGGCTTGCCGATCGCGTTGTTCCGGTACCAGATCATCTTGATCGCGGTGTCGTTCGCTTCCGAACCGGAATTGGCGAAGAACACCTTGCTCATCGGCACGGGGGCGCGGGAGATCAGCATTTCCGCCAGCTCCACGGCGGGTGCGTGCGACTTGGAGGTGAAGGCGTGGTAGAAGGGCAGCTCGCGCATCTGCTTTTCCGCCGCCTGCGCCAGCCGCTCGTTGGAAAAGCCCAGCGAGGCGCACCACAGCCCCGCCACCGCCTCGATGTATTCGCGGCCCGCGTCGTCCCAGACATGCACGCCCTGGCCGCGGGTGATCACCACCGGGCCGTTCTCGGCATGGGCGACCTGGTCGGTATAGGGGTGCAGCAGGTGCGCGACGTCGCGGGCGGCCAGGGAGTTCAGCGGCGGGGTCATGGCGGATAGCCTCCAACTCGGTGCAGAGAACCGGTTATCCCCAGGCGGCGCAAGCGTGTCCCGGGCGGCGCGGCAGGGCGTTGCGGATGCCTGAGGGTCACCCCGGGGAAGGGCGCGGGCGCTCCCGGGCCGGGGCGCGCCGGCGGGTGGTTCCGGCGCTCAGGTTTCCTTGACGATGATGGTGTTCAGCGTGCGGCAGGCCGCCACCACGGCCATCAGCGCGACGCCGTTCCAGATCAGCCCCGCGGGCGTCAGCCAATGGTCGCCGAAGCGCAGCCGGTGGGGCAGTTCCGCCAGCACGGCCTGGAATTCCGGCGCCTGGCTCAGCGAGCCCAGCACGTTCAGCGCCGCCCACCAGCCGAAGCCGGCCACCAGCAGCAGCGGCGCCAGCACCTCGGCCACCATCTCGGCCAGGGTCAGGGCGAACTGCACCACGCCCCAGAAGCCGATTCGCAGCCCGCCCAGGGCCAGCGCGCCCAGGCGGTGCGGCCGGCGCAGGGCGGGGCTGGTGGCGGGAAAGCGGAGGCCGTTCTCCGCGGAAAGATCCGACATGCTCGCGACACCTCCGCCTGCGGCGCGGCCGGGATGGTGTCCGGCGCGCCAGGGTCGGACTAGGCCCCCGGCGAGGGCGGGGCAAGCGTCGCCGCCGGATCGCCGGCCGGGCCCTCGGTCAGGCTGTGAAAGGCGCCGGGCAGCAGCGCGTCGATGCGGTGCGGGCGCAGGCCGGCACGGTCGGGGCCGAACCAGACTTCCGTGTCCGGGGTGGCGAATTCCAGGATGCGCTGGCGGCAGCCGCCGCAGGGCGCGCAGGCCACCGGCCCGGCGGGTCCGGTGCCCAGGATCACGATGCGCCTGATGGCCCGGCTGCCGCCGCTCGCCACCATGGCCGAGATCGCCCCGGTTTCGGCGCAGCTGCCCTGGGGATAGGCGATGTTCTCCACGTTGCAGCCGGCGAAGCGGCGGCCGTCGCTGGCCTGGATGGCCGCGCCCACCCGGAAGTTGGAATAGGGCACATGGGCGTGGCGCTGCACGTCGGCGGCCAGGGCGAAGAGCGCGTCGAGCTCGGGGTCTGTCATGGGGCCGACCCATGCCACGGGACGGGGTGCCGGGGCCAATGCGGAAACGCGCGGAGGGGCTGCGCGTGCTTCGCCGTCCGGCCGGCACCCGCGGCGGCAGACGGGAGGAGGCGCCGGGCCTTGCCGCTTGCGCGCGAGGTCCGAAGTCTGTGACGCTTTGACGGAAACCCGCATTCCGCGGGCAACCCCCGCGCCGGCCGGGACGGGACGGGGGACATCCGGGACATGGAGACTGCCGCGCGATGCGAACCCAACGCCGTACCCTGTTGTCCGCGGCCCTCGCCGCCGGCCTCCCGCCGCTGCGGCCGGGCGGGGCGGCGGCGCAGCAGGGCGCGCCGCTGCTGCGCAAGCCGATTCCGTCTTCCGGTGAGACCATCCCGGCGCTCGGGCTGGGCACCGCCCGCCGCTACGAGGACGTGAAGAGCGACGCCGAGATCCCGCCGCTGCGCGACACGGTGGCGCGCTTCGCGGCAGGGGGCGGCACGGTGATCGACACCTCGCCCACCTACGGCACGGCGGAGGAGGTGATCGGCAAGATCGTGGAGGGTCTGGGCATCCGCAACCAGCTCTTCCTGGCCACCAAGGTCAGCATCAGCGGCCGCGAGCAGGGCGTGGCGCAGATCGAGCAGTCCTTCCGCCGCCTGCGCACGGACAAGATCGACCTGCTGGCCGTGCACAACCTGCGCGACACGGAGATCCACCTGCGGACGCTGCGGGACCTCAAGGCGGCCGGGCGCATCCGCTATGTCGGTCTGACCACCTCCTTTGAGCGGCAATACGAGGAGTTCGAGGCGGTGATGCGCCGCGAGCAGGTGGACTTCATCCAGGTCGATTACGCGCTGGACAACCGCAAGACGGCGGAGCGCATCATCCCGCTGGCCGCGGATCGCGGCATGGCCGTGATGCTGAACCTGCCCTTCGGCCGCGGCCGGTTGTTCGAGGCGGTGCGCGACAAGCAGCTGCCGGACTGGGCCGCGGAATACGACATAGCCTCCTGGGCGCAGTTCTTCCTGAAGTACCTCGTCTCGCATCCGGCGGTGACCTGCCCGGCGCCGGGCATGGCGCAGGCGCGCTACGTGGACGACAATCTGGCCGCGGCGCGCGGCCGCATGCCCGACGCCGCGGGCCGCCGCCGGATGGAAGCCTTCATCGATGGCCTCTGACACCGCCGCGCCCGCCGAGGGAGGCGGGCTGGCCTACCGGCTGCTACGCTACGCCATCGACGTGCGGCAGGCGGAGGTCGCGGCGCTGGGCTGGTCCTGGCTCTACGTCTTCTCGATCCTGTCGGCCTATTACGTGCTGCGGCCGCTGCGCGACGCGGCGGGGGTGGAGGGCGGGGTGAACAACCTGCCCTGGCTCTTCACCGCGACGCTGCTGGCCATGCTGGCGGTGAACCCGGCCTTCGCGGCGCTGGTGAAGCGCTTCTCGCGGCAGCGCTTCATCAGCCTGTCCTATCGCTTCTTCATGCTGAACCTGGTGCTGTTCGCATTCCTGCTGGCCATGCCGCCGGGGGAGGGACGGATCTGGGTGGACCGCGCCTTCTTTGTCTGGATTTCCGTGTTCAACCTGTTCGTGGTGTCGGTGTTCTGGGCCTTCATCGTGGACGTCTTCGACTCCGAGCAGGGCAAGCGGCTGTTCGGCTTCCTGGCCGCCGGGGCGACGCTGGGGGCGATCCTCGGCTCCAGCCTGACCTCGGGAGTGATCGAGCGTGTGCAGCCCTTCTGGCTGCTGCTGGCATCCATCATCATGCTGGAGGTCGCGGTCTTCGCCGTGCGCCGCCTGTCGCGGCTGAGCGAGGCCTTCCGTCGACTGCCCGGGCAAGGCGGGGGCGAGGCGCCGATCGGCGGCGGCGTGCTGGCGGGGCTGACCCACGCGCTGCGCTCGCCCTACCTGCTCAACGTCGCGTTGTTCATCCTGCTGTATTCCGTGACCTCCACCTTCCTGTATTTCCAGCAGGCGGAGATCGCGAGCACGGCCTTTGCCGACCGCGCGTCGCGCACCGCCTTTTTCGCCAACATCGACCTGCTGGTGAACGTGCTGACGCTGGTGGTGCAGGTCTTCCTGACCAGCCGCATCCTCGGCGCGCTGGGCGTCGGGCTGACGCTGGCGGCGCTGCCTTTGTGCAGCCTGCTGGGCTTCGGGGTCTTGGCGGTGGCGCCCAGCATCGCGGCCGTGGTGGCGGTGCAGGTGGCCCGGCGCGTCAGCAACTTCGCCCTGGCGCGGCCGACGCGGGAGCTGCTCTTCACCGTGCTGCCGCGCGAGGACAAGTACAAGGCGAAGAGCTTCATCGACACGGTGGTGTACCGCGCCGGCGACCAGGTCGGCTCCTGGAGCTATGCGCTGCTGGGCGCGGTGGGGCTGGGGCTGTCGGGGGTGGCCTGGGTGGCGGTGCCGCTCTCGGCCGTTTGGCTGGTGGGAGCGCTGTGGCTCGGCCGCCGGCAGGAGGAGCGGGCGAGGCTGCCGCGCCCGGAGGCCGTGCCCCTGGCCGTGGCCGGGAGCCCCTGAGCGGGTTTTCGCCGATGGGCCGGCAGTGGGACTGCCGGCCCGAGGGGGTGTTCTCCGGCGCGCTGGCCGGGCCCGGCCTTCAGCGCGCCGGGCGAGGCTCGGCCGCGGCGGAGGGGCGCGCACCGGACCTGGGCGGCGGCGCGTCACCGGAGGGCAGTTCCTCGTCGCGGAGATAGGCGGAGATGCGGGCTACGCCGCCTTCATCCAGCTGTCCGGGCCGCAGGGGATGGCGCGCCGCGGCCCGGTGCGCCGCCATCAGTGCGACGAGGTCCGTGAGCCCGATCGACCGGTGGTGCTGCATGGGGACTCCTGTTGCTCGACCCTGGAAGCGCATGTTTGCCGAAAGTGAGAATTACTCGCAACTGGAATCGGCGTGAGCGTTCGTCGTCGCGGTCTCCGGTGCCGCTTCCGTCCCCTCGCGTGGGCCGGATTACCCTTCGCCGCCATCCGTTCTAGGGAGGTCCCGTGCCGCAACGGGAGGCCGACACGACCGCGAGCGACGAAATCCGCGTGCTGGTGCTGCAGGGTGGCGGCGCGCTCGGCTCCTACCAAGCCGGGGCCTTCGAGGCCCTGGACGATGTCCGCGACCCGCCGCGTTGGATCGCCGGCGTGTCGATCGGAGCCATCAACGCCGCGCTGATCGCCGGCAATCCGCCGGAGCTGCGGGTGCCGCGGTTGCGCGAGTTCTGGAACACCGTGACCTCCGGCCTCGGCTATGCCGTGCCGCCGATGCTGGACGGGTTCCGCTCCACCCTGAACGAGGTGAGCGCGCTGTGGTCGCTGGCCGCGGGGGCGCCGGGCTTCTTCCTGCCGCGCTTTCCCGGGCCGCTGGGCGCCTTGCCGGGCACGCCCGCGGCGCTGAGCTTCTACGACACGGCCCCGCTGCGCGCGACGCTGGAGCGGCTGGTGGATTTCGGCCGGCTCAATTCCGGCGAGATCCGGCTGAGCGTCGGCGCGGTGGAGCTGGGCTCGGGCAATTCCGTGTATTTCGACACGCAGCGGCAGCAGCTCGGGCCGGAGCACATCATGGCCTCCGGCGCGCTGCCGCCGGGCTTTCCGCCGGTGGAGATCGAGGGAAAGCTGTACTGGGACGGCGGGCTCCTGAGCAACACGCCGCTGCAATACGTGTTGGACGTGGAACGCCGGCGCGACCTGCTGGTGCTGCAGGTGGACCTGTTCAGCGCGTCCGGCCCGCTGCCGCGCACGGTGTTCGAGGCGGCGGAGCGCGAAAAGGACATCCGCTTTTCCTCCCGCACGCGGCTGGGCACGGATGACAGCCGGCAGATCCGCGAAACCCGCGCGACGCTGCGCCGGCTGCTGGACCGGCTGCCGCCGGAGCTCGCCACGGCGGAGGAGCGGCGCATGCTGCAGGAGCTGTCGCAGCAGAACACCGTCACGGTGCTGCAGCTGATCTACCGGCGCCGCGCCTATGAGAGCCACAGCAAGGATTACGAGTTTTCCCGCCTGACCATGCTGGAGCACTGGGAGGCCGGCTTCGCCGACGTGTCGCGCGCCATGCGGCATCGGCAGTGGATTCGCCGCCAGCGGCGCGAGGGCGGGTTGGTGTCGCTGGACCTGGGCAAGCTCGGCGACCTGCCGCTGGACGAGGCACCGGGCGAGGTCGCGCCGGCCTGAGCGCGAGGGCGGACGCGGCCCAGGCGCGGTCCGTACCGGGTCGAGCGTGCTGCCGGATTGCCGCCCCCGCTTGGGCCCGGGCCCGGGCAGGTTCAACGGCGGCGCAAACCGTCCGCCAGCAGGGTGAAGCCCGCCACGGCCAGCACGATCAGCAGTCCCGGCCACAGCGCCACCGATGGCGCCGAGAGCACGAGGTCCTGCGCGTTGGCCAGCATGTTGCCCCAGGAGGGGGTCGGGGGCTGGATGCCCAGGCCCAGGAAGCTCAGCGTGCTTTCCGCCAGTATCGCGCCGGCCGCGGTGAGCGCGGCCGCTACCGAGACGGGCGCGAGCAGCGAGGGCAGCACGTGGCGGCGCAGCACCCGGGCCTCGGAAGCGCCCAGGGCGCGGGCAGCGCGCACCCAGTCGCGGGCCAGCACGCCGCGCGCCGATGCCCGCACCAGCCGCGCCACGCCGACCCAGCCGAAGGCGCCGAGGATCAGCACGATGCGCGCGACATCCGCTGCGGCCTCACCGCGCGGCAGGCCGATCGCGGCGGTGTCAGCCGCAGCCAGGATCACCAGCAGCGGCAGGGCGGGCAGCGCCAGCAGCCCGTCGGCCAGGCGCATCAGCACGGCATCCACCCAGGCGCCGCGCCAGGCCGCCAGCAGGCCCAGGGCGGTGCCCAGCGCCGCTGCCAGCAGGGCGGTGCAGAGGCCCACGGCCAGCGACACCCGGGCGCCCAGCAGCAGCCGGGCCAGCACGTCGCGGCCCAGCTCATCCGTGCCGAGCGGATGTGCAGCCGAGGCCGGGCCGAAGCGCAGCAGCAGGTCGGGCGTTTCCGCATCCAGCCCCAGGGCCGCGGCGATCGCATCGGCGCCCAGCGCCGCCAGCGCCAAGGCGCCCAGCATCGCGAGTCCGAGCCGCAGGCGCGTCACCCGAGACGGGGGTCCAGGGCGTGCTGCCCGAGATCGGCCAGCAGCGTCGCTAGCATCGTCACCGCCGCCACCAGCAGCAGGCAGAGCAGGGCGAGGTTGTAGTCGTTGCCCATCACGGCATCGAAGAGCAGCTTGCCCATGCCCGGCCGCGCGAAGACGGTTTCCGTGACCAGGGCGCCCGACACCAGCGCGCCCACATCCACCGCGGCGATGGCCAGCACCGGCACGGCGGCGTTGGGAAAGGCGTGGCGCCAGGCGATGCGCCCCCCGCCGGCGCCGCGGGCGCGGGCGGCGGTGATGAAGGGCTGGGTGAGCACCTCGGCCATGGCGGAGGCGGTGTGGCGGGCATAGGCGGCCAGCCCGTGCACGGCCAGGGTCGTCACGGGCAGGAGCAGGAAGCGCGCCTCGTCCGGCCAGCCCGTGTCGGAGGCACCGCCCGCCGGCAGCCAGCCCAGCGTGACCGCGAAGAGCAGGATGGCCAGGATGGCCAGCCAGAACACCGGCGCCGCCTGCCCCAGCACCGCCACCGTATCCACGGCGACCCGCCAGCGCGGCCGCAGCGCCGCCAGCGCGCCCAGCGCCACGCCGGTGGCGGCCGAGAGCAGCAGCGCCGCGCCCAGCAGCACCAGGGTGGAGCGGAGCGCGGGCAGTAGCACCTCCACCACCGGGCGGGCGAAGAGGCGGGAATAGCCGAACTCGCCGCGCAGCACGCCGCCGGCCCAGCTCAGCCAGCGCGTCCAGAGCGGTTGGTCCAGCCCGTAGAGCGCCGTCAGCCGGGCCACGTCGGCGGCCGTCAGCCGCGGGTCGGTGGTCAGGGCCAGCGACACGGGGTCGCCCGGCATCAGCCCGATGGCGAACCAGGCGGCCAGCGACAGGATCAGCAGCGTGGCGGCCACCTGCGGCAACCGCCAGGCGATCAGCCCGAGCATGGCGGCTTCAGCGGACTCGCCAATCCGTCACCCAGAGCGAGGAAGGGTAGAGGTTGCCGGTGGGCCGCACCCCGTCCAGCCAGCGCGGCCAGACATGCGGGTCGGCGCGGTGCCAGAGTGGCAGGGCGGGCAGCTGCTCGGCGGTGATGGCCTGGAGACGGGCCCAGAGCGGGCGGCGCTTTTCGGGGTCCAGCTCCTCCGGCAGGGCTTGCAGCAGGGCGTCCAGTTCGGCGTTGCGGAAGCCGGGGTAGTTCTGGCCGGACCAGTTGCGCTCGGCGCGCGGGATTTCCTCGGAGTGCAGCGTGGTGCGGGGTACGTTCTCGGGCGAGGAGATCCAGGCGAACAGGGCGGCGCCGGTGAAGCGGCGGCGCGACAGGGTTTCGGCGAAGAACACGCGCGGCGGCTCGTTGCGGATGCGGGCTTCCACGCCGACCGCGCGCCACATGCCCTGGATGGCCTGCTGCACCTGCTCGCGCGAGCGGTTGCCGGCGGTGGTCATGAACTCCAGCGTCAGGCGCTCGCCGGCGGCGTTCTGCCGGGCGCCGCCGGGCGCGCGTTTCCAGCCCGCCTCCTCCAGCAGGGCCTGGGCGCGGGCGGGGTCGAAGTTCCCGCGACGCACCTGCGGGTCGTACATGGGGTCGTCGGGATGGATGCCGCTGCTGGCCACCGGCTGCCGGCCGGCATAGAGGCTTTGCACGATGCGCTCGCGGTCGATGCCCAGCATCAGCGCCTGCCGCACCCGGACATCCGCCAGGGCGGGGTTGTCCAGGTTGAGGTCGATGTGTTCCCAGACCAGGCCGGGGCGGAACTCGAAGCGGAAGCGGTCGCGGGTGCGCGCCTGCAGCGCCACGGCCTGGTCCAGGGCGAAGCCCAGCTCGCCCGCCACCATGTCCACCTGACCCGCCAGCAGCTGCGCTTCCAGGGCGGCGGTGTTCTCCACCGTGCGGATCTGGATGCGGCCAAAGGCGGGGACGGGGCCGGACCAGTGCGCGTTGCGTTCCAGTGTCACGCCGGCGCCGGGCTGCACGGCGGCGATGCGGTAGGGGCCGTTCCACAGGCCGGGATTCGACGTGTCCGTGTCGTAGAGGGTGCGCGAGCGGTAGTCGCGCTTGTTCTCCTCCCAGCGGGCGCGGTCGAGATGCGCGGGTAGCGGGGCGAAGTCGCCGGCCGAGGCAAAATCGAAGGTGACGCGGTCGAAGCGCAGGGTGACGCTGCGCGGGTCGTCGCTGAGGAACTCGTAGGCGGAGCGGTAGAACTCGGCGCCGCCGAAGCCGGTCTCGGAGGCGCGACCGGCTTCCCAGGCGAAGCGCAGGTCCTCGGCGGTGACGGGCGTGCCGTCGCCCCAGCACAGCCCCTCGCGCAGGCGCCAGGTGACGCGCAGGCCGGGCTTGCCGTCGGGGGTGGTTTCCCGCTGCGCGAGGCCGTTCTCCAGGCTCGGCAGGGTTTCGCAGCCCAGGCATTGCAGGCGCCAATCCGGGCCGAAGGCGGTGAGCGGCACGCGCGCGAAGCCCTCGACAAAGGAGCGCGCGGCCATGCTCTCGATGTTGGGGTGGAAGCTGGACGGGAACTGCGTGATGCCGATGCTGAGCTGCTCGCGTGTGCCGGGGGCGTCCTGCGCGAACGCCCCGGCCGGCAGCAGCGTCGCGCAGCCGAGGAGGAGGGCGGCTGCCCTCACGCCGCGTCCTTTTTCACGATCGCCGCGCGCGCTTCCTCGGCGCTGCCGACGCCACCGTGGGCCTTGCTCCAGGCCACCGGGTCTTCCAGGAACTTGCGAACCTCGCGCAGCGCGGGCTCCTCGAAATAGGGGCGTTCGCGGCACACCTCCAGCACGTCCCACCAGGTGCACAGCGCGTGCAGCGACAGGTTCATCTGCTTCATCGTCTCGAAGGAGCCGGGAAACACGCCGTAGAAGAACACCACGAAGGTGTGGTCGCAGATCGCACCCGCATCGCGCAGCGCCTGGGCGAAGCGGATCTTGGAACCGCCGTCGGTGGTCAGGTCCTCCACCAGCAGGGTGTTCTTGCCTTCCGGCACGTCGCCCTCGATCTGGGCGTTGCGGCCGAAGCCCTTGGGCTTCTTCCGGACATAGGCCATGGGCGCCATCATCCGCTCGGCGATCCAGGCGGCGAAGGGAATGCCGGCGGTCTCGCCGCCCGCCACGGCCTCGATGGTCTCGTAGCCGATGTGGCGGCCGATCTTTTCCACCGCCATGTCGCAGATGCGGGTGCGTGCGCGGGGGAAGTAGATGATCCGGCGGCAGTCGATATAGACCGGACTCTTCCAGCCGGAGGTGAAGGTGTAGGGCTCCTCGGGCCGGAAATTGACCGCCTTGATTTCCAGCAGGATACGCGCGGTGGTGAGCGCCGCGTCGCGGTCCCATTCGGAGGCGCCACTGGCGGAGGCGTGTCGGGCGGTCATGCGGGGGTCTCCAGTTTCCGCCAGGGTTAACCGCGGCGCGGTTCGGCGTCCATGTTGAAGCGCCATGCCCACGGCGTGCCCAACGGGGCGCGGGATGCCGCACCGGTCTGGGTGCTGGCCGACCCCCGCGCCGGCACGGCGGCCCAGGCACTGGGCATCGCGGAGCGGCTGGCGCAGCCCTTTCATACGGTGCCGCTGGAATGGGGCGGGTTGGCGCGGCTGCCGCTGTTCTGGCCGACGGCTGCGGGACTGGCGCCGGGGGCGCGGGCCGCGCTGGCGCCGCCCTGGCCGAGGCTGGCGATCTCGGCCGGGCGGCGTTCGACGCCCGTGTCGCGCTGGTTGCGGGCACGGGGGGTGCGTACGGTCCACTGCATGCGGCCGGGTTTCGGCGCGGCGGATTTCGACCTGCTGGTGATCGGGCGGCACGATGCGCCGCGGGCTGCCGGGAACATCCTGCCCATCCTGGGCGCCACGCACCGGCTGTCGCCCGAGCGGCTGGCCGCAGCCCGGGAGGATTGGGCGGAGTTGGGAGCTTCGGCCGTTCCGCGGGTGGCGCTGCTGGTGGGCGGGCCGGTGCGCGGCGCGGGGATGCCGCCGGAGGATGCGGCGCGGCTGGTGCCGCGGGTGCTGAAGCGCTTTCCCGGTGCGACGATCCTGGCCACGGCCAGCCGCCGCACGGGGGCGCCTGCCACGGAAGCACTGGCGGCCGCGCTGTCGGGCGTGCCGCACCGGCTGTTCCGCTGGGGGGATGCCGGGCCGAACCCCTACATGGGCTTCCTGGCCTGGGCCGACGCGGTCGTGGTGACGGGGGACAGCGTGTCCATGCTCAGCGAAGCCTGTGCCACCGCCGCGCCGGTCTTCGTCGCCACGCGGGAGGAGGGGCGGCACCAGCGGCTGGTGGAAAGCCTCTATGCCGCCGGGGCGGCACGGCCGCTGCGACTGGCGCAGCGGCCCTTTTCCCGGGCCCCGCTGGATGAAACGGGGCGGGTCGCGGCGGCGATCCGGTCGCGGGGTTGGCTCCCGGACTGATCCGCCGCCGCGCCGGGCTTCAGGTGCGGAAGGCTTCGCGGTTCTTGCCGGCGGCTTCCTGCTTGGTCAGCCAGGTCGGCGGGCGGCCGCGGCCGGACCATTCCTCGCCATTGGGGCCGCGGTACTTGGCGGCCACCGGCGCACCGGCATCCTTGCGGGTCTTGCGGCCGGAGGAAGCCTGGCTGGGGCGGTCGAGCATGCCTTGCAGCGAAAGCCCGATCGCCGCGGCCTTTTCCTCCATCTCCGCGATCAGGGAGGCCTTGGCTTCCTCCAGCGCTTCGCGGCGCTTGTTCTCGGCATCCTGGATCAGCGTGGTCAGTTCCTGCACCGACAGGCCATCGAGGTTGATCTTGGCTTTATCGGCCATTTCTTGCTCCTGCTTTTCTGAACCGCGCTGGGGATAATGTCTGCTTTCCCCGAACGTCAACTCGGGACTTCGAATTTCTCGCGTGACGGCAGAGATAATGGGGGTCGCAGGCCTTTGCGGCCGCAAAACCGGCAATCTGCCCGGCCTGCGGAGATAATTTGGCGGGGCGAATCGACGCAGGACGGCAGGTGAAATGACCGGCCGCCGGCGGGAGGCGCGATATGCGGATTCGGAGTCGCTGTAATGCGTGGGTGAGAGTTTTCTCTTTTCTTGATATTTCGACGCGTTTCGTAACAAAGGAAAATTGGCGGCGGTCAGCATTGATGTTGAAGATGCTGCTTCCGCCGCCGAGGCTGACCGTGGGCGCGGGGCCCGGCGTGAACCGCCGCGCACGACTCGCTGCGGCGCGGCCGGCCGGGGTTGCCGCCCGGGGCCGCCCCGTTCACCTTGCCGCGCCGCAGCGGGAAGGAATGGTTCATGACGCGCAAGCATCGCATCGCGGTGATCCCCGGGGACGGCATCGGCCGCGAAACCGTGCCGGAAGGGTTGCGCGTGCTGGAAGCGGCCGGGCGGCGCTTCGGCTTCTCCCTGGACTGCACGGAATACGACTGGTCCTGCGATCGCTATCGCACCACCGGCGCCATGATGCCGGCCGACGGGCTGGACCAGCTGCGCGCGGCGGACAGCATCTTCCTGGGCGCCGTGGGCTGGCCGGACGTGCCGGACCACGTCTCGCTCTGGGGGCTGCTGATCCCGATGCGGCGGTCCTTCGACCAGTACATCTCGCTGCGGCCCTGCCGGCTGATGCCCGGCGTGCGCTCGCCCCTGGCGGGACGCGGGCCGGAGGATATCGACTTCGTGGTGGTGCGGGAAAACACCGAAGGGGAATACAGCAGCTCCGGCGGGCGGATGTTTCCCGGCACCGAGCGGGAATTCGTCACCCAGGACAGCGTCTTCACCCGGCATGGCTGCGACCGCGTGATGCGCTACGCCTTCGAACTGGCGATGACGCGCAAGCGCCGCAAGCTGACCTCCGCCACCAAGTCCAACGGCATCACCTTCACCATGCCCTACTGGGACGAGCGATTCGTGGCCATGGCGGCGAACTACCCGGCGGTGACCACGGACCAGTTCCACATCGACATCCTTTGCGCGCAGTTCGTGCAGCACCCGGATTGGTTCGACGTGGTGGTGGGTTCCAACCTGTTCGGCGATATTCTCAGCGATCTCGGCCCGGCGGTGGCGGGGTCCATCGGCATCGCGCCCTCGGCCAACATCAACCCGGAAAAGGCGCATCCCTCGATGTTCGAGCCGGTGCACGGTTCCGCCCCGGATATTGCCGGAAAGCACGTCTGCAACCCGATCGGGCAGATCTGGTCCGGCGCGATGATGCTGGAACACCTGGGCGAGAAGGAAGCGGCGGACGCCATCGTGGCGGCCATCGAGAAGTTGCTGGCCGAGGGTGGGCCCCGCACCCGCGACATGGGCGGACAGGCCGGCACGGAGGATCTCGGGCGCGCCCTGGCCGAGGTGGTGGGGAGCGCCTGACGCACACCGGTGCGAGGGCCACCCTCGGCTATCAGGACACTTGAACAGATGTTCAGGTGAGACTATAACGGTGACAGTGGTTGCGAATTATTCTCAACTAGAGCGCGATCCACGGAGGCGGCATGGGCTACGACTTCAGTCATATCGCGCGACGCTGCGAGCGAGCCGTTGTCACCGCGTTCCGCGAACTGCGGGAAGGCGGCAATGACGACATGTCCTCCTTCCGGGCCTGCACCGCGCTGTACCGCATCCACCACCCTGAATCCTCGGTGAGCGAGGCGCAGCGGCTGGTGGCGGAATGGGTCGACCACCACGTCATCCGCGCCGACCAGGGCCCGACCGACGGCTGCGCCTGCGACTGAGCAGCGGCGGCCGCGCTGCCATTTTCTTGCCGCGCCGCGGGGCTAGGTCGCGCGGCGATGTCGGACCTCCTCGCCAAGCGGCGCCTCCTGGCGCTCCTGTTCTCCACCCTGGCGCTGCCCGCCCTGGCGCAAACGCCGGGCACGCTGCAGCGCTCCGGCTCCTGGGAAACCTTTTTCGCCGGTCCTGAGGCCGGTGCCACGGCCGGCAGCTGCGGCGTGTCGCGCCAGCTGCTCGGGCGGGGCTTCGTGCTGCGCACCGCCGCGGACGGTGGCGAGACGGTAGCCCTGCTGCACCGTGACACCTGGCGCATCCCCGCCGAGGCACGGATGAACGTCGCTTTCGAGGTGGACGGCCGCACGCTGTGGATCGGCCAGTTCGCCCAGGTCCGCACGGGACGCGAACTGTCCGGCGTGCCGCAAACCAGCACCATCGAGGCGGTGTTTCCCAGCTCCGAGGCGGTGTCGCGCTTCACCCAGGGTTTCGCCTCGGGCAGTACGCTGGTGATCCGCTTCCTGGACGGCAACGAGGGCACCTGGCGGGCGCCGCTCGCCGGCTCGCAGCGCGCGATCGACGCCTTTGCCGACTGCTTGCAGGCAGCCGGGCCGGGGCAGAATTCCGTGCTGGTGGTGCCGTCCCGAAAGCCGGCGACGCCGGACGCGACGCAGCCCTTCGACGCGCCGCGGCCGAACTAGCGCCGCCGCGCCCAGAAACGGACCGGTGCAGGGCGGCCCGCCGGACCGCCCCGCCTTCGGTTCAACGCTGCTCGCCGCCCGAGCGGGCCAGCATGTCCGCCACGCGCTGCACGTCCACCTTGCCCGCCGTGACGCGCAGGATGGCGCCTTCGCCCTGTTCCTCGATGGAGGTGAGGTGGCGCTCCAGGGGGATGTCGCGAACCACGCCTTCCAGCGCCAGCTTCGCCTTTTCGCGGTCGGTGTAGCTGAAGGCCAGGGTCATCGGGTTTTCCGGGATCACCTCGTCTTCGGGCCGCATCATCATGTCGGCCGCC
The DNA here is from genome assembly GCF_047690175.1 of Roseomonas sp. BN140053. NCBI lineage: Bacteria > Pseudomonadati > Pseudomonadota > Alphaproteobacteria > Acetobacterales > Roseomonadaceae > Roseomonas > Roseomonas sp. BN140053. Next base: position 23,244 of record NZ_JBLLEB010000035.1, on the reverse strand, counting down.
GGCACCGCGCGGGCGCCGGTCTCCGCCTTCTGCGCGGGGTCACTGGCCGGAAACGTGTCCAGCACCGCCTCCTGGTTGGCGGATTTGGCCGACTTGCCGGCCTGGGGGTCGTGCTGCGCGACATAGGGATCGATGGGCATGATCGGAGCCTCCCGAATGCATGGAGCGTGAGCCCGTTCCAACCCTGGGAAGGGTGCGGAAGAGCCTTGGCCGGGTCGCGCTGCCGCGCCGGCCATGCGGGGTGAACGGCGCCGGAGGGCGGAAGTTCAGGACGCCGGATGCCGCTTCTCCCGGCCACCCACCGACCGCGGGCGGAAGCGGTGCCACAGCGCCAGCACGGCGTCGTAGGGCAGGGCAGCCGACTCGCGCAGGCGCCAGTAGCCCTCGGGGAAGCCCGGACGGGGGATCGGAAAGGGGCCGGGCCGGGCGGGCAGGCCCAGCAGCCGCAGCAGCAGGGTGCAGCGCGGGATGTGGTAGCCGGAGGAGGCGGCGAAGACCGGCCCGCTCCAGCCCGACAGCAACGCCGCCACGGCGCGGGCGGAGGACAGGGTGTCCGTGCCGGTGGGCTCGGGCAGCAGGTCGGCTTCCGCGACGCCCTGTTCCCGCAGCAGCCGCACCATCACCGTGGCCTCCGGCGGGCCGTGGCGGCCCTGGCCGCCGGTGGGCACGAAGAGCGGCGGCGGGTGCAGCCGGGCACCGAAGCGACGTGCCGCCAGCACCCGCCGGCGCAGGGTCGGGCTGGGGCTGCCATCCGGGCGCACCGCGGCCCCGAAGATCACGATGGCGGCACGCGTGCTGCTCGCGCCCTGTCCGGCAACGGTCGCCTCTCCGGTGCGCAGGGCGGGCGGCCGCGTCGGGGTGTCGGCAGCGGAAAGGGTCATGGACGAGGCTTTCCCGGCAGTGTGGTATGGGGGCGGCGGCGAGCGGCATGTGGCGTGGCGGGGCGCCGGCCGCATCCCTGCCGGCCGCGCCGGTGGCGTGCGTCCCCGGGGATCGCCCGGGCGCGGTGGGACAGGTGGGCTGAGAACGACGTGATCTTGCTGGTGAAGTCGGGCGGCGAGGAAACCGTCCCCCGTTGGCGCGCCGAGTTCCTGGCCGCCGACCCGCGTCTGGACGTGCGCTGGTGGGACGACCCCTCCGTTCGGCCGGGGGAGGTCCGCTACGTGGTGGTCTGGGACCCCGAGCCCGGCCGGCTGGCGGCCCTGCCCAACCTCCGGGTGGTGTTCTCCTCGGCTGCGGGGGTGGACAACATCCTGCGCGACCCGGACTGGCCGGCGCACCTGCCGCTGGTGCGCATGGGCGGCGAGGAACAGGCACAGCGCATGGCGGAATTCGTCACCTGGGCCTGCCTGGGCCTGTTGCGCGGCGCCCGGCTGATGGCGGCCAACCAGGAAGCGTCCCGCTGGAAGCAGTTCGCCGCCCGGCACACGGCGGGGGAGCGGCGGGTCGGCATCCTCGGCCTGGGCAATCTCGGCCGCGCCGCGGCGGCCATGCTGCGGGGCGTGAGCTTTCCCGTGGCGGGCTGGTCGCGCAGCCGCAAGGTGGTGGAGGGCGTGGAGTCCTTTGCCGGCGCCGGGGAGCTGGACGCTTTCCTGGCGCGCACCGACATCCTGGTCTGCCTGCTGCCGGCCACGCCGGAAACGGCCGGGCTGATCGATGCCGCGCTGCTGGCGAAGCTGCCGCGCGGGGCGCAGCTGGTGAATGTCGGGCGCGGCGGTCACCTGGTGGAGGCGGATCTCCTCGCGGCGCTGGACGGCGGCCATCTCGCCGGTGCGCTGCTGGACGTGTTTCCCGAGGAGCCGCTGCCGGATTCCAGCCCCTTCTGGTGGCATCCCAAGGTCACGGTGACGCCGCATGTCGCCTCGCTGCCCAGCCTGGGCAGCCGGGCGCGCTTCGTGGCCGCGGCCATCGCGGCGCATGAACGGGGCGCGCCGCTTCCCAACCTTTACGATCCCGCCCGAGGCTATTGATGCCGTTCCTCCTTCCACCCGGGTGGTCGCGTTCCGCGGTGCCGCCGGAGCGCGGCGCGTGAGCGCGGCCGCTCCTCTCGCCGAAATGGCCGCTCCACCGCCCGGGGTGGCGGCAGCGCCGCGGCGCGCCGCTTCGGTGGGCCATGCGCTTACCCTGCAGGGCATCACCCGCCTGTACGGCGACGCCGCCGCGGTGCGCGACGTGTCGCTGGCGGTGGAAAGCGGGCAGTTCCTGACGCTGCTGGGCCCGTCCGGTTCGGGCAAGACCACGCTGCTGATGGTGATCGCGGGCTTCGTGGCGCCCTCGGCCGGGCAGGTGCTGCTGGACGGGCGCGACATCACCGCCCTGCCGCCGGAGCAGCGCGAGTTCGGCATGGTGTTCCAGGGCTACGCCCTGTTCCCGCACATGACGGTGGCGGAGAACGTCGCCTTTCCCCTGCGCGTGCGCCGCCTCGGCCGCGCCGAGCGGGATGCCAAGGTGCGGGCGGCTCTGGACCTCGTGCAGCTCGGGGCGTTGGGCGACCGGCGGCCGGCGCAGCTTTCGGGCGGGCAGCAGCAGCGCGTGGCGCTGGCCCGGGCGCTGGTGTTCGACCCGGCGCTGCTGCTGCTGGACGAGCCGCTCTCGGCGCTGGACCGCAAGCTGCGCACGGAGCTGCAGGAGGAGCTGAAGGCGCTGCACCGTCGCGTCGGCCGCACCTTCGTCAACGTCACGCACGACCAGGAGGAGGCGCTGTCGATGTCGGACCGCATCGCCATCCTGGATCGCGGTCGGCTGGTGCAGCAGGGCAGCCCGGCCGAGCTCTACGAGCGGCCGGCGACGCGCTTCGTGGCGGGGTTCCTGGGCAAGTCCAACTTCCTGGCCGCCACGGTGGAAGCGCGGGACGGACCGGATTTCGTGGCGCTGCGGGTGAGTGGGCGGCGCCTGCTGGCGCGCGGCGACGGGCTGCCGGGCGAGGCGGTGCTGATGAGCCTGCGGCCCGAGAAGATCGGGGTGCTCGCCCCCGGCGCGGCGGCGGACAACCTGGTGGAGGGTGTCGTGACCGCCTGGTCCTACGGCGGCGCCGGCTACGCGCTGACGGTGCGGACCGCCGAGCTGGGCGAGCTGCGCGTCGCCTTGCCCACCTGGGGCGCGCCCATCGCGCCGGCCGAGGGGCTACCGGTGCGGCTGGGCTGGTCGCGCGACGCCGCGGTGGCGGTGCGGGAAGACCCGGCCTGACCCTTCAGGCCGAGGCTTCGCGCAGCAGCGCCTGCAGGTCCAGGCGGCGGTTGAACATGGCCAGTCCGCCGGCAGCGTCGCGCGGCCAGTTTTCCGCCGGACGGTCGCGGTAGAGTTCCACGCCGTTGCCGTCGGGGTCGCGCAGGTAGATCGCCTCCGACACGCCGTGGTCGGCAGCGCCTTCCAGGGTGATCCCGGCGTCCAGCACCCGGCGCAGCGCGGCGCCCAGCGTAGCGCGGTCGGGAAACAGCAGGGCCACGTGGTACAGGCCGGTGGTGCCCGGCGCCGGCGGCGGACCGCCCCGGCTGTCCCAGGTGTTGAGCGCGATGTGGTGATGGTATCCGCCGGCCGACAGGAAGGCCGCCTGGTCGCCGGCGCGCTGGGTGACCTCCAGCCCGATCACGTCGCGCCAGAAGCGCAGGGCGCGTTCCAGCTCGGCGACCTTGAGGTGGACGTGGCCGATCCGCATCGCCGCGGGCGCGCCGGGCCGGGGCGCCGCGGTTTGGGGCAGGGGGGTACCGTCGGGCATGGGGATCACTCCTCCGATCGTGACGGACAGATGGGCTGCGCGGCCGGGCGCGTCCAATCGGCCAGGCGAATGGCGGTCATGGCGCGGCGCAACACCCGTGCGCCGCGGGGCGTTCTGCCGGGGACCAGCCGGAGCATGCCATGCCCTTCGACCTCCTTTCACCCAGCCGCCGCGAGCTGATGCGCGTGTCCGGCCTTTCGGCCCTCGGCATCGCGCTGGGCGGTGCCGGGGCGCCCGGCTACCCCGAGCCCTCGAACATGGATGTGGGCGGGGTGCAGGACGGCAAGGTGGCCTTCCCGAACTGGCGCAGCGAGGTGGAGCCGCGCAGCTCCCCGCCGCCGGCGCCGCTGCCGCCGGCCGAGCGCGTGGGCTACGCCGTGGTCGCGCTGGGCCGCCTGAGCCTGGAGGAGATCCTGCCCGCCTTCGGCGAGTGCAAGCGATCCCGCCTCGCGGCGCTGGTCACCGGCAGCCCCGAGAAGGGCAAGGTGGTGGCGGCGCAGTACGGCCTGCCCGAGAGCGCCGTGCTGGGCTACGCCGATTTCGAGAAGCTGCGTGATATGCCCGGCGTCCAGGCGGTCTACATCGTGCTGCCCAACGCCATGCACCGGGAATACACGCAGCGCGCCGCGGCGATCGGCAAGCACGTGCTGTGCGAGAAGCCCATGGCGACCTCCGTTGCCGACGCGCAGGCCATGGTGCAGGCCTGCACCGAAGCGCGGGTGCGGCTGATGATCGCTTATCGCTGCCAGTACGAACCGTATAACCGCGCGGCCATCGACCTCGTCCGCTCGGGCCAGCTCGGCCGGCTGCGCTTCATCGAGGCGACCAACGTGCAGGCCAACGGTCCCGGGCCGCAATGGCGCTATTCCAAGGCGCTGGCGGGCGGCGGCGCCATGCCGGATATTGGCATCTACTGCCTGAACGCCGCGCGCTACATCACCGGCGAGGAGCCGATCGAGGTCACCGCCCACACCTTCAGCCCCGAGCGCGACACGCGCTGGGCCGAGGTGGAGGAGAGCATCAGCTTCTCGCTGCGCTTCCCGTCCGGGGTGATGGCCAACTGCCTGGCCTCCTACGGCGCCTTCAACAACAAGGACCTGCGGCTGCACTTCGAGGCCGGCACGGTGGAGATGCCCGACGCCTTCTCCTATGTCGGCCAGCGGATGGAGGTGTCGCGCAAGTCCGGCCAGGTGGTGGGGCGCGAGGAGCGGGTGATTGAGCACAAGAACCAGTTCGCCACCGAGATCGACCACTTCTCCGAGCGGGTGAAGAGCAACGAGCAGCCGCATACCCCCGGCGAGGAAGGGCTGCAGGACCAGCGGCTGACCGAGGCGCTGTACCGCTCCGCCGCCGAGAACCGGCCGGTGCAGACCCAGGCGCCGGAAGCGCCCACGCGCGGTCCGGTCCCCACCGCCGGCTGATCCGCCACGCGGCGCGCCGGGCGAGGTGCCCGCGCGCCGCCCTGCTGCCGTTTCTGCGCGCGGCCTTGACCCCCACGCGCCCTGCACGCCACATGGCGGCGTTGCCGGGAGCCCCGCGGTGCGCAACCGCCGCGGGCGCCCTCGCGCCGCCAATGCGCCCCGCCGCGGGCCAGCTGTTTCCGGGAGGCCCTTGTTGACCGGAGGCGCCGCCCATGGACGCTCGAACCCCCACGCCTGACGTATCCGCGCTTCCCAGGCCGGCGCTGCGACTGCTGCCGCTGGTGGCGATCGTGTGCCTGGGCTTCCTGTGCATCGGGCTGCCGCTGCCGGTGCTGCCGGTCTACGTGCACGAGGAGTTGGGCTTCGGCACCGTGACGGCGGGCTGGGTGGTGGGCATCCAGTCGCTCGCCACCATCCTGACCCGCCGCACCGCCGGGCGGATCGTGGACGGGCGCGGCGCCAAGCGGGCGGTGCTGGTGGGGCTGCCGCTGGCCGCGCTGGCCGGGCTGTTCTACCTCGCGGCAACGCTGCTCTCGGGCACGCCGGCGCTGGCGGTGCTGCTGCTGGGGCGGCTGCTGCTGGGCTTGGCGGAAAGCCTGTTCCTGACCGGCACCATGGCCTGGGGCATTGCCCGGGTGGGACCCTTGCGCACCGGCATGGTGATGGCCTGGCAGGGCATCGCGATGTTCGTGGCCCTGGGCGCCGGGGCACCGCTGGGCTTGTGGGTGATGGGCTGGGCCGGTTTCCGCGGGGTGGCGCTCGTGACGCTGGTGCTGCCGCTGCTGGCGCTCGCGGTGGCGCTGCTGCTGCCGGCGGTGCCGGCGAGCGGGACGGGCGGGCGGCGCGTGTCCTTTGCCGGGGTGATCGGGCTGATCTGGCGGCAGGGGCTCGCCCTGGCCCTGGCCTCCGTGCCCTTCGCGGTGCTGGGCGGCTTCATCGCGCTGTTCTACGGCAGCCAGGGCTGGTCCCGCGCCGGGCTGGCGATGAGCGGCTTCGCGGCCGGCTACATCGTGGTGCGCCTGTTCCTCGCGCACCTGCCGGACCGCATGGGCGGCCGCACCGTGGGCATCGTGTCGGTGGTGATCGAGATCTTCGGGCAGTTGCTGCTGTGGCTGGCGCCGAATGCCGGGGTGGCGCTGCTGGGCGCCACGGTGACGGGGATCGGCTTCTCGCTGGTGTTCCCGGCGCTGGGGATCGAGGCGGTGCGGCGCGTGCCGCCGGAAAGCCGCGGACTCGCGGTGGGCGCCTTCCTGGCCTTCGTGGACGTGGCCAACGGTTTGACCGGGCCGCTGGCGGGCGCGCTGGCCGCGCTGGCCGGCTATCCCGCGTTGTTCCTGGCGGGGGCGGTGACCTGCCTCGCCGCTTTGGGACTGATGCTGACGGGTTGGCGGGCCGAATAAAGAAAAAGGGCGGCGGGTTGCCCCGCCGCCCTTCTCAAGGTCTCCGTCGTATCCATCAGGCGACCGCAAGGCGGCGCTCGACGATCTGGTTCTTCATCGACTTCTGCAGCTTCTCGAAGGCACGGACCTCGATCTGCCGGACCCGCTCGCGGGAGATGTTGTACTGCTGCGACAGCTCCTCCAGCGTGGTCGGCTCGTCCTTGAGGCGCCGCTCGATCAGGATGTGCCGCTCGCGCTCGTTCAGCGTCTTCAGCGCGGTGTCGAGCAGGTGGCGACGGTTGGACATGTCCTCCCGGTCGGCCAGCTCGCTTTCCTGGCTCTCGCCCTCATCCACCAGCCAGTCCTGCCACTCGCCCTCGCTGTCGGCGCGGACGGGGGCATTCAGGCTCTGGTCGGAGGAGGCGAGGCGCCGGTTCATGGACACCACGTCCTGCTCGGGCACCTGCAGCACGCGCGCGATCTTCTCGACCTGCTCGGACTGAAGGTCGCCTTCCTCGAGGGCAGACATCTGCGCCTTGAGGCGGCGCAGGTTGAAGAACAGCTTCTTCTGCGCGGCGGTGGTGCCCATCTTCACCAGCGACCAGGAATGCAGGATGTATTCCTGGATCGCGGCGCGGATCCACCACATCGCGTAGGTCGCCAAGCGGAAGCCGCGGTCCGGGTCGAACCGCTTCACCGCCTGCATCATGCCGACATTGCCTTCCGAGATCAGCTCGCCCACCGGCAGGCCGTAGCCGCGGTAGCCCATGGCGATCTTGGCGACGAGACGAAGGTGCGAGGTGACGAGCTTGTGCGCGGCCTTCTCGTCCCCCATGTCCCTCCAGCGCTTGGACAGGGCGAGCTCCTCATCGGGAGCCAGCATCGGGAACTTGCGGATTTCCTGAAGGTACCGGGACAGATTGCCTTCCGGGGCCATCATCGGAATCACGGAACTGGAAGCCATGAGGGGTACTGCCTCCTGCGCCGGCCCAGCATCCCCCGTGACGGCGGGACCTGGAACCGGGGTTCCTTCTGAAGCCCTCCGCAGCGCGGGCCCGGCATGATCGCGGACGTCCCGGTCACGTCGGGGCGGCTCGGTGCGATAACGCCTTGGCTTGGCACCCGGCTGCGGGGCTGGTTGATCTTTTAAACCGTACCGCTGCGGTACGCAAGGAAAACCGACGGTAACGGTGGGGTTACACCGTAGATGAATTCAGTATTTCCAATAGCTTAAGGAAGTCCGGGGGGAGGGGTGCGCTGAAGCGTAGCTGATCCCCGGAAATTGGATGGCGGAAGCCCAGCGTGGCCGCGTGCAGGGCCTGTCGCGGAAAGGCCAGCAGGGCTTCGCGCGCTTCCGGGCCGAGTCCGCGGGCCGCCGCCGGGGTGCGGCGGAGGTAGACGGGGTCGCCCACCACGGGATGGCCTTTCTCGGCCAGGTGCACGCGGATCTGATGCGTCCGCCCGGTCGCCAGCCGGCAGCGCAGCAGCGAGCAGGCCGTGCCCCAGGCGCGGTCGGTGCTGTAGCGGGTCAGCGCCGGCTTGCCGTTGCGGGTCACCACCGCCATGCGCTTGCGGTCCATCGGGTGGCGGCCGATGTCGCCCTCGATCTCGCCGCGGGCGGGGGAGGGCAGGCCCCAGACCAGGGCGAGGTATTCGCGGTCCAGGTCGCGGGTGGCGAAGGCTTCCGACAGGGCGCGATGCGCGACCTCCGTCTTGGCCACCACCATCACCCCCGAGGTGTCCTTGTCCAGCCGATGCACGATGCCCGGACGTTTCTCGCCGCCGATGCCCGGCAGGTCGTCCCCGGCGTGGGCCAGCAAGGCGTTCACCAGCGTGCCGTCGAGGTTGCCCGGCGCCGGATGCACCACCAGCCCGGCCGGCTTGTTCAGCACGATCAGGTCGGCATCCTCGTGCAGGACCTCCAGCGGGATGTTCTGCGGCAGCGGCACGGCCGAAACCGGCGGCGGCACGGCCAGCGCGTAGCGGCGCCCGGCGCGCACGGCTTCCGCCGGTTCCGTCACGGGCGCGCCGTCGCGGCTGGCATGGCCGGACTCGATCAGCGCCTTGACACGGGAGCGCGAGAGTGACCCTGACGCCTCCGCCAGCACGCGGTCGAGCCGACTGCCGTCCTGTTCGGGCGTGGCGATGAAATCCAGCGAAGCGGGGTCGGGTGTGCGTGCGCTCAAGGTGCTCGTCGTGGTGATGGGGGTGCTGATCGTGGCGGGCACCGTGACGCTGGTCGCGCTGATCGTCCAGCGCATGGGCGGCGCGGTGCCGGTGGCATCGCGCGTCGAGGCGCCCCCGGTGGGCGTCGAGGCGTCGCTGGGCCAGCCGCCGGGGACGCGAATCCTCGGCATGGCCGGTGCGGAAGGGCGCATCGCCCTGTGGGTGTCGCGGCCGGAAGGGGAGCGGGTGCTGCTGCTGGACCCCCGCAGCGGCCGTCTGGCCGGCGAAGTCCGGCTGGGCGACTAGGCGCTGCGCATGGCGCATCGCAAGCCGAACCTGCCCACCAAGATCTGCGGCGCCTGCGGCCGGCCTTTCGCCTGGCGGAAGAAATGGGCTCGTTGCTGGGCGGAGGTGCGCTTCTGCTCGGACGCCTGTCGGTCGGGGAAGCATCCCGCTGTGGTTCCTGTGAAGAATGCGCCGGGGATGGGTTGATCCCCGGGGCAAGCCTGGATACAAGGCCGCTACCGGCTGGGTCCCCATCGTCTAGAGGCCTAGGACACCGCCCTCTCACGGCGGTAACAGGGGTTCGAATCCCCTTGGGGACGCCATTTGGTTTCAATGGCTTACGGCTGGTCGGGTATTTCGTCCCAACTTCCTGTCCCAAGTTGAGCCCAGGGTTCCAGCTAGACAGCCTTGTCACTCACGAAAACGTTATAACGATTGCTGCCCGGCTGCTGTCCTGCGGCTTGTCTGCACGCTCGCGCAACACTGAAAGGACATCCCCCTACTAAGGGGACGCTCTTTCCAGCTCCGAGCTGGCTTTCCTGCGCGTCGGGGCACGCCCCACGCCGAACACTGTCGGCATCTGTCCTGCGCCGTCTGCGCCATCGCGCACGATTCCAGGACACGAATCCCGCTAGTAGATGGATGCCCTCCGCAACCACGAGGGCAAGCGAGTGAACCAGATCCAGACCAGCGAGAAGCAGGGCGTACCGAGCCAGGAAACGGCCCAGGCACCAGTCGTCCACGGACGCCGGCGGCATCCGCAATCAATCGCTGCCGAGGAACGCCGGCTGAACGCTGCCCACGCTTATGCTGAGGAGGAGGGCGCGAGATCGGTCAGAACGTTGTTGTTCATGCTCGATCACCGTCTCAGCAAAAGCCGGCCGATAGCTCCGCACGCCCCGGCCCTCCTAACCATGCTGGCAGGTGCTGCCGTGGAGCTGCGCGACAACGAGGGGTACGAGGCGCACGAGATCGTCGGGCGGGTTCTGGAAGCCCTGGGCTATCCCGTCAGGACCACCTGACACCCCGCGACATCCTTCAGGCCGGCGCCCTCACCTGAGAGGGTGGGGCGCCCGGTGGCAGCTCAGTAGCGTGTGACCGAACGGGACAGATCGCGGATGCCGCGGCCTGTCCCGTCTGCTTTTGCGGCATCAACGGCGCGCCCAGCGCCGTGCAGCTCCAGCACCCCGGCCTAGCCGACTGCCGGGATGGCGCGAGATGCGTGCTCCCTTGATGCCGCGTCAAGCACTGTAGCGGATCCAGACGCAGCGCCGGGCCTGTCTTGTCCCGCGCAAGAGTGAAGCTGCCCAGCTGGCACAGCCGCGTGCCGAGCCTGGGCTAAGGGTGTCCTGTCCGGCGCGTACCCACCCAAGGCTGTCCCGGGACGAGCGGCGGCCAAGCCGCGCCCATCACCGCCAGCCCATGGCCCCCGGAACCCACCCCGGCCCCCCGGCATGGGCGGCGGCGCGCGTGATTGTCCCTACCGGGTGCCGCGGGAAAATTGCGGCCTTCACCAACTTCGCAGGACAGCACCGTCCCCGCGCGAAGGGGACGCTCCCGAGTTCAATCCTCCCACGCTCCATGCAGAGCAAATAGAAGGAACAGACAAGGAACATTATCTTAGACCATCATTCCTGGATGCCCTGCCATGGCGCGCACCATCGTCAGCTCAAATACCGCGGGGGTTACTCAGGGCCTCGCCACGTTGGCCGACGCGCTGTTCCCCAACCCTGAGAAGGAAGCGGCTGCCCTTGCCAATGCGAGCACCGCTCGGCTCAATCGAGCCCGCACGGCTGATGTGGAGCTAGGGACTACCGGGCGAACTCAAATGTCCCAGGCGCTCAGGCAGAACGGCTCCATCGCTGACATTCTGGCCGGTGCGGCACTGGCCGGCGCGCCGTCTCTTGCTGCCTCGCCCGAAGCCATCCGGGCCAGCGTTGCCAACCGGCCCGGCGCCACGCCGGCCGAGATCGACAACGCCATGCTGGGCGCCGGCCAGGGCTACGGTCAGACGCAGGGCGGGTTCCGGCTGGATCAGGACAACACCATCCGCCGGGCAAACATCGCCGCCGGGCCGGGCTACGCCGCGGTGGGCGAGAGCCGGCGCTACCACGACGCCTCGCTCGGCCAGGCCGACCAGCATTTCCGGGCGACGCTGGGCGAGAACCAGCGCCAGTGGAACGGCTCCCTTGTAGAGACCCTGGGCGGCACGGACGGTAGCACGCCCGTCTACACGGACCGCGGCAGCGTTGTGCCCGGCCAGACGCGCGTGGTCCCGTCGCAGGACCAGGTACGCGCCGGTGCGCTCGCCCCGCTTCTGGCGCCGAACGCGCCGGCTATGACGCCTAATCAAGAAGCGATCCTCGCGCCGGCCGCTCACACCGCCGGCAGCCAGCCGGTGAACATCGTTCGTGGCGGGCAGCTCGCCACAGCGCCGCGTCGGGAAGTGGGCTTGGGCGACATCCTGGCCCCGACCGATCCAACCGATATTCCCGTGGTTGCAGCCGCGGCAGGGCAGGCGCCCAACCCCGCGGTCACAGCGGCGCTGGACGATGCTGCCCGGCGAGCGGCGGCATTCCGCCGCACCGCGAACCCACCGCAGGCGCTCGATGTTTCCCCGGCCGAAGCCAAGCTTATCCGGGACAGCGTTCAGTCGCGCATCCTGGCGCGGCTCAACGAGGGCACGCTTTTCTACGACGAAGCCGGCCGGATCGCGCCGGATTTGCTGGATCAACTCGTGTCGAAAGCCACGGTCCGGTATCAGCAGACGCGCAACGCCGCGCAGGCTGTGGACGAGATCGTGGAAGGCGAGCTGGGGGGCAACGAGCCCAACATCACAGGACGCTGGAACCCAGTCGTGGGGAACGTTTACACCGGCTCTGGTCCAGCATCGTCCACCCCTCGCCCGCCGTCCGGCGGCGCACCCGCGCCCGTCCCGGCTCCCGCCGCCCGGCCGCAGGCTGCCGCCGCGGCTCCCGGCGCGCCGCCCGCGGCGGCCTTCGCCGGGCTGGGCGAGGGTGTCCCGCGGCAGTTCGCCAACGGCCAGGTCTGGACGATCCAGGCCGGCCAGCCGGTGCGCGTGCGTTGAGCGGCGCGCTACCGCCGGCCGATCCCTGGGCCGTGGTTGCCGAGGGCGACGCTATCGCCCCGAGCACTCCCCCGGCTGTCCCGGCCCCCGCAGCGCCGCCGGCGGCAGCGCCCGCCGGCGATGACGCGTCAGCCGGGTGTGCCGTGGTGACAAAGCCGGAACTCTCAGAATGCCTCTCATTTCCGGTACAGGATCGGCCTTAACGCCGCGACCCTGGTCGTAGTGTGCAAGGTGCTCACCGTGCAGCACTCGTGGTGCGAACGAGCGGATGCTGCCGGCTGGGGCGGACACCATCATCGAGCGGTGGCTGGTGAACGATCCCCTGGATCTGGGCAGCACGTACCTGTGGCGCACGGCGCGCAAGATCGCCTACACCGAACGCTTCGGCGCGCAGCGAGAAGCTGGAAGGGTGGCTCCGCGTGGCCGGCGACCCGAACGACGCCGGGCGTGCTGCACCGGAGGATATCCCCGTCATGCGCGGCTTCGTGGAGACGACCACGGGCCGCGGCACGGTGTCTTTCCCGCAGAAGGTGCAGGACATTCTGGGGGCGGTGCATGTCGCGGGAACGCTGACGCTGCTCCCGCGCGCCATGTGGTCCAGCTTGGCCGAGCCGATCACGCTCTACTCGCGCACAGGGGACATGGGCGTGAACTTCCGCGCCTCCGGCAACCTGTTCCGCGAGATCGTGGGCGGCGCGGACGTGCAGCAGCGGGCCGAGCTTGCCCGCGCGCTCGGCGTCGTCACGTCGTCGTTCTACGATACCTCATCTCCAACCGGCTCTCGGGCAACTACGGGGACAGCCCGCGCGCCGACGTGCTCATGTCCAACTTCTTCCGGCGCACGGGCCTGACGCAGCTGACCAATGCCCAGCGCCGCGTTGCCGTGCAGGCGGGCGCGGAATACTTCCGCTCGCTGTCCCGCGGCGTCGAGCCGGGACAGGGCACGGAAACCTCGCAGCGAATCGCGCGCGCCGAGCTGCGGGAGCTGGGCATCCCCGACGCCGAGGTCCAGGACTTCGCGCGGTGGATGCTCCAGGCAGAAGCACTGCCCGATGTCGGGGATCTCCAGCAGGGGCAGGGGAAGCTGTTCGGCGTCGCCATCGCGCGCTTCGTGGATCAGGTGATCCAGAACCCGCAGAAGGTGGATCGGCCCGAGCTGGCGTCCCATCCGCTCGGCCGGCTGATGTTCGGCCTGACTGCATTCAAATATGCGTTCTGGCGCAACGTCGTGACGCGCATGGTCAACGCCACGGCGCGCGACGCCGACGTGCGGAAGCAGGCGGGTGAGGACAACCTGCGCGCCTGGGGAAAGTCCGCGGGCGGGTACGCGGGACAGGCCGCGGTGTTTGCGGGGACGATGTTCCTGGGACAGCTGCTCGTGACCGTGGCGCGCGAAGCAATCTTCAACGGCGAGAAGTGGGATGAGCGGGACAAGGCCGGGGAGCTGGAAGGCTGGCTCATGTCCCAGGCGTGGGGACGCATGGGCGTGACCGGGCCTTTCGAGCCGCTGGTGCGTGTGGTCCAGGGCCTTCGCTACGAGCGGGACCTGTCCTCGCTGCTGGCCGGTGCCCAGGCATCCTACTTCCTTGACGCCGCCGGCGCGATGCTGGGCGCCGCGGTGGGCCGGAACAGCGCCAACACCAACACGGCCGAGCGGAACGCGGTCCAGGGTGCCTGGCGGGCCTTCGGGGTGCCCGCGGCTGCGCTGGCGCTGACGGCTCTGCCCGGCGGCCCCCTTACAGGCGCGCTGGCCGGCGCGACGATGCAGTACGCCACGTCGCCGCAGATGGCCGGGGACGTGGCAACGGCCCTGATAGGAGGGAAGGGGGAGCCAAGCGGCGACAGGGTTTTAGTGGGACAAGACCTAAACTACAGCGCCATGTACTTGTTTGGTGTCGCCGTTCCTGTTAGGTCTGACTCATGGCCGGCGCCCTTACCGCCCTGATGCGACTCCATGAACAGCTCCGAGCCGAGCTGTCCGAGCGGCTGGCTGAGATCGATGGTCGCGAAGCGGAACTCCGACGCCAGCTGGCCGAATGTGCGGCGGCTCGCCAAGTAGCCGAACGCGAGTTGGCGGCGCTCAAGGAAGCTGAGGACATTTACCAGCGGGCTTTCGTCCCCGAACAACAGAAGTCGGACCTGGAACTGGAGCTTGAGGCACTAATCGGTGTGCCCATCCATTTGCCGGGATCTCAGCCTTCTGCGCCTCCGCCTCCGCCTCCGCCTCCGCCTCCGCTTCCGCCTTCCGCGCCCGTGGACCTGCCTGCCTCAACCAAGCCAGCCAGAGCGAGAATTGGTCCTCAGAGGTTCTGGATGTTCCAGGCCCTGGCACTCTCCGGTGGAATGAGCCTAGCCGAACTAGTTGTGGCCACTCGCTACAGTAAGAGAACAATCCGGAAGCAGATGCTCGCGGATGTCAAAATCGGCATGGTCAGCGGCACGATTGACCACTTCGTGTTAACCGCTGCGGGACTGGATCTGCTTGGCAGGTTCAAGGCTTACAAGCAGATGGTTGGCGAGGCTCTCCCCTCCCGTGCCAGCGATTCCGAGGACAGCAACCCGGAAGATCGCGACGCCAGGGACAACATCCCAGAGGACGATGGTAATCCGGAGGATGACGGAATCCCGGAGGATGCCGCGACCGAAGGGGATGGAAACACACAGGAGAGGGAGGAAGGGGCGGTTGACCAATAACGCCGGTCTGCGCCGCATCTACCGCGGCCGAGGTAGTTAGCTGGATCGGGAACCGTAGCTCGTAACTACGGACCCGATCCAGCCGAACCAGTCACGAACCAAGCTTTCGGCCTAGCTCCGCAACGGGGTGCCCTGACAGGCCCAACGAGAGTCGCACGTTCGATTCCGCGGTTCAAGGCCGGAAGCTCCTACTTACCACATAGGAGAACCGCGCCATGTCGCGTCGCTCTTACCCCGGCAGCTACCACAAAGCCTGCCATGTTCTCTGGGCGGTCAAGGTCATGGGTTGGACTCAGACCCAGGCCGCTATCACGGTCGGCCTGAATGGCGGGACGGTGTGCCACATCGTCCACGGGCGCCGTTTCGCTGACGCCTTTCCGGTACCCATCCCGGGCTACTGACGCCAGCGATGCCGGGTGCTGCTCTCGTGGCACCCGGTACCTGCTGGTATCACAGCCCGAGTTGGAACTGTCCTGGAGCGGGATCACGCACCCGCAGTACGCCCAGCAGGAGCCATTGCCGAGGGCGAGACTTCACGGTGCCCATTGCAAGCAGGATGCGCGACCCCGGCCTAGGCTGGGTATAGGTGCTCTCTAGGTGCCGGATGATGTCCGGGTCGGTCATGGACCGCCGCAGGTTGAAGAACGCTGCGGTGGTTTCCCAATCGCCGCACTGCGGCGTGTGCTTCTCTCCATCGTGGTCCGTGAAGGCGATAGCGACGGAGTAGGGACAGGGCTCAATCTCGGCCACGGTGCGGTCAAACATGCCGTGCTGCCGTGCCGCGGCCTGGTACCGCGCGCGTTCCTCAGCTAAGAAGCTGGGCGTCTTGGGCTTTGCGCGGAGGCGCAGATCACGCGGCTCGATCAGCGCTAGGCTCTCCCGGCGCTCCGCTGCATCTCGGGTGGACGCCCGCAGCAACGGGGACAGCACCCGCCAGCGATCCGCCTCCGGGTGCCTGCGAACTGTCTTGAGAGTGTTTTCCTCGACGCGCCGGCTCTCGATCCGGTTGTCTCCGACCGGACGGCGCCACGAGTACCGGACCCACTGCCAGCGTGCGAACTGCTGGGCGCTGGCCAACTGCCGAAAGCGGACTGGGAAGATCCTGCGCCACTCGCCCGACCCGGTAACGCCGGCGCAGCAGACCGTCTCCCCGTAGGTCTTACTCGGCCGTGGGACGGCCTTCACCAAAACCAGTAGTTCTTCCTGCGAGCCCATCAACGTAGATGTGGTGAACGCCAAGGCCAGTCGTCTCCGCAATGGCGGCCGCGACGATGGACCGGTGGCACCCGGTCGGTTCGGCCTCGTAGCAGAGTAGGCAGGCCGCTTCCGCCTGGGCTAGTCCCGTGGCCTGAGACAGAGCTTGCTGGGCAGCGTCGGTCGCGAGATGGGCGCGGTAGATGCGCCGGAAGGCAGCCATCTTGCCGGCGCGAGCTGCCTCACGGCCAGGCTTCGGGTCCCCGAGGTCGCGAAGGTGCATGTAGCGGATGCCGGCGTCGGCGAGTGCTAGGCCGAGAGCCGTCTTGGAGAAACCCTTCCGGCGGGACACGGCAACGGCCCTCACGTCCACCACCAGGGACACGCCGGCTGCCTCCAGTGCGGTCAGGAAGCCGGCAATGGCAGCTCCCTCATACCCGATGGTGTGCAAGCGTCCGTTCACGCTCCGGCTGGTGCCGTGCTTCGCGGATGCGGTCAACCTGCCAGGTCGTCCACCAACTCCGGGCCGCGCAGCGGGACAGCTACCCGCCGACCTGTCCCAGCGTGACGCAGTTCGCCTAGGGGCACCGAGCACCAGCGCAAATCGTGGACGGTGAAGAAGCACGTCCAGGCAGTGTCGTCCCGGTGGGCTGTGGGCGGCCGGTGCGCTGGGTCGCCCGCGTATCGGCCGCGCCGATCCGCCATGGTCCAGCCGGTGTAGGTGCCGGCGAGCACGCCTCCAGCGAGTTTCGCCGCATCAACGTCTTTGTACCCGTCAGTTTGGGACACATAGATCAGTGCTCGGATGCCCGGCGGGACACGCTCGCTGTCCGCGAACATCTCCAGCTTGCCGGTCCCAAATGCAAGCGTGCCGCCGGCCTGGATCACGGGCAGGGCCGAGTGGATGTGGATGCAGGGGACAGGTGCCAGCAGGGCAACGCGCTTGGGTAGCGGCACCTAGTCGGCATCCCAGGAGCGGGTGGCCGCTGTCAGGGCGCGTGCTGACGCGGCGCTGTCCAGGGCGTGTTCCTCGCGCCGGATCGCCCCTTGCTCGTGCCAGAGCCAGCCCGCCAGGGCCAACACGGACAGCCCGCCCACCAGCAGCAGAAAGCCGTGGATGGTTTCCCGCACGTCGAACTCTGCCGCGAACGCGCTCACTAGGACCGCCGTGCCGAGCGCGAGCAGGACAGCGCCCGCGATGTGCTTCCGGCCGCGCAGCTGGCGTTCTCGGTCCCGCAAGGCGTCGGGGTTCATCTCGGATTCCCGCTTGTTCTGGCCGCAGCATGACCGGGAATACGGCCCCCATCCACCACTCACCCCATGAATGGCGCAGCCCGCCCACCTAAATGAGAAAGAACCGAAACGGACCTTTCTGGAGGCGTGCCGCTGATGTTGGGACACCCTGAAGCCCTTGTGCCAGGATTCCACTCACCCGAGCACCGGGCGGCGGTGATGGCGGCTGGTATCCCGAGCCGGTTCGGCGGCCCATTGGCCCGGCGCTGCTGCGCCAATCGGCGCGACGGGACGCCCTGCCGCGGCTGGGCCTTGTCGGGCGAGACGCGGTGCCGGCTCCATCTGGGCCGGGCTGTCCCGCCGCGCTCGGGTGCGCGGCTCGCCGCCGGGCGGCAGCGCGGGGCCTGGGACCGCAATCCCTGAGCACATGGCGCCACTTTGGCGCTGCCCGAGAACCAGGACGCGGCGCTGTGGCTGGCGCTGTCCCGGGCCGGCCACCGTCCCGAATGGCTTCCACCCGCAGTCCTGGACCATCTACGCTGGCGCTGGCGGCGGGCCTGGCTGGACGGGCGGGACAAGCCCGCGTTGTGGCAGACGACGGAGCGGGGTTTACCGGCGCGCCTCGCCGCAGCGGGGCCGCCACCTGACGGCTGGGCGCCGCACCAGGACAGCGCGCACCCGACGCGCGCGCCGTACCGTGCCCGGGAGCCGGGGCCGTGGTCGAAGCGCCGCCGGCTGGGACAGGCCGGGGGAGGGCAGGCTGCGCCCGCTCGGGCGGCTGTCCCGCCCGACCTGGAGCCGCTGTCCCCGGCCGACCACGCCCGCGCGGTGCGCGCCTGTGCTGAGCACGGGCCGGCGCAGCGGGACCTATTGCGGCTGGTGGTGAGCGAGGATGCCCGGCTGCGGCTCATGCTGGCCCTGGACCGGCTAAACGCCGGCGAGCTGGACCACTGGCAGTGGATGGACGCGGTAGCGGCGCTACGGGGCCGGTAGCTGGGATGAAACGGCTGGGTACCTGAATGCTTAGGAGTACGTGTGCGGCGACGGCTTACTGCTGACCAGCCGAACTGTGCGGCTTGCGCACTCGATCATGTCGGGCAGCAGCTTAGGCAGTGGAGCCCACGGTATGCCCGCACCAGAAGCGTGCGCCGAAAGGTGTTCGCCAGCGCTCTGATAGTACTCGATGAACGTCACTGCGCTTTCGCCAACGAGGAACACGGAGAAGCGCCTCTCACTCAGATCCTGGAAACTTCCAGCTCGGAACTCGGCATGCCACTTCCCATTCACCGGGATGATCTCGTCTTTGGGCCAGTACGTCCTGCCACTGCTCTTTGGCGTCGAGCCGAACATCCAAAGGCGATAGCCAGCGGGTAGGGACTTACATTCACCGTGTGCCTGGAAGGGTGGCCGGACCGCGATCCCTTCCTGCGGGTAGTCGATGGTGATCTTGCAGTCAGCGGCCTTCGGGAGCTTGCGCGACGAGCCTCGGGCGCTGCTCAGCAAGTAACTCCCTACCAGGGCAAACCCGGCGCCGAGTGCGCCGAGAGCGTACCGCCAGAAAGGGTCCGAGACTACGAGGTCGTACTTTGCCGACCCACCGGCGGCCGCGAGAAGAACGCAGAGAACACCACCAATAAACAGGAGGAAGCCCGAGCTCTCAGCAGATGTTAGGCGCTCGATGATCTTGGCTAGGGCGTCCGGCATGCCGCCGATTCTCCAGGGCTAAAGTAGGCACCAACCTTCCATGGCTTCCCTAGTCCCACTAGGCGTCTAGTGAGGCAGCCATCCGCTCTGGCGCGGTCGATGCCACCCGGGACAGCGCGGCGTCGAACTCAGGTCAGTCGATCCAGACGCGCGGCGCGGCGGCCTGGTGCGACTAGGACACTGTGCTGCACGGCAGAGCCGGTCAGCGTGACGTTGGCCCGTAATGCCTGTCCCGGTGGCAGTTGGCGCAGAGTGCGATCACGTTGTCCGGGGTGTCCGGCCCACCCTCGGCCAGCGGTATCTTGTGATGGACTTCCAGGTATGGCGTGCCGTCACTGACGCGGGTGAACGGGGCTGGCTGCTGGCAGCCCTGGCACGTGCCGTCAGCACGCATGAGGGCGTCGGCCACGACATGCGGATTGCGCTCATAGACTGTGACTGTCCGCTCTACCCGCTTTGAAGGACCGCGCTTGTTCGCCAGATCAGCAAGTGCTTTGCGCCTCGATTCAGGGTCCTTTAGCGACGCCTTGACATCGGCGTCGAACTCACTCCGCAGCGTCTCCAGCGTCGGCTGGTCTGCATCGAGAGCATGTCGCCGGAACACACGCCGGCCGGCCGCAATCATGCGTGCATACTGGTCCGCTACGACCACCGCCGCCTCTTCCGTTGTTAGTTGGTACACGCGCTCTGAAGCCCTGACGACCACAGCTGAGCCGTCCTTGCGCTTACTGAGTCGGACTTCCTGGTCTGGGAACGCTCGGGACAGCGCAGCCTGTAAGGGCAGGTGGACCTCATTGTAGAGGTGCAGACCGTTCCCGTCCTTGTTGGCATCGAAATAGAAGGAGGTTGAGATCGCGGCGGGAGCCCAAAAATCCACGCTCGGGTACATCCATTCATGGCCAAGGTAGCCGCCGCAGTTTGCCCAATGTCTCCCGTTCCGAGGAAGCTCTAGCTTAGGTTCGTGCTTCCCAGTTCTCGCGTTGGCGGCTGCTACGGTGAGCTGTAGGGCTTCGAAGAAGTCGAGCATCGGATGGCCTCCAGCCAGCGCCACGCGCGGGGGCCGGCGTCCGTTGGACAGGGTGCCAGCGTCCCGATTACGCGGCCAGCCGGTCGGACGCACCAGACGCCACCCGGGACAGAGCCGCGTCGAACTCAGCCGGGCCGATCCAGACGCGCGCTGCCGCGGCCCGGCGCAGCTCCAGCCGCACGCCGCGGTTAGCCAGTTCCCGTTCCAGGTCGCGAGCCTCGCCGCGCAGCATGAAGGAACGCAGCCCGGCCATGTCCAGGCCCGCGGCGCGGATCACGTCGGGCAGGCGGACTTGCCTGTCCCGGACAGGGAGGCGCGCCGGGGCCGGGGGGCTCGCGGTGGGAGGTTCCTCCCCGGCCGTGGCCATGGCCAGGGCAGGTACGGCAGCAGGCGCAGGAGGCGCGGGCAACGCCAGCAGGCGCGGCGGGGCCGGGAGCGCCAGCAGCGGGTCAGGGAGCAACGCAGCCGGGGTCGGGCCACTGGCCGGCGTGACAGCCCGGGCGGGCCGGCGCTGGCGGCGCGCGCAGACCAAGGAAGCGGGTGCCTGTGCTGCCGGCGCGAAGAGGTCCAGAGGGCCGATCTGGGCTTCCACCGCGGCGCGCGGGTCCGGGTGCCAAGCGGCGACGTGGACCGTATCGCGCTGGCGGCTGCCAGCGGCGCGGTAGGTGAAGGCGGCCCAGCGGAGGGCCGCGGACGGGCCGGGGTTACTGCCTTCGGTGGCCGCGGGGTGGGCGCGCGCGACTTCCGGGTTTTCCTCTATAGACATCTTTATAGAGGTTTTCCCGGAACTCGTGCGCTTAGTCCCGGGAGCGCCATCCCCCGACAGGACAGGCGGGCAACCCGGTCTCTCCGACAGCCCGGCGCCCAGCCGGCCGGCGGCCGTCTTGTCCCGCCGGAACCAATCCCGGCACGCCTCGCCCTTATCGGCGGCGCCCGGGAAGAACCCGGCCTTTTCCAGCACGGCGCCCCGCCCGCGCCACCCGGCGGGGACAACGCCGGCCTCCAGCAGCGCCGTCGCCGGGTCCAGCCCGCCCCACCGCTCCCACGCCTCGCGCAGCGGGATCGCTTCGGCCACCGCCACGTCATCCAGGGGCGTGCTCGTCGTCAACCAGACCTCCACGGGATTGTTCGCCGTCCGGCGCACGCCGCGCACCCGGCCCACCGCCTGCACCAGCTCGGCCTCGCATGTCGCCCAGCGCACGGCCTCAGCGTCCGGGTCGGGGTGACGGTGGGCGACGGCGCCGCGGAACGTCCCGTCCGCCATCCGGCGAGCGCCGGCGACCTTCGGGAAGAACACGCCTGACGGGAGCCGCTGGACCTCCCGGCCGAAGATGACCTCGGCCCGGTCCTCTACGTCCGCCACGCCCGGCATCGGTCGGGACACGATCAGCGCGCCGGCCGCGCCCCGGAACGCGTCCTGTCCCCGGAGCGCGTTGAAATGCAGCGTGCCCACGTTGGCCGGCAGCTTCCCGCGCAACGCGTCCTCCAGGGCCTTCGGCAGCACCGCCAGCACGTCCGGGCCGCCCGCGGCGCCCTGGCCTCGGAACACCCGACCCATGCGCTCCAGCACGCGCAGAACGCGCGCCGTGTTGTTGCGCGCAGCGCGCTGCCCGTCCTGGCTTCGGTTCCGGGCTTCCAGCAGGGAGCCGTAGCCCACCTGGCGGTCCTCTACCTGGACCACCCGCATGTGCGGTGCCGGCGCCGCCGGGGTAGGCGCCACCACCAAATCCGGCAGCCAGCAGCGCACGATGTCCGGTTGCATCGTGGCGTCGGCGTGGACGATGCCCAGCGGCGCGGCCAGCCAGTGCTGGTGAATGTCCTCCCGCCACCGAAGGAAAAGCGCCGGCTGTCCCTGGCGCGTCCCGGCGCGCAGCGCCGCCGGCCCGATCCGCCCGGCCAGGATGTCCCCGGCAATGTCCAGCAGCCGCGCCACGGCCAGGACACGCCGGTTCGTGTCCGCCAGCGGCGCGAGGGTCTGGGACAGCGCCGCGTCGTCCTGCGGCTGGAGCAGCCGCCCGACCGTGCCCGCCACGTCCTGCTTGCACCGCCAGACGTATTCGCGGGCCGTGCTGCACTCGCCGGGGGAGCGTAGCCCGGCGGCTTGCAGCGCAGCCTTCGACAAGCCGTCCCCCGGTGTGGATGCACCCACTGCCTTTGCCAGAGCGCCCAGGGCAGCCTGGACGTGCCCCGCGGCCCAGCCGGCAGGTTCGCTGCCACGCGCGGGCACGCCAGCCCACAGCGCCGGCTCCAGGTCCGCCAGCGACACCGCTACGGGTTCCGGGCCGAACCCGCCCAGCAGCGCCGGCCAGAACGCTTCGTCCAGTACCACCAGGTCGAAGGGGGGCAGCTCGCGCACGACGCCCGCCGCGTCCGTCTCGCGCCGGCGTAGCGCCTTGGGCGCGGCCCGGGACAGGTTGGCCGTGGCGAGCACCACGACGCGCGCCGCGCGGGCCGCTGTCCCCTGCGCGCGGTAGCCGCACGCCGCTGTCCCCGCCGGGTTGTCCGGGTGGAACGGGCACATGCCCACGCGCGGCCCGCCGCAGAGGGTGGACAGCTCGCCACCGACACGTTGCACGGCGCGCGCCTCGGCCGGGCGGCGGCACATGCGCTCGCCTGGCACGTTCGGGTCCGGCTGGTCCTGTCCCGGCCAGGTCGCGACGGTAGCAGCCGAACCCAGCTCGGCCGCGAGCCGGGCCTGCGCCTCGGCCGCGAGCCGATGATCCGGCACGACAAAGGCCACGCGCGCGGCGGGATCGCGGGCCAGCACGTCCCGGATGCGCTCGGCCAGCGCGCGGGTCTTGCCGATGCCCACCGGAGCACGGATGCCCACCTGCGGCCCGCCGGCCAGATCCTCCAGGGGTAGCGCATCGGTGCCGCTCACGGCCGGGCACCCCGCGCTGCCACAGGGCGGCGTGCCGCCAAGCGGTCCCCTGCACCAGCGAAGAAGCCGGCCAGCGCGTCCGACACGGCCGTCTCAACGTCCCCGATGCTGGCGGCAACGGGCGCGGCATCAACGGGAACGTCCACCACCCGGCCCAGCCAATCGTCGGGCGTGTTGTCCTGGCTCGCTACCGCCATCGCCGCGGCGCGTTCGGCGTAGCCGGCTGACAGTGCCACCATGCGCGCCCGGATCGCGTCGGCGTCCCGGTCCACGGGCGCGAACATCCCAGCGTGCTCCAGCACGTCCGCCAACCCCGGGCCGTCCGGGGACAGCGCCAGGCCAGAACACCCTAGAGGCTGTTGTGGACTGAGGGGAGGTCCAGATTTGCGGGATGACCCGCAAGGCTTATCCGTCCGACGTATCCGATGAGGAATGGGGTCTGGTCGCACCCTACCTC
>NZ_JBLLEB010000034.1:0-45844 GCF_047690175.1 Roseomonas sp. BN140053 | reverse complement strand
CACCTGCCGCTTGAATGCGACACTGTGGGAACGGTGCCGTGCCATGACTTCCATCCTCCGGAAGCCCAGCCAGAGAGGTCAATCCATTTCGCCCAAGCCGTCCACCAGGAGGGGCGCACTCCAATCCCGGGTCAGCTCTCGGTGCAAACCAACAGCCGAAGTCGAGCTCAGGCGCCGCGCTGGAGGCGCTCCATAGAGGCGGTGATCTCCCGGCTCGCCTCCTTCAGGGCTGGCACCAGTTCCTCCGTCAGGACGCGGTGGTTCACGGCGGAACGGAAGTAGCTGAGGCCGAGCGTGCCGGCCACCGCGTCCCCGAAGGCGATCGGCACCGCCACCGTGTCGGAGGAGCGCGGCTCCACCTTCGGGTCGCGCAGCGCATAGCCTTGCTGTCGTACGGAAGCGACGATGCCGCGGATCATGCACGCGAGGTGCGGCGGGCTATCCTCCTGGTCGGAGGAGGCGAGGAGCATCCGCAACAGGATCCGCCGCTCCGTGTCCGGGCACCAGGCGAGGTAGGCGCGGCCGAGCGCGCGCGTGACGAGACTGAGATGCGATCCGACCGAGCTGTGGAAGGGCGAGACCGCGCTGTCCGCGATGGTGCTGACGCTGATGACCATCCGCGCCCCGTCCAGCACCGCGATGGCGGCGGGCCAGCGCAGGCGGCGGGTCAGGTCTGCCGCCCAGGGCCGCCCGGCCTCTGCCACGAGCGGCCCGCCATGGTAGCCGGCGCTCAGCGAGAGCACGTCGGAGGTGACGTGGTAGCCGAGCCCTCGGCTTGCCTTCGTGACCAGCCCCGCGGCGATCAGCGTGCCCAGCAGCCGCATGATGGTCGGCTTTGGCAACCCAGTAGCGCGATACAGTTTCTCCACCGTGGTGGTGCGCTGCCGGTTCAGCTCCTTCAGCACCGAAACGGCGCGCAGGACGGATTGGACGTGTGGGTCGCTCAGGTCAGCGGCTCCGGCACGGCCTCCGCCATGCCGGATACCGTCAGCACCAGATTGCCGATCCGGGCCTTCGCGTCGAGCACGGATTGCGCCGTCCCCTCCCTTCTCCAGCGGGTGGATGCCGCAGATGTGGCGGCGAGTCCGGCCGTTCTCGATCAGCGGCCAGACCTACTCTACCGGTTCCCGGGCGCGCACCCGCTCCGGCCAGTCCGCCTCGCGGTAGTCCGCCCTGTCCCCGACGCCATAGTCCCGCCTGGGCGAAGGAAAGGCCGCGCGGCACCGGCCTGTCCACCGGCGCCAGCACCTCCGGCCCGCCCTCGCGCCTGGTCTGACCGCCCGCAGGGTGCCTTTTCCCCGCTTCGCCCCGTCACATGACGATGTTCGCCTCCCGTATCACCGGGCCCCACTTGCGCAGCTCAGCCGTGATGAAGTCCTTCAGCTCCGCCGGGCTGCCGCCGACGCCCTGCATGCTCAGCCTGGCCAGTGCATCCTTGCCCTTCTCGCTCCCGAGAAAGGCGTTGGTCGCAGCGTTCAGCCGGCCCACGATCTCGGCCGGCGTTCCCGCCGGCGCGGCCAGTGCGTACCAGGCCGAGGCCTCGAAGCCCTGGAACCCGGCCTCCTGCACGGTCTGGACATCCGCCAGGTCGCTCGACCGCTGGGCGGTGGTCACGGCGAGGGCGCGGATCTTCCCCTCCTGTGCCAGCGGCACGTAGGAGGGCAGGAAGTCCATCGCGAGGTCGATCTGACCGCCCAGGATGTCCTTCACCACGTCGGCCGTGCCGCGATAGGGCACGCTCGTCAGGCTGATTCCCAGCTCCTTTTCCAGCAGCAGCGCGGTGATGTGGCCGAGCGTCCCGTTCCCTGGCACGCCGACGGTGAGCTTCCCGGGATTCGCCTTCGCATGGGCCACCATCTCCCGGATGTCCCTCACCGGAAGCGAGGTGCTGGCCGCGACGACGAGCGGCGACTTCGCGATCAGCACGACCGGCGCGAAGGCTTGCTCGGGGTCGAAAGACAGGTTGCGGTAGATCAGCTTGTTGTTCGCCAACGGCCCGGGCGTGCCGAACAGGATCGTGTAGCCATCGGGCGCGGCGCGCGCGACGGCGGCGCCGCCAATGTTGCCGCCCGCGCCGCTGCGGTTGTCCACCACGAACTGCTGCCCCAGCGTTTCGCCGAGATACTGCGCCAGCGCCCGCGCCAGCAGGTCCGTCCCGCCGCCGGCGGAGAAGGGCATGATCATCGTGACCGGCCGCGAGGGCCAGGACTGGGCCCGCGCGACCGGCGGGGCCAGGAGCCCGGCCGCGCCGATACCGAGCGCGGCCCTGCGAGTAACGCGCGTGTCCATGCCTTCCTCCCCTGCCGCGCAAGAGCCGCGCCGCTTGATGGAGGCACCCTAGACGAGCCATCGGGTGGCGCCCCGCCAATCTGCGCACTTTCCGGGATGCGGAATTTCGGCAATCACGAGTCGACGCGCCCCGCGCTTTCACTAGCTTCGCCGCCGAACGCGAAGGGAGAGCCGCGATGAGCGAGGAAGCAAGAGAAGCCGCGCCGGTACGCGGCACGCGCCTCCCCACGCTGTCCGTTCCGAAAGTCGCGCTCGTGACGGGCGCCAGCGGCGGCATCGGCCGGGCGACGGCGGTGCGCCTCGCCGCGATGGGGACCGCGGTGGTCGTCGGCTACAACAGCCGACGTTCGGAGGCGGAGGAGGTGGCTGCCGCGCTGGACGGCAGCGGCCACATGGCGCTGCGCGTCGCGATCGACGAGCCCTCCTCCATCGCGGAGGCCGTGGTGGCGGTGGAACGGCGCCACGGGCGGCTCGACGCACTGGTGAACTCCGGCGGCGCGACGACGCCCGTGCCCGCCGGCGACCTGGACGCGCTGACGGACGAGATCTTCGACCGCACTGTCGCCGTGAACCTGCGCGGCCCCTTCGCCGTGATCCGCGCCTTCCGCCCCCTGCTGGAACGCGGCGAGGGCGCGGCGATCGTCAACATCTCCTCCATCGCGGCCCGCACCGGCCTCGGCAGCAGCCTGGCCTATCTCGCGGCGAAGGCGGGCGTGGACGCGCTCACCCTCGCGCTCGCGAAGGTGCTGGCGCCGAAGGTGCGGGTCTTCTCCGTTTCGCCGGCCGGGGTGGACACGGGCTTCGTGCCCGGCCGCACGCGGGAGCAGCTGGAAAGGACGGCCGAGCGCCTCCCCCTTGCCCACGTCACCACCCCCGACGACGTCGCGCGGGCCGTGATCGCCTGCATCGTCAACCTGACCAGCTCCACGGGCATCGTGCTGCCCGTGGACGAGGGCAGGCACCTCTAGGGCCAGGACCGCCATGGACACGCTGAAATTCTACATCGACGGGTCCTGGGTGGACCCGGCCGCGCCATCGGCGCTGGGCGTCGAGAACCCCGCGACGGAAGAGGTCTTCGCCAGGATCAGCCTCGGCTCCGCCGGGGACGTGGACCGGGCCGTTGCCGCCGCGCGCCGGGCCTTCGAGACCTATTCCCTCACGAGCGTCGAGGAGCGCCTGGGCTACCTCAACCGCATCATCGCGGGCTTCCGCGCGCGGCTGCCGGAGCTGGCGCGAACGATGACGCTGGAGATGGGCGCCCCCATCACCTTCGCGACGGAGCGCCAGGCCACCGTCGCCCTCTTCCATTTCGAGGAGGCGGTGCGGGTGCTCGCGGAGTACCGCTTCGAGGAGCGGATGGGCAACGGCATCCTCCGCCGCGAACCCATCGGCGTCTGCGGCCTCATCACGCCCTGGAACTGGCCGCTGAACCAAGTGGCCTCGAAGGTCGCCCCCGCCCTGGCCACGGGCTGCACGGTGGTGCTGAAGCCCAGCGAGGTCGCGCCGCTCAGCGCGATGCTCTTTGCCCAGGTCGTTCACGAGGCCGGCCTGCCGCCCGGCGTGTTCAACCTCGTGAACGGTGACGGCCCCACGGTGGGGGAGGCGATCGCCGCCCATCCCGGGATCGACATGGTGTCCTTCACCGGCTCCACGACCGCCGGCGTGCGGGTGGCGAAGCTGGCGGCGGAAACGGTGAAGCGCGTGGCGCAGGAGCTGGGCGGCAAGTCGGCCAATATCATCCTGGACGATGCCGACCTGCGTGCGGCCGTGATCGGGGGCGTTCATGCCTGCTACACCAATGGCGGCCAGAACTGCCAGTCGCCCACGCGGATGCTGGTACCCCGCGCAGCGCGCGAGGCGGCCTTCGAGGCGGCGCGCGAGGCGGTGGGCAGCGTCCGCCTCGGCGACCCGCTGGACCCCGCAACCACCATGGGCCCGCTCGTGAGCCGGATGCAGTCCGGGAAGGTGCAGGACCTTATTCGCTCCGGCATCGAGGAGGGCGCGACGCTGGTTGCCGGCGGCCTGGGGCGGCCGGCGCAGCTCAACCGCGGCTACTACGCCCTGCCGACGGTGTTCGGCGACGTGGAGCCGGGGATGCGGATCGCGCGGGAGGAGATCTTCGGCCCTGTGCTCTGCATCCTGAGCTACGACACGGAGGAGGAGGCGATCAGAGTCGCCAACGACACGCCTTTCGGCCTGGCCGGCTTCGTGCAGTCCGCGGATCCCGCCCGCGCGCGCCGCGTCGCCGACCGGATCCGGGCGGGGCGCGTCTACATCAACGGCGCCGTCTTCGACCGCAGCCTTCCCTTCGGCGGCTACAAGCAGTCCGGCAACGGGCGGGAGTTCGGGGTTTTCGGCTTCGAGGAGTACCTCGAGGTCAAGGCTATCCTCGGACACTAGGTGTGTAGTTCCGGGGAGTAGTGGTGCACCTTTTCCGACGTCCCTGCCACAGGCGTCGCACCTCCGGGGGAAGTGCCGGTGAGGGCAAGCGCGGCGCGGTGCCGGTCCAGGAGTGCCGTTGTGGAAGCACGTCCACATGGGCCGCCGGCAGCAACAAGAGGCGCCGTCGTGTCGGGCCGCATCGCGGGGGCGGAAGCATGTCGCGGCCGTTCCGAGGCGCAGGATGCAGGCGCGCAGCAACAGCGCGGCATTGGAAATAGTCGCCAGCAGGATGCAGGGAAACACGCGCGCGCCACTCCGCGCGCTGCGCATCCCGGGCAGCGATCTGCTGACGACGAAGAACAAGCCGTTGCGCGAAAGACATCCTCGGTCGTCGCGGTATGCCGCCCTGGACGGCAGGCGTGAATCTTCCACACGTTGAAGCGCGGCCCTGCATATGAGGGACCGGCGCCAGTGGCTTGACCGAAGCCGCACCGGCTCTAACGTGATGATCCGGAAGTTGACGGCAGAAGAATTGCGCACGTCCGCCCGTAGCGGCCTCGTGCCCGGAGGATCAAGAAACGCCATGAACCCTGCGACGCCGGCTTCCGGTTCAAACGAGATGGGCTGGGGCAGCGACGTCGCGGCGCAGCTGCTGCGCGACCTGGGCTTCCGCTACGTCGCGCTGAATCCCGGCGCCAGCTTCCGCGGGCTGCACGACAGCCTCGTGAACTATCTCGGTGATGCCGATCCCAAGATGGTCCTCTGCCTGCACGAGGAGCACGCGGTCGGCATCGCGCATGGCTGGGCCAAGGTCACGGGTGAGCCGATGGCGGTGGTGCTGCACAGCAATGTCGGGCTGATGCACGGCTCCATGGCGATCTTCAACGCCTGGTGCGACCGCGTGCCGATGCTGATCCTCGGCGCCACGGGGCCGGTCGACGCGGCGCGGCGCCGCCCCTGGATCGACTGGATCCACACCGCGACGGACCAGGCCGCGCTGGTGCGGTCCTTTATCAAGTGGGACAACCAGCCGGCCTCCGTGCCGGCGATGGTGGAAGCGCTGCTGCGCGCCGACCGCCTGACGCGCTCCGGTCCCCCGGCGCCCGTCTACGTCTGCCTCGACGCGGCCTTGCAGGAGGACCCCCTACAGCGTCCCCCGGCACTGCCGCAGCCGCGGCGCTTCGCGGCCCCCGCGCCATCCCGGCCCGATGCCGCCGCCCTTGCGGCCGCCCTGCAGCAGCTGCAGGCGGCCGAGCGGCCCGTGATCCTGGCCGGCAAGGGTGCGCGCACGACCGAAGCCTGGACCAACCGCGTCCGGCTGGCGGAGCGGCTGGGCGCGGCCGTCCTGACGGACCTCAAGGCCGGCGCGGCCTTTCCCACCGATCACCCGCTGCACGCGGCACCGATGTTCAACTTCCTGTCCGGTCCCGCCAGGGCGGTGCTGCAGCAGGCCGACCTGCTGCTCGCGCTCGACTGGATCGACCTCGGGGGCACGCTGAAGCAGGCCTGGCCGGCCGAGGCCCCGCCCGTCCCGGTGATCGAGGTGACGCTGGACCACCAGCTGCACCACGGCGCTTCCATGGAACACCAGGGGCTGGCGGCGGTGGACCATCCGCTGGCGGGCGACCCCGATGCCACGGTGGCCGAGCTGCTCGCGGCGCTGGGTCCCGCACCGGCCCGCGCCGGATGGCACGCCGCGTCCTCGCCGCCCCCGCCGGCCGCGCCGGCGCGGCACGTCACCCTCTCGGCCGTGGCGGCAGCGCTGCGGGACGCCGTGGAGGATCCCGACCTGGTCAGTTTCGTCGCGCTCAGCCGCGGCTGGCCGGATCAGGCCTGGCCGTTGCGCCACCCGCTGTCGTACCTGGGCAAGGATGGCGGCGGCGGCGTGGGCTCCGGCCTCGGCATCTCCATCGGGGCGGCGCTGGCGCTGCGTGGGACGGGGCGCCTGCCGGTGGCAGTGCTGGGGGATGGCGACGTGTCGATGGGCATCAACGCGCTCTGGACCGCCGCGCATGACGGGATCCCGCTGCTCATCCTGGTCAACAACAACCGTTCCTACCTCAACGATGAGCTGCACCAGGAAGGGGTGGCGCGGCGGCGCGGCCGCGACCCGTCGCGCCGCTGGATCGGGCAGCGCATGGACGACCCGGCCCTGGACTTCGCCAAGCTGGCCGAGGCGCAGGGCGTGGAGGCGATCGGCCCGGTCAGCCGGCCGGAGGACGTGCCCGCGGCGATCGCCCGCGCGCTGCAGGTGGTGCAAGCCGGCCGCCCTTGCCTGATCGACCTCCTGTGTCCGCCCGGTGCGGAGCGGGACCTCAACGAGGCATCCGGCGGCCGCCCGGCACCGTGAACCCGTGCCGCCATCGCAGCGCCACCGCGGCCGGTGGTGCATCCGGGTGAGGGTGCGCCACGCGGCCTGACCGAACGGGCGCCGGTTCTCGCCCGAACGGCGTCGGAACCAACCGTCCCAGGGAGGAGTTCCCGTGATCCTTCGCCGTTCCGCTCTCGCCCTCGGGCTGGCCGCCCTGGGCCGGCCGCTCGCGGCCCAGGAAAGCTTCCCCAATCGCCCGGTCCGCATCGTGCTTCCCTACGGGCCGGGAGGCTTCGCCGACATCTCGGCGCGCATCGTGGCCGAGCGCATGCGCGCGGCCTGGCCGCAGCCGGTGGTGGTGGAGAACCAGGCCGGCGCTGGCGGCAACATCGGTGCGGCCGCCGTGGCGCGCGCGGCGCCGGACGGTCACACGCTGATGATCGCCTCGCCCGGGCCCATCGCCTTCAACCAGGTATTGTACCGCAACCTCCCCTACGACCCCGCCGGTTTCGTGCCGATCTCCACCCTGTTGCGGGTGCCGAACCTGATCGCCGTCGGGCCCAGCGTGCAGGCCGGGGATGTCCTCGGCCTGGTGGCGGCGATGCGGCAGGAGCCGGGGCGCTTCACCTACGCTTCCAACGGTGCCGGCTCGACCCCGCACCTGACGGCGGAGCTGTTCAGTTCGCTGACCGGGACGAAGCTGAGCCACATCCCGTATTCCTCCGCGCCCCAGGCGCTGACGGATGTCATGGCCGGGCGGGTCGACATGATGTTCGCCAACGTGGCGGCGGTGCTGTCCCTGCTGCGGGCCGGGAAGCTGCGGGCCCTGGCGATCGCCGATACCCAGCGCTCGGCGCAGCTGCCGGAACTGCCGACCGCCCGGGAAGCGGGCCTGGACGGGCTGGTGTCCACCGCCTGGTTCGGCCTGGTGGCGCCGCCGCGTACGCCGCCCGCCATCGTGGAGCAGATCGGCGCCGTGGTGCGCGCGAGCCTGCACGACGAGCAGGCCCGCAAGACCCTGACGGAAGCCGGGGCGGACCCTGTCGGCAATACGCCCGAGGAGGCGCTCGCCTTCACCAGGGCCGAGGCGCGCCTTTGGGGCGACGTCATCCGGCAGGCCGGCATCACCGCGGAATAGGAATGGCCCGGCGAGGCCATCGGCGGATCACGTGCGGAAAGGGCCCTGCCGGCTGGCCGCACGGACCCGCAGCCACTGCACGATCGCCGCCGCGGGAGGCGAGAGCGCCCCCCGCGGCCGATACACCGCTGCGATCCCGCGCAATCCGAGGGTTGCCGGCCGTATCCGGCGCCGCCATCCTGCGCGGAAAGCAAGGACGGGCGAGAAGGGAGGCTCCGCGGGGAGCGCGCGTGGTGACGGGGATGTCCGGCGGTTGCGCCGCGCGCGCACCGGTCCTGCCCGCCGCCCTTTCCGCCCCGCATCCCGGCGGCGCCGAGCAGGAAGGAAACACGCCATGTCAGACAGGCCATTGCGCGCCGCGATCGTGGGTGGCGGCATCGGTGGCCTCGCCGCGGCCTGCGCGCTGCGCCACCGGGGCATCCAGGTCTCGGTGTTCGAGCAGGCGCCCGCGCTGGGCGAGATCGGCGCCGGCGTCTTCATCTACCCGAACAGCCTGCGGCAGCTGGAACGCATGGGGCTGCGCGACGCGCTGGCCCGGGTCGGCGCCCGGGTCGGCCCGGCCTCGCGCTATTGCCGCATGGACGGCAGCGTGGTCGGTCCCATCGTGACGACGGATTCCAGCGGCTGGAACGGCTTCTACGGCATGCACCGGGCCGACCTGCTGGACGCGCTGGCCGCGGCGCTGCCCGACGGCGTCGTGCGCACCGGGCACCGCTGCGTGGGGCTGCAGCAGGACGCCGACGTCGCGCGGCTGGAATTCGCCAATGGCCGCACCGCCGAGGCCGACCTCGTGATCGCCGCCGACGGCATCCACTCCGTGCTGCAGAAATACGTGGTCGGCCCCATGCCGCCGGAATATTCGGGCTCCCGGGCCTATCGCGGCCTGGTGCCGCGCGACCGCCTGCCAAACTGGCGCGATGAGGCGCACCAGGTCTGGATGGGCGACGGCAAGCACTTCATGGTGTTTCCGGTGCGCAGCGGCCAGCTGCTCAACTATGTCGGCTTCGTGCCCACCAGCAGCCAGACGGTGGAATCCTGGTCCGCGGTGGGCGACCGGGACGAGCTGGCCGCCTCCTTCGCCGGCTGGGACGCGCCGGTGACGGAGCTGCTGGCCCAGGTGGAAAGCTGCTTCTGGTGGGGCCTCTATGACCGCAGGCCCTTGCCGGCCTGGACGGCGGGACGCCTCGTGCTGCTGGGCGATGCGGCGCACCCGATGCTGCCGCATCTCGGCCAGGGCGCCAACCAGGCGATCGAGGACGGCGTGGCCCTGGCCGTGCTGCTGGAAGGGCAGGGTGCGGCGGCGGTGCCGGAGGTGCTGCGGCGCTACGAGGCGCTGCGGCGCGTCCGCACCGACGTGATCCAGGCCGAGGCGCGGCGCAACGGTTTGCGCTACGATTCCCGCTCCGGCAGCCTGGAGCAGCGCGACCGGGAGATCGCCGATGCCGGCCGCTTCCGCCGGCAACTTTACGATTACGACGTCGAGGCAGCGGCACTCGCCTTTCGCGACGGCGGGGCGGTTCCGGCCCCGCTGGAAGCCGTGCCGGCCTGATGCCGGGCGCCTCGCATCCCCTGGGCCGTCGCGTCCTGCTCGCCACGGCGCTGGCCGCCCCGGCGCTGTTGCTGCCCCGTGGCCATGCCGGGGCGCAGCCGGCGGGGCCCGTGACGATCGTGGTGCCCACCACCCCGGGCACGCCGCAGGACATCCTGGCGCGTCTCTTCGCACTGTTCCTCCAGCAGCGCTCCGGCGCCGCGGCGGTGGTGGAGAACAGGCCGGGCGCCAACGGCAATATCGGCACGCAGCACGTCGCCCGCGTGGCGCCGGACGGGCGCACCCTCCTGGTCCAGGCCTCGCCGCTGGTGGTCAACCCGTCCCTGTATCCCGGCCGGATGGACTACGACCCCGTGCGCGGCTTCACGCCGGTGGCGCTGCTGGGGTCGAGCTTCCTGGTGCTCGTCGCGCACCCCGACCTGCCGGCCGCCGATGTGCGCGAACTCGCGGCGCTGGCGCGCGCCCGGCCGGGGGCGCTGGACTATCCATCCCCGGGCAACGGCACGGCGCAGCACCTCGTGATGACGCTGTTCATGCGCAGCGCCGGGATCGAGCTGAACCACATTCCCTACAGCGGCTCCGCGCCCGCGGTGCAGGATCTGGTCGGCGGCCGGGTGACGGCGGGGATGCTGCCCTCGCCCATGGCGCTGCCGCTCGCCCAGGCCGGGCAGCTGCGAGTCCTGGCCGTGGCGGCGCGCCAGCGCTGGGAGGAGATGCCGGCCGTGCCCACGCTCGACGAGGCGGGCTTCCCGCTGGCCAATCCCGAGCTCTGGTACGCCATGCTCGGCCCGCCCGGCATGGCGCCCGGCCTCGTGGCGTGGCTGAACGAGGCGGTGAACACCTGGCTGGGGGAGGACGCCACCCGGGAAAAGCTGCGCCTCGGCGCCATGCGCCCGACCGGCGGCACGCCGGAGGAGGCGCGGGCGCACATCGCCGGGCAGTTCGCCTTCTGGCGCGAGGTGATCGCGCGCGAAGGCATCACGGGGGGCTGAGCGGGGCGGCGGATGAAGCAGCCATCCCGCATCGGGCCCGCGACGCCCGGAACACCGGATCGCGGGCCAACGCGCCCGACCGCGGCACCCGCGGCCCCGGGCCGGCGGTGCCGGCGCGCGAGGCGGAGCCCGCCCGGCTGGCCTACCCCGGCGCGCTTTCCCCCCTTCTCCTCCCAACCCGAGGGTTTCCGATGATCCGTGTCAGCAAGATCGGCCACGTGGCGCTGTTCACCCCGGAGCTCGAGCGCCAGGTCGAGCACTATGCCGGGCTGGTCGGCCTGGCCACCGTGGCGCGCGACGGCGACGCGGTTTTCCTGGCCTGCCCGGGGGACCACCATTCCGTCGTGCTCCGGCGCGGCGAGGCGGCGGGCTGCGCGGCGCTTGGCCTGCAGGTGCCGCGCGGGACGGAACTGCGGGATGTCGCGCGCCAGCTTTCCGGCCACGGCCTCGCCGCGGAGCACCGCTCCGACACGGGGCCCGACCTGCCCGCCCTCGTGGCCTTCGACTCTCCTGACGGGCAGCGCATCGAGATTTACGAGGAGCGCGAAGCTTCCGGCGCTTCGCCGGCGGGCGGCACCATCGCCCCGCTGAAGCTCGGCCACGCCGCCTTTCGCGTGGTGGACCCCGCGCGCAGCGTCGCCTTCTTCACGGAGGTGCTGGGCTTCCGCGTCTCCGACTGGATGGGCGACTTCTTCGCCTTCCTGCGCTGCGGGCCGGACCACCACACCGTGAACCTTCTGCGCAGCCCGGCGCCGCGCCTCCATCACCTGGCGATGGAGCTGCGTGACTGGGCGCATGTGAAGGAGGCCTGCGATATGCTGGGAAAGCGGCGCGTCCCGCTCATCTGGGGGCCGGGGCGGCACACGGTGGGGCACAACATCTACACCTACCACCTCGACCCGGACGGACAGATCTTGGAGCTCTACACGGAGCTGGACCAGATGAGCGACGAGGCCGCTGGCCACTGGGACCCGCGCCCCTGGCACCACGAAACGCCCCTACGACCGCGCCGCTGGGAGATGGACCCCTTCCTGTCCAATGCCTGGGGCATCCCCACGCCGCAGGGCTTTCGCGACGCCTGAGGCCCGGCCTGCGGTTTCCCGCGCTTCCCCGCAACGGAACGCGCCCGGGTCGGCAGCCTAGGCCGGGCAGCGGGGATCGGGCCGGAACGAAAAATCCCGGCCCGGGACCCTCTGCGCGCACCCCTGGCATCGCCCAGGCTTTCGTGTGGTGCCCGGCGCGGGCGCACGTGACACAACCGTGGCCGCGCCGCGCGCGCAACCGGTGAGCGCGGGGCCCTCCACCGCAGCGAAATACGTCGTAAATGGCCCTGCACCATCCTGCTGGATGCCCGCCCGCTCGCGGGGCAGGAAAGAAACGAAACACGGAGGAAGCGGCGATGTCAGCGAATGATGAGGCCCTCGGGGCGCAGGGCGCTTCGGGGACCCGGACCGGCCTGACGCGCCGGACCGCCCTGGCGGGGCTGGCCGCCGCCCTGGGCGGCCCTGCCCTGGCGCAGAGCGGCGAGGCCTGGCCGTCCAGGCCCGTGCGGATCATCGCCCCCTTTGCCCCGGGTGGCAGCGCGGACACGCTCGGCCGGCTGGTGGGCCAGGAACTTTCCCAGAGCCTGAAGCAGCCCTTCGTGGTGGAGAACCGGCCCGGCGGCGGTGGCGTCCTGGGCTCCTCCGCCGTCGCGCGGGCTGCGCCGGACGGCTACAACCTCCTCATCTCCGGCATCGCCTCGCACGTGATCGCGCCGGCGATCGGCAGCGGCGCCGATTACGACGGCGTGCGCAGTTTCACCCATGTCGCCTATCTCGGCGGTCCGCCGATCGCGCTGGTGGTGCGGGTGGCGGACCCGGCCCGGACCCTGCCGGACTTCATCCAGGCGTCCAGGCGCGGCCAGTCCAAGTCCTTCTCCTCGCCCGGCGTCGGGACCCACGGCCACCTCATCGGCGAGATGTTCCGGCAGGCGGCGAATGCCGGCCTGGAACACGTTCCCTATCGCGGCGGCAACAACAGCATCTCCGACCTGCTCGGCGGCGTCCTGGACTGCGGCTTCATGGCGCTTCCCTCCGCCGCGGGCAGCATCCGCGGCGGCCAACTGCGTGCCCTGGCGGTATCCTCCCAGGAGCGCCTTCCCGCCTTTCCGGAGGTCCCGACCTTTCGCGAGTCCGGCTATCCCGACCTCGTCGCGACGACCTGGTTCGGCCTGTCGGGGCCCGCGGGCCTCGCGCCCGCCATTGCCGAGAAGCTCAACGAGGAGGTCCGCCGCATCCTGGCGCTTCCCGCGATGGTGCAGCGCCTGAACG
Organism: Roseomonas sp. BN140053; assembly: GCF_047690175.1. Taxonomy (NCBI): domain Bacteria; kingdom Pseudomonadati; phylum Pseudomonadota; class Alphaproteobacteria; order Acetobacterales; family Roseomonadaceae; genus Roseomonas; species Roseomonas sp. BN140053. The sequence goes on along the minus strand of NZ_JBLLEB010000034.1, from coordinate 32,871 downwards.
ACGAGGGGGCGGTGAGCCGTCCCCTCACCGTCGCCGAGTTCACGCGCTTCGTGCAGGAGGAAACCGAGCGCTGGGTTCCCATCGCGCGCGCGTCGGGCGCGCAGGCCCAGTGACCGTCCGGGTGTTCCGACGCGGCGCAGCCGCCGAAAGGGACGGAACCGTCGCGAAGCGGCCCGCCCACGGGTGTGGCCCCCGCGGGTGGCGCAACCTGCACCGGCCGTCGTGCCGCACCGGCTCTGGAGACGCAGGATGACTGAGGCTGAGCGGGAACAGCAACTCGTCGATGCCGTGCGCATGCTCACGCAGGCGGAGATCATCGACTACAACGGCCATTGCAGCATCCGCACGGCGCCGGACCGGCTGCTCATCAATTCGGGCCGTTCCGTCCGCAGCCACCTGACCACGGACGACCTCGTCGAGATCGGCCTGGACGGCGAGAGGATCCGGGGAACGGACGCGCCGCCGCTGGAATACCATATCCACGCCGCGATCTACCGCCAGCGCCCGGATGTCGGCGCCGTCGTGCACGGCCATCCGAAATGGTCGACCTATCTGTCCATGGTCGGCGAAGCCTTCGCGCCCGTCTACGCCCAGGGAACCCTGCTGGGCGAGGTGCCGCTGTTCCCGAACCCGCTCTCGGTCAACACGGGCGCGGCCGGGGCGGCCCTGGCGCAGACCCTGGGCGCGGGCCGGGCGGTGCTGCTGCGCTCCCACGGGGCGGTGGTGGTCGGCGCGGACATCGTCGAGAGCTTCGCGCTGGCCCTCTACCTGGAAGACAATGCGCAGCGCCAGTACATGGCGCGCGCGCTGGGCCGCCCCTACGTCTTCACGCCGGAGGAGCAGGCGGCGTGCCGGGAGAACCTGTGGAAACGGAACCTGTTCCAGAAGGCCTGGGACCACCAGAAGGCGCGGGTCGCGTAACCCTCCCGACGTCGTCGGGCGGCCTGGCGGCATGTGGCGGTTCGCCCTGCCGAACACCCTGCCGGCTGCGCTGAAGGCTGGGCGTGCCGCCGTGAGGGCCCGGCCTGCCCCGTGATGTCGCGCGACCCGGCTGCGCCGAACTCCTCCCGTGCGGCGCGGCCGGGTTGATCTGCGCTGGCGGACGCGATCCTATGGGCATCAAATCCGACGCGGCGTTGCCCCTGCACGCCGTTGATCAGGACCACGGGAGAAACGCCGATGCTGTCTTGCGAGAACGCGGCCCGCCCCACCCATCTCGGCTGCGGATGCCGCCCGACGCGGCGCGGGCTGCTCGGTGCGGCGATGCTCGGCGGTGCCCTGGCGGCGTGGCGTCCGGCCCAGGCCCAGGCGCCCGCCGCGGCGCCGGGCACGGGGCAGCCGGCGCGCAACCTGGCGCGCACCAACGCGGCGCGGATCGACGTGCACCACCACGTCGCGCCGCCCGCCTACTTGGCCGCGGCGCGGGCCTCCAATGCGCCGCGCAATCCGGTGGGTGACAGCTGGACGCTGGAAGGCTCGCTGGAACAGATGGAGCGCTCGGGCATCACCACCGCGGTGCTGTCGCTGACCAATCCCGGGCTGGCGGTGGCCGGCAACCGCGCCGAGGATCTCGGGCGCGCCTGCAACGAGTACGTGGCGGGGCTGGTGCGCGACCATCCCGGCAAGTTCGGCAATTTCGCCTCGCTGCCGCTGCCCGACATCGACGCCTCGCTGCGCGTGCTGGCGCATGCCTTCGACGAACTGAAGGCGGACGGCGTGCAGCTCTTCACCAACTACGACGGCAAGTGGCTGGGCGACCCGTACTTCGCGCCGCTGTTCGACGAGCTGAACCGGCGCCGCGCGGTGGTCTACACCCATCCGGTCAGCGCCGCCTGCTGCGTGAACCTCGTGCCGGGGATCACCGACAGCGCCATTGAATGGGGCACCGACACCACCCGCACCATTGCCAGCCTGACCTTTGCCGGGGCGGCGACGCGCTGGCCGAACATCGAATTCATCTTCTCCCATGCCGGCGGCACCATGCCCTTCCTGATCGAGCGCTTCGACACGCTGGCGGCTGGCCCGGGCATGGCGGCCAAGCTGCCGCCGGGCGGCGTGCGGGCGGCGCTGGCGCACTGGAACTACGACACGGCGCAGGTGGGCAATGCCGGCTCTCTCGGGGCGCTGCTGCGCATCGTGCCGCCGACCCAGCTGCTGCTGGGCAGCGACTACCCGTTCCGCCTGCCGGTGGACCAGGTCGGCAACCTGCTCGGCGTCCAGCTGGATCCGGCGGTGATGCGGGCGGTGGAGATGGAGAACCCGCGCCGTCTCATCCCGCGCCTGCGCGCCTGAGGCGACTGGTTTCCCGCAACATCCCCCGGCAGCGCCGGGGGAAAGGGTTGGCACGCGCTCCGTTTTCCCGCCGCGCAGTCCACCGCGGCGAGGGAAACGCGACCATGGCACGACGCTTCGTCGAGATCCCGGCCGCGCCGACCGCCGGCATTGGCAGCGACCCGCCGGACATGCCGCCGCGGATCACCATGTCGACCACCGCCCGACCGGCCGCAGCAGCCCCCGGCGGCCCGCAGTCCGGCGCCGGGGGCCGCGCCCGTCAGGCCATCTTGAGGACGCGCTGGAAGTTGCCGCCGAGAATGGCGCGCTTGTCGTCGTCGCCCATCCCTTGGGCACGCACCAGGTGGTCGATCGTGTCGGGCCAGACATAGGGCATGTCGGAACCGTAGATGATCTGCCCGGGGCCCATCTCCGCCACCAGGTGGCGGATGCCCTGCTCGGAAAACACCATGCTGTCGGCCATGATCTGGTCGCGCAGGTATTCGGACGGCTTGCGCTTGTTGGTGCAGCCCGCATTGGGGCGCACCTCGCAGGCCACTTCGACGCGGCCGAGATAGGAGGGCAGGTAGCCGCCGCCATGGGCCGCGATGATCTTGAGGCCGGGGAACCGGTCGAGGGTGCCGTCAAAGATCATCCGGCTCAGGAACATGGTGGTTTCGAGCGGATTGCCGATGACGTTGTTGAGCTCGCCGCGCCCGTCCCAGGCGCGCGTCGGCACCAGGTTCTGCGCCCCGTCGGGATGCATGAACACCGGCACGCCCAGCTCCACCACCTTGGCCCAGAAGGGGTCGAAGCGCGGCGAGGACAGCATCTCGCCCTTGACGTGGCCACCCACGGAGGCAGCGCGGGCGCCGAGGTTGCGCACGGCATGTTCGAGCTGCTGCGCCGCGAGGTCGGGAAACTGCACCGCCGGCGAGGACGCGGCCATGAAGCGGCCGGGATAGGCGCGGCACAGTTCCGCCAGCCCTTCGTCCTGCAGGCGGACGACGCGCTCCGCGACGTCGCGATCCGCATCGTACCACCAGTAGATGTTCACCGAGAGTAGCGCCACGTCGATGCCGCGCGCATCCATGGCGGCGATCCGGTTCTGCGCCACCACCAGGGAAGGCGGCGCGATCGGCTTGTCGAAAGGGGTGCCGCGCAGGGCCGCGTTGACCGATGGAAAGGCGCAATGGGCGTGAACATCGCAGACCGGCACCCGGCGGCCGCCGATGGAGACCGGGCGCGGCGCGGCGGGCGCATCCGCGGCGAGCAACGGCCTGGTCCCGCAGGAGCAGCCCACGAACACGGCACCCGCGGCGCCGAGCAGCCCGCGACGTCCGATCATGGCCATCCCGTATCCCCCCTCCTGTTCTGCCCCGAAACGCATCGTGCGGCAGCAGGCCTCGTCGCGACCTGGGCCGGAGCGGTCTCGGTACTTGCGCGGAATGGTAGGCAGCGCGAAACGGGGGCGCAAGAGCAAGCCGGGCCCGCAGAATTCTGCGCCTGCGCCTGCGCCTGCGCGCAGGGCCGCGGGCGCGGAAGCATCCCTATCTGCGCCGGCGGGACGCGCGACGGAGCCGCGTCACGTCGGGATACCGTCAGTCCGGAGCAGAAACGCCGCTGGCGCGTCGTGCGTGATCGTGGTCACGCGCAAGGAGACGAAGGAGCCAGCCGGTCCGCCGTTCCGTCAGGGCGCCTCGGCGACCTCGACGAGTTCCACTTCCACCGGTGCCACGCCTTGCCGGCGCATCTGCAGGTGGTCGGCGAGCCTCGGGCTGAGATCGACGATCCGGCCCTCCACGAAGGGGCCGCGGTCCTCCACGGTGGCCGTCACGCTGCGGCCGTTCGACAGGTTGGTCACCAGCACCGTGCTGCCCAGCGGCAGCGTCCGGTGCGCGACCGATGCGGCGCGGGGATCGAAGCGCCGCCCGTTCGCCATCCTGCGGCCCGTGAAGCTGCGGCCGTAATAGGATGCGTCGCCCTGCTCGCGGCTGGTGGACGGGTCGCGCTCCGCGATGACCGGTGGCGGGGGCGCCAGGACCGGTGCCGGCTGCGCCGCCGCGGCGGGCGCCTCCGGTACGGCCGAACACCCCACCACCATCGAGGCAGAACTGAGCACGACGCAAATCAATGCCGCGCGCGAAAGCAACATCCTCAAATCCAAAAATCTCCAGCCTGTGTCCCGAAGCGATGAATCCCTGAGCCCGCCTCGGCCCAACAGCTTCCGCAACGATGCGGCCCGTGCGGATACACGCTGCCAGATGATCACCTCTTCCGGCTTCGGCCCCTGTTCTGGGCCTGGCCGTCGAGTGCTGCGCAGTGTCTAGCGTGATCTTCGCGGGATGCAAACACTTTCATGGTGAGGTACCACGGCCCGAGTTGATGGTGACCGCAGCAGCGGCGTCGCCGCAATCTCGCCACTATCTGTGAAGATGGCATCAACGACGTTGCAGCATCGTCGGGCTTCGAGGCACGGACGCAATGCCCGATTCCGGTCCGGAATTCTCTCCCTGCTGCGGCGATGGCAGCGCCGGAACTCCGTTCTTGTTGAAGCTGCTCCGGCCCGCGACGAAGTTCCGCAGCGCAACGTGGCTGATGCCGCTGGCCGGGAAGCATTGGACATCCCGGCCGGCGGCGCCTCGCATCAGGGCTTCACGGCGAAAACACCCACGGCTACGGCGCAGTCATCCATGCGCGCCTCCATCCGCAATCCCGCGCGCGTGGCCCAGATGCTCTTCCGCTGGAACAGCGGCATGATCGCCACCTCCTCCACCGCCAGCCGCACCGCCTCCTGCGCCGCGCGGCGCTCGTTGTTGTCCAGCTGCGGGTTGGAAGAGCGGCCGATACTGGCAGCACCGGTGCGGGCGGCGGGGTTCACCGTCCGCATCAGGTTCACCAGCGCATAGGATGCCTCGCCGGTGGTGCTGCCTCAGCCCAGCAGCGACATGCCGAATTCCTGCTTGGTGACGCGCACGGAAGAGCTGCTCCAGGGCAGTGCCTCCACCGCCGTCTGCACACCCACCCGCGACCACATCTGCGCCATCGTCTGTGCCGTGCGCGCATCGTTCAGGTGGCGGTCGTTGGAGGTGTGCAGCGTCATGCGGAAGCCGTTCGGGAAGCCGGCCTCCGCCAGCAGGCGCCGCGCCCCCGCGGGATCATAGGGACAGTGCCGCATCGGCCCGGCCTGACGGCACAGGCTTCTCTCAGAGCCTGTTTGAGCGAGATCAGAGCGGATTGATGAGGGCCTCGGTGGCCGCGAGTACGGCGGCGCAGGCGAGACGCGCGGCTGCGACGTCGAGGCGACCGGCACGATCCCGCAGCAGGCCACCCCAGTGGGCGAGCCAGCCGAAGCTGTGCTCGACCACCCATCGCCGGGGCAGTACGGCGAAACCCCGCTGACCTGGGGGCCGCACGACGACCTCGTGGCGCATGCCGTGCAGGTTTGACCACTCGCGGCAGCGCTCGGCGGTGAAGGCGCCGTCGAGGATCGCAACCCGCAGGCTCGGCCAGGCCACCTTGCCATCGTCGAGTGCAGGCAAGGTGTCGCGCTCCTGGACCGAGGCCGGGACGACGGCGATGGCCAGCCAGTTGCCGTCGGCATCCACCATGGCCACCCGCTTACGCCCCAACGTCCGCTTGGCAGCGTCGAAGCCACGTGGCCCGCGCACCGGGATGCACTTCACCGTTTGCGTGTCGATGATCGCCAGCCTTGGCTCGGCCCTGCGGCCTGCCGCGCGACGGCGCAGCCGGGCCAAGTCGCGCATCATGCGCCCGAACAGGCCTAGAGCCTGCCAGCGCCGGAACCAGCCGTACACCGTCCGCCACGGCGGCATGTCCGGCGGTAGTGCCCGCCATCCACCGCCCACCCGCAGGTGCCACGCGATCGCCCGCACCACGGCAAGGGTCGGCGTGGCACCGTCGCTGCTGGGTGGATCAGCCCGCTCCAGCCAGTCCGCCACCTCGCGCACCGCGCAACTCGAAACCATGTGCTTCAGGCGCGCCGCGTGGCCTGCCCGATGCCGCTCCGTCCACATCTCTCCCACCCCTCCGCCCCGCCAGGCGGTTCGCGGTGTTCACCTCAGGAGTAGATGGGGACGGACGGCAGAGGGCCGCTCAAACAGGCTCTCAGGACCCGGCCGCGTCTTCCCGTGCCAGCAGCAGCGCGCCCGCCACCGCGTCACCCTCCGCCGGGGTGAGGCGCCGCCGCACGTCGGGCGCCAGCCAGGCCTCGATCGCGCTGGCCAGCCCGCCCAGCAGGGCGATCCGCGGCGCCCCGCGTTCCAGCAGCGCCCGGGCCAGCCCGTCGATCGCCTCCGCCGCATCCTGCACGGTGCGGCGGGCATCGGGGTCGCCATTGTCGGCATGGCGCAGCACCAGCGGCGCAAAGGTGGCGTAGTCCGTGGCGCTGGCGCGGTCCATCCAGGCCACGGCGACGGTGGGCTCGCCGCCGAAGCGTTCCAGCACCGCGCGCAGCAGGGCACCGGCAGGGTGGCGACCATCCGCCGCGCGCAGCGCCAGCCGGATCGCCCGCAAACCGAGATCGGCGCCGCTGCCCTCGTCGGAGATGGGGAAGCCGTAGCCGCCGACGCGGTGCTCCGCCCCCGCCACCCGCGCCAGGCCGATGCTGCCCGTTCCCGCGATCACGATGCCGCCGTCGCGGCCGCCATGCGCGCCCAGGCAGGCCGCCAGCCCGTCGCTGACGAAGCGCACGGAGCGGAAGGGCAGGGGCAGGGCGCGCAGCTCCTCCAGCGCGCCGCGCCGCCCGACGCCGGCCAGCCCGATCCCGGCATGGCAGCGTTCCAGCGCCGCTTCCGGCAGCCCCGCTTCCGCCGCCGCGGCGCGGCAGGCCTCCAGCACCGCCGCCATCGCCGCGGGCACGCCCAGCCGGGTGGTGGCGGGCCCCCCCATGCCGGCGCCGAGCGGGTTGCCCGCCGCGTCCTCGATCCGCGCGCGGCAGCCGGTGCCGCCGCCATCCACCCCCAGGAAGAGCGGCGCCGCCACCGCGCTCAGCCCGGCCGCCGCTCGATCCGCGCGCCGCAGCGCACCAGCTTGCGATCCAGCGCCTCGTAGCCGCGGTCGAGGTGGTAGACGCGGTTCACCGTGGTTTCCCCCTCCGCCGCCAGTCCCGCCAGCACCAGGCAGACGGAAGCGCGCAGGTCGGTGGCCATCACGGGCGCCCCGCGCAGCCCCGCCCCGCCGCGCACCGCCGCCGCCGTGCCGCGCAGGGTGATGTTGGCGCCCAGCCGCGCCAGCTCGGGGACGTGCATGAAGCGGTTCTCGAACACGGTTTCCCGGATCAGCGAGGTGCCTTCCGCGGTGGCCATCAGCGCCATGAACTGCGCCTGCAGGTCCGTGGGAAAGCCGGGATAGGGTTCGGTGGTGATGTCCACCGGCCGCAGCGGCCCGGCGCGTTCCACCACCAAGCCGCGATCCCCCGGCCAGAGCTGCACCCCCGCCGCTTCCAGCGCCGCCCCCACGGACGCGAGGTGTTCCAGCCGCGCCCCCGTCAGCTCCAGCCGCCCGCCGGTGATGGCGGCCGCCACGGCATAGGTGCCGGCTTCCACCCGGTCGGGCAGGATCTCGTGCCGGGCCGCACCCAGCGGCCGGCCGCCCTCCACCAGGATGCGCGGCGTGCCGGCGCCCTCGATCCGCGCGCCCATGGCGCGCAGGCAGGCGGCCAGGTCGGCCACCTCCGGCTCCCGCGCGGCGTTGACGATCTCGGTCTCGCCGCGTGCGGCGGTGGCGGCCAGCATCGCCGTTTCCGTGGCCCCCACGGAGGGCAAGGCCAGCACGACCCGCGCCCCGCGCAGCCCCGCCGCGGGCGCCTCGGCCAGCACCAGCCCGCCTTCCAGCGACACCTCGGCCCCCAAGGCCGACAGCGCCTTGAGGTGCAGGTCCACCGGCCGCGCCCCGATGGCGCAACCGCCGGGCAGGCTGACCCGCGCCCGCCCGAAGCGCGCCAGCAGCGGCCCCAGCACCAGCACGGTCGCGCGCATCCGCCGCACGGCGTCATAGGGCGCCCCGGTGCCGTTCGCCTCCCCCGCATCCAGCGTCACCCGCGCCGGGCCGCGTTCCACCCGCACCCCGTGCTGCGCCACCAGCGCCAGCATGGTGTCCACGTCGCTCAGCGCCGGCAGGTTGAGCAGGGTCAGCGGCGCCGCGCTCAGCAGGCAGGCCGCGATCTCCGGCAGCGCGGCGTTCTTGGCGCCGGCAATCGCCACCGCCCCCTCCAGCCGCTGCCCGCCCCGCACCACGAGCTGGTCCATGCCCTGAACTCCCCAGGCCCGCCGCCCGGCCAACACTACCCCGCCGCCCTGCGCCCCAACCACCCCCGGGTGCCCTGCGCCGGTTCACGACGGTGCCCCGGGGGTGGTGCCGGGTCCTGGTGAGATGGTTGATCCGTGTTGTTCCGGCCTGAGCCCGGAGGCTCTGCCTCCTCGTGTCTTCGCCGGGGAAGCTCGGCCTCCGCCGGAAGCACGCATGGGGTCGAGGAGCCTGATACGGGCGAGCGGATGGACTGACTTCGGATGTGAGATTTGGGTCTGGTTCCAGGACGGCAAGAACCGCAAGGGGTTCCGCGTCTCACCAGCCGGTGCAGCGGGACACGAGCCTGACCAGAGCCGACCCGCGGCGGCTGTACCGCCACTCGGAACTGGCAAGGAGAAAACGAGCGCTGCGGCTCGACCGGCCGTCATCGCAACGCGGCAGGCCTCTGCACGGCATCCGGCGCGTCGCGCCCGCGCGTCATGCGGCTGATCACGTCTTCCCTCCACAGAACGCGGTGGAGGAGCACCATGGCCGAGTGGCCGACCACCACCGCAAGGAGCGCGAAGCCGAGCCAGTAGTGCAGCAGATTGGCCGGCGCCATCATCCACTCGATCTTCGTGCCCCGGTGCGGCATCAGGGGAATGCCCCAGGGGGAGAAGGCATCGCCGGTGCCGTACTGACGCAACAAGGCGATGCCAGGGATGAAGATCATCATCCCGTACAGCAGCAAGTGCCCGGCGACGGCTGCTTTCCCGGCCGTGCCCTGGTGCGGCGGGCGGTGGCCCATGTTCAGCAATCCCCATCCGCCCCGAAGCAGCACCAGGACGAAGAGGGTGAAACCCATGTCGAAATGGGTGCCCCCGACGAAGCGCGTCAGAGCGCTGTCGCCGATCGAGACGAAGAGGATGGCCCCGGCGAACTGCCACGCGAAGAGGATGGCCATCCCCCAGTGGAAGGCACGGCTGACGCGGCCATAGCCCTCAGGCGAGTCCATCCAGCTCGTCGCCATCGTCGCCTTCCATTGTCCGCGCCTGATCGGACTTCTTCCCCTGAATTAAGGGTGCAAGGGCGGAACGTGAAGTCCGTGTCATGCAGGAAGCGGAGGAGCTGCGCAGGCGCTCCTTGGGCCCCTGTGCAGGCAGTGGCCGCACAGGGTGGCATGGCACCGGGCCGAGCCTCCCGCCGCGACTGTTTACCGGCCCGGCATGCCGGCGCCGCCTGCAACGGCTGAGGAGCGGTGCAGGCTCCGCGCATCCTCGCGCAGGGCGATGCACCAGGCCTGGAAGCCGTGGCATTCCAGGGGGGCAGGCCGGACAGGAAATCGCTCCGGAAGGCCTCCGCGGCCCGGCCGGGCTCCTCGGCCGGCGGCGCCCCGCAATCCCCCGACGGGGCGCGACGGATGTCCAGCATGTCCACCCCCATGCCCGAAACGTCGAGCGCCACGGTTGGGCGGGATCGGTCGCGGCGACAGGGCGTACAAAGGGGGCTTCCGTTGTGCGGGGTGGAACTGCCATCGTATCGATCCCCACTGCCCCGGGTCGCGGAACCGTGCTGTGCCGGAAACCCCGGCCGTGCTGCGGGTGTCTGCCTGAAGCCGGGTGGCCATTCGCACGGGAGTTGAAACGGTGGACTGCACCACGACCACGGACGAATTCGTGGCGGCCTTGTACGACCCCGAATTCACCGTGGAGATCGCCCGCTGGTACCAGGCCGGGGAGGTCCGGCCGGCCGAGGTCGGCTACACCGTCCGCATCTGGCCGCCACCCGGCAACCTCACGCCGCACCGGTCGCATTTCGGCGCACTGCGCATCCATGACCAGATGGCCACCCGCGGCTTCGTGGACGCCCATATGCGCACGGGCCACCGCCGGGAACAGCACCAGTTCGGCCCGATGGACCGCACCATCGCCGGCGCGCTCTGGGTGCTGCTCAAGGCATTGGGAAACGAGATCCGCTGGGACAAGCACAGTCCGCACGTGCCGCCCGGGGCCCGCTTCGGCTTTTCCCGCATCAACCGGCGGGTGAACATGGCCATGGTCAACCGGCTGATCGACGAGGAGGGCGAGGAGCTCCAGCGCTTCAGCAGCATCTGGAAGCTGCACGACCCGAAATGGCGAAGGCTCTACTGGGACAACGACGCCTGGGAAGCGCTGGGCCATCGGCTGTTCGGCGCCGAGATGTCCTGAGCCCCCTGCCGCGCCAGGATCAGGAAGTCGCGCCCCGCCCCCAGGAAGTCGCGGCGGTGGGCGGAGAGGGGATGCCAGCCCTGGCGGGCGTAGAATCCCAGGGCGGCGGCGTTGTCGCGGAAGCATTCCAGCTCCCGCGCGCCCATCGCCTCGGCCTGCCGCAGCAGCGCGGCGCCTAGGCCGCGCCGGGTGAAGCCGGGGTCCACGAACAGCATGTCCAGCCGCGGCGGCGACACCAGGCAGAAGCCGGCGAGGCTGCCATCCATCTCGGCCACCGCCAGGCGCGGCCAGGCTGCGGCGAAGCGGTGGGCGAAACCCGCACGATCCTGCATGTCCAGCACGGCGGCATCCAGGATGCCGGCGAAGCCCGCGCGGTAGCCGCGTTCCGCCACCGCCGCCAGGGCGGGAACATCCGCCGCCGTCGCCGCGCGCAGGGTCACCGAGGAGCCTCCCGGCATCCTGCCGCCGTCCGCCATCGCGGTGCCACCCTCCACCGCAGCGCCGGCCTGCGCCGCCGTCCTGCCCTCCCCGAGGGTGGCGTCTCCCGCCGGCATCACGCCGCCTGCCGCGTCGCGCGGCGCCGCCTCCCCGGCGAAACCGCCCATCGCGCCACTTATCCTCACCGACCGCCCCGCAGCCGCGGGTCCAGCGTGTCGCGCAGCGCGTCGCCCAGCAGGTTGAAGCCGAAGCTCACGACCAGGATCGCCAGGCCGGCAAAGATCGCGCTCCAGGGCGAGAGCAGCAGGAAGTTCCGCCCTTCCGACAGCATCAGCCCCAGCGAGGGCGTCGGCGGTTGCGTGCCCAGCCCCAGGAAGCTCAGCGAGGCTTCCACCAGCACCGCCGCCGACAGCAGCAGGCTGGTCTGCACCAGCACCACGGAAGCCAGGTTGGGCAGCACGTGGCGGAACAGGATGCGCGCATCCGAAGCCCCCATCGCCCGCGCCCCCGTGACGTACTGGCTGGCGCAGACCACCAGCGCCGGGCCGCGCAGCAGCCGCGCGAAGATCGGCGTGTAGACCACCGCGATGGCGATCGCCGCCCCCCGCCCGTCCGGCCCCAGGGCGGCGATGATGCCGATGGCCAGCAGCAGCACGGGAAAGGCGAAGAGCACGTCCATCACCCGCATCACGATCCGGTCCAGCCAGCCGCGGTAGAAGGCGGCCAGCAGCCCCAGCGTGCCCCCCGCCAGCAGCGCCAGCGCTACTGCCGCCACGCAGGTCACCAGCGAGGTCCGCGTCCCGAACAGCACCCGCGACAGCACGTCCCGCCCCAGCTGGTCCGTGCCCAGCCAATGCGCCGCGCTGGGCCCCCGCAGCCGCGCCACCACGCTCTGCTGCAACGGGTCATAGGGCGCCACCAGCCCCGCCCCGAAGGCCAGCACCATCACGGCCGCCACCAGCGCCGCCGACACCACCAACAGCCGCTGCCTCCGCCACCACCTCACGCCCCCACCCTCCGGGTTACGCTGCCGGAGGTCGTCGCCGGGGGACGGAGCGATTGGAGCGGTGGTGCTTCGGGGTTCGGCCTGGGCCAGGGGCGCTGCCCCTGGACCCCGCCGGGGGGATCGTATCCCCCCGGACCCCGCCAGGAGCGCTCCGCGAGGAGGGGCCATGCCCCACGTCGCGCCACAAGCACCACCTGTTCCGCAGCCCCTCCTCGCGGAGCGCTCATGAGGTCGAGGAGCCTAAGCTCCTCGCGCGGGACGAAGGCTCCGCCTTCGCCCTGGGGTGTCCAGAGGGGCAGGGCCCTTCTGGCCCAGGCCCGAACTCCGAAGCGCCACCACCCCGACCCGACCCGTCCCCCGGCAACGGCCCCCGGCAGCGCACCCCGGAGGGAGGAGGCGCGGTCAGCCACGGACGCGGGGGTCGATGACGCGGTAGAGCAGGTCCACGGCGAGGTTCACCAAGACGAAGCCGGCCGTGACCACCAGGATGGTGGCCTGCACCAGCGGGTAGTTGCGTTCCGCCACGGCGCCCAGGATCAGGCGCCCGAGGCCGGGGATGGCGAAGACCTGCTCCACCACGATGGCGCCGCCCAGCAGGTAGCCGGCCTGGATGCCCACGGCGGTCGTAAAGGGGATCAGCGCGTTGCGCAGGGCGTGGCCGAAGATGACCCGCCGTTCGGGGGCGCCCTTGGCGCGGGCGGTGCGGACGAAATCCTGCCCCAGCACGTCCAGCATGGAGGAGCGCACCAGCCGCGACAGGTTGGCCAGGATGGGCAGCGCCAGCGCCAGGGCGGGCAGCGCCATGCGCGACAGATTGCCCAGCGGGTCCTCGGTGAAGGGCACGTAGCCGAGGGCGGCGGCATCGGGCGCCAGGGTGGCCAGGAGCAGGATCATCACGATCCCCAGCCAGAAGGAGGGGATGGTCAGCCCGGCGATGCTCAGCACCCGCAGCGCCACATCGCCGGCGCCGCCGCGGATGCGCGCCATCCAGCAGCCCAGCGGCACGGCCAGCCCGGCGCCGAGGATCAGCGACAGCGCGGTCAGTTCCAGCGTGGGCGGCAGGTTGGCCAGGATCTCCCCCGCCACCGGCCGCCCCGTCCAGATGGAGGTGCCGAAATCCCCGCGCAGCGCCGCCCAGGCCCAGCGTGCGTACTGCACCGGCAAGGGCTGATCCAGGCCGAGCCGTTCGCGCAGCGCCGCCACCCGCTCCGGCGTCACCTCGGAATTGGCGCCGAGCATGATGGCCACCGCGTCGCCGGGGATCAGCCGGATCAGCAGGAACACCACGACCGACACGCCGAACAGCACCACCGCGAGGTCGAGCAGGCGCGAAGGAAGCGAGGAGCGGGACATCGGCGCAGGCTGCGGAGCGCGCGGGCGGGGCTGCCGGCGCTCAGCGCGCCGGCAGCGAGGCGCTCCGCAGGCTGGCCAGCGACCGGTTGGCCAGGATCTCGAAGCCGTCCAGCGTGGCGCGGGCGGGGGTGAACAGCGTCGGATAGGCCAGGTGCGCCACGGGGCCGGTGCAGGCGAGGCGGCGCTGCACCTCGTCATAGGCCGCCTTGCGCGCCGCCTGATCGCCCAGTGTGCGGGCGCGGTCCAGCAGCGCGTCCAGGGCGGGGTCGGAATACTTGAACACGTTGGTGGAGCCGCCGGTCCGGAAGGCGCGGAAGAAGTAGTCGTCCGGATCGACGCTGCCCGCATTCGTGGAGGCGAAGAGGTCGAAATTGCTGTTGCGCCAGTCCTGGATGAACTGGCCCAGCTCCTGGTTCCGCAGCTCCACCTGGAAGCCCACGGCGTTGAGCTGCTGCTGCACGACCTGCGCGATGTCGCGGATGTCCTGCCGCGGCAGCACGGACATGGTGACGCGGATCGGCGTGGTGATCCCGGCCTCGCGCAGCAGGGCGCGGGCGCGGGCGGGGTCGGGGCGGTAGCAGGGAAACTCGCTCACCGGCAGCGCCCATTCGCGCAGCGCCGGCGACAGCGGCCCGCCGGGGACGCCCGCGCCGAACAGCGCGGCGTCCACGATCTCCTGCCGGTTCAGCGCGAAGTTCAGCGCCTCGCGCACCTTCGGGTCGTTGAAGGGCGGCCGGGACGTGTTCATGCCCACCAGCGTGTAGGCGAGCTCCAGCGTCTCGTGCACCGTGACGGCCCGGCGGCCGCGCAGCTGCTGCGCCGTGGCGGCGTCCACCCCCGGTAGCAGCGCGTACTGCCCGCTGTTCAGCCCCACCAGCCGCGTCGCCGCCTCGGGGACGATGTTGAAGCGGATGCCGGCCAGCTTCGGCAGCCCGGCCTGCCAATAGTTCTCGTTGCGCGACAGCAGCACGTAGCCGTTGGGCTGCCATTCCGTGAAGCGGAAGGGCCCCGTGCCCATCGGCGCGCGGCCCAGCCCTTCGCGGTCCGCCTCGGCGGAACGGGGCACGATCGCGATGCCGGACAGGGCGGCGGCCAGCGGCGCGGAAGCCTCGCTGAGGGAAAACTCCACCGTGCCCGCATCCACCGCGCGCACGGCCTGCACCGCGGCCAGCCGGCTGGCCAGGGGCGAGGCGATGGCGGGGGACTGCACCCGCCGGACCGAGGCGGCCACGTCCTCCGCCGTCACCGCGCTGCCGTCGTGGAAGCGCAGGCCGGGGCGCAGGGTGAAGCGCCAGGTCCTGCCGTCCTCGGCGGTGGTCCAGGACTGCGCCAGCCCCGGCACCACGCGCAGGTCCTCGCCGATGGCGGTCAGGCCTTCGTAGACCGTGCCGTTCACCACCGTGAAGGTGGCAAAGGCGGTGGCGATATGCGGGTCCAGCCCGGCCGGCGAGGCGTCCACCGCCACCTCTAACACCTGCGCCCGCGCGGTGCCGGCCCCCGCCAGCCCTGCGCCCAGCAGCCCGGCTGCCAGCACCGCGGCCCGTCCCGCGGAGCTGAGGGCCGCGGCACCCGCCGGGATCGCGCTGCGCCAAGGGGCTCTGGACATTCCGGGACGGCTCCGCTGCTCTTCTCGGGAAAGCCCCAGCCTATCGTGGGAATCCTCCCCGGCGCTATGGTCCGGCCCGGAACGTCCGGGCACGGGGGGGCGGTGCGCCGCGCGGCCGCCGTCCCGGCCGATACCGGACAACAGCGCGCAGGGAGCCGGTGTCTTGCTGGAACATCCTTCGGTCACGGCGGTGGGCGTCATCAGCGGCACCTCCATGGACGGCATCGACGTGGCCGCTGTGGACGCCGATGGCGACCTCGCCCTGCGTCCCGGCCCCGGGCGGACCTTTCCCTACCCGCCGGCGCTGCGCGCGTCCCTGCTGGACCTCGCCGCCGATCCCGACCGCGCGCTGCGCGAGCCACTGACCGAGTTGGAAGCCGCGGTGACCGAGGCCCATGCCGGTGCCGTGGAACAGTTCCTGCGCGACACCGGTCTCGACCGCCGCACTGTTTCCGTGGTGGGCCTGCATGGGCAGACCGTGTGCCACCGGCCGGAGCAGCGCTTCACCCGCCAGCTGATCGACGGTCCGGCCGCGGCGCGCCGCCTGAACCTGCCGGTGGTGGACCATTTCCGCGACGACGACGTGTCCGCGGGTGGGCAGGGCGCCCCCTTCGCGCCGCTCTACCACCGCGCCCTGGCCGCCCGGCTGCAGGGACCGCTGATGGTCCTCAACCTCGGCGGCGTCGGCAACGTGACCTTTCTGGACGGCGACACGGTGCTCGCCTTCGACACCGGTCCGGCCAGCGCCCTGCTCGACGATTTCGTGCGCCGCCGCCGCGGGTTGCCCTTCGACGAGGACGGCCGCCTCGCCGCCTCCGGCCAGGCGGACCCGGTGCTGGTGGAGCGCTTCCTGCAGCACCCCTTCTTCGTGCAGCCGGCGCCGAAGTCGCTCGACCGCAACGACTTCCACGCCGCCGCCACGGCGGTGGAATCCCTCTCGGACGCCGACGGCGCCGCCACCCTGGCCGCCTTCACCGTGGAATCCCTGGTGGCCGCCCTGCCGCACCTTCCCGCCACGCCGCGCCGCTGGCTGGTGACCGGCGGCGGCCGCCGCAACGGGCACTTCATGGCCCGCCTGCGCATCCGCCTCGGCGTGCCCGTGGACCCCGTGGAGGCCGAAGGCTGGGACGGCGACGCCCTGGAAGCCCAGTGCTTCGCCTACCTCGCCGTGCGCGCCCGCCGCGGCCTGCCCCTCAGCCTGCCCAGCACCACCGGCGTCCCCCACCCCATGCCCGGCGGCCGCCTGCACCTCGCGGCCTGACGCCGGTCCGGTCGGTCCTCGGCCGGGTTGCCGGGTCTTCCGGGCTGGGGTGTTCTGGGTGGCCTGAGCGTTGGCCAGGGGCGCTGCCCCTGGACCCCAGGGCAAAGGCTTCGCCTTCGCCCTGGGGTGTCCAGAGGGGCAGCGCCCCTCTGGACACCCCAGGCCCGAACACCGCAGAGCAACCGACCTAACACGCCCAGAACCCCGACCGGCGTCCCGCGATCCTGCAAGATCGTGCGAGGCCCGGAACCGCTTGGTGCAGGCGGGGCTTCTGTTGCAGATGCCGCCTGCGGGGCCGGCCGGGAGAGTGTGTCATGACGGTGCAACTGAAGCCCCTGTCCGAGCAGGTGATGGTGATCACTGGCGCCTCCAGCGGGATCGGCCTAGCCACCGCCAGGGCGGCCGCGAAGCGGGGCGCCAAGCTCGTGCTCGCCGCGCGCAGCGACGCGGTGCTGGAAGCGGTTGCGGCGGAGATTTCCGCGGCCGGCGGCGAGGCCCTGGCGGTGCATTGCGACGTCGGCCAGCGGGACGAGGTGCGGGCCGTGGCTGAGGGTGCCTTCCGCCGCTTCGGCCGCATCGACACTTGGGTCAACAATGCCGGCGTCGGCATCTGGGGCCGGGTCGAGGAGATCAGCGACGCGGATATGCGCCAGCTCTTCGAAACCAACTTCTGGGGCCAGGTGCACGGCGCCCTGGCCGCGATCCCCTACCTGGAAGAACAGGGGGGCGCGCTGATCAACATCGGCAGCATGGCCTCGGACCAAGCCGTGCCCCTGCAGGGCGTGTATTCCGCCAGCAAGCACGCCGTGCGCGGCTTCACCGACGCGCTGCGGATGGAGCTGGAATCGCGCGGCGCACCGATCTCCGTCACGCTGATCAAGCCCGGTTCCATCGGCACGCCGATGCCGCAGCACATCAAGAACTACACGCCCAACGAGGCGAAGTTCCCGCCCCCCGTCTACGCGCCGGAGGAGGTGGCGGCCGCCATCCTGCATGCCGCGGAACACCCGGTGCGCGACCTTTACGTGGGCTCCTCGTCCCGCAGCATCAGCCTGTTCGGCCGGGTGGCGCCGCGGCTGATGGACTGGTTCGGCGAAACGCTGCTCTACAAGGCGCAGCTCGGCCCCCGGCCGCCCAGCCCGGGCGACAACCTGTTCCACGGCCAGGCCGAGGCCAAGGTGCGCGGCGACCACGGGGGCAGCCTGATCCGGCCCAGCCTCTACACGCGCGCCCGGCTCCATCCGGGCGTGACCGCGGCCGTGCTGGCGGGGCTGGTTCTCGCCGGGGCCAGCCGCTTCGGGCGCAGCCGCCGGTCCTGAGGCCGCGGCCCGGCATGGGGCGCGCTGCCCACGGAGGGCAAGGCGCCCGTGGAACAGCCCCGCCGCGTAGCCCCGTCGCGGGCGACGCGGCGGGAACCGGTTCGGGACGGCAGCGCCCCCTTCCGACCGAAGGACGCAGCGGCCGTGCTGCGCGGTTCCTCAGCCCTCCGCCAGCATCTCCATGGCCTCGGCGGCCAGCTCGCCCGGCACGGAGTGGCCGCCCGGGAATTCGCAGTAGCGCACCGCGTATCCCGCCTCGCGCAGCCGCGGCACCAGGCGGCGGCTGCAGGCGTCGATCGGCAGCACCTCGTCGGCCACGCCGTGCGACACGAAGAAATCGGGCTTCCCCACCTGCTCGGCCGGCGCGATGAAGCCCGGCGAGAAGCCGAAGGCGTGGGTGAACAGGTCGCCATTGCCCAGCGCCAGGGACAGCGCATAGGACGCGCCGTCGGAAAACCCCGCCAGCGCGACGCGCCGCGCATCCACGCGATGCCGCCGGAACACCGCACCCAGCGCGGCGTCGAGAAACCCCACATCCGGCCCATAGGAGCCCATGATGACGTCCCAGGTCGGGCCGCGGCTTTCCGGCACCAGCAGCAGCGCGCCCGGCGGCACGGCGGCCTCGATCAGGCGCAACGCCCCGGCCGCGTCGCCGCCGGCACCGTGCAGCATCACCACCAGCGGCACCGCCGCGTCGCCCGCCCCGTCCGGCACCCGCAGCAGCCCGTCCCGGCGCTGGCCGGAGCCGATCGGGTGCAGCCCCGGCGCGGGGGCCGGCTCCTCCGGCGCGGCCCCGGGGCGGGCCCGCAGCCGGCCACGGGCCGCGCCGTCGCGTGCGGTTCCGGACCTCATGCCGGGATGCCGGAAACGGCCAGGGCCGCCGTGGCGGCGCGATCAACAGCGACGCGGAAGAACATGGCGAGGTTCCAGCAGCGGCCCCGTCCGGGCCGCATCTGAACAACGCCGCAGCACGCGCGGCCGTTTGCGCGGGCACGGCCCGGTCCGGGCAGGAAATCGCCGGCCGGAACCGGCGCGGCCAACTGCCGGCAGGTGAACCGGAGGCGGCAGCGCGCCACCGGACATCGGCGCCGCCGCGGCGGTGGCTGCAGCGCGGTCCCGCCCGGTTCAGCTGTCCAGCGAGATGCCGAGCTCCTGGATCAGCGGCAGCCAAGTGGCGGCTTCGCGCTCCACCACCGTGCGAAAGGCGTCGGGCGTGACGGTGGTGGCTTCCGCGCCCAGGTCGCGCAGCCGGCGCTGCACGTCGGGGGCGGTCAGGGCGGCGCTGATCAGCTCCTGCAGCCGCGCGATCACCGGGGCGGGGGTGCCCGCCGGCACCACCGCGCCGTGCCAGGAATACACCTCGCAATCTGGGAAGCCCGCTTCCGCCAGGGTCGGCACCTCGGGGAAGGGCTCCACCCGCGTGGGCGTGGCCGCGGCGATCGGGCGGATCGCCCCGGACTGGTAGCCGGCCGCCCCCGAGGCATAGTCCACGAAGCCCGCCATCACCGTGCCGGCCATCATGTCGTTCAGCACCGCCGCGCCGCCGCGATAGGGCACATGCGTCAGGTCGGTGCCGGTGCGGCGCTTGAAGCGCTCGATGCCCAGGTGGTGCGGCGAGCCGATGCCGACGGAGGCCATGGTGACCTGCCCGGGATTCGCGCGGGCGTAGTCCACGAATTCCCGTGCCGTGCGCACCGGCATCTTGTCGCTGACGGCGAGATAGAAGGGAAAGCGCGTGTACAGCGTGACGGGCGCGAGGTCGCGCACGGGATCATAGGGCAGCCGCTTATACAGGGCGCGGTTATACACCATGGTCGCCATGTCGACGCTGAGCACGGTGGTGCCGTCCGGGGGCGACTTGGCCGCGGCCTCGGCCGCGATGATGCCGGCCGCACCCGGCCGGTTGTCCACCACGATGGGCTGGCCGAACTGCGGCCCCATGGCGTTGGCCAGCAGCCGCACCACCACGTCGGTGGCGCCGCCGGGCGGATAGCCCACCAGCCAGCGCAGCGGCTTGCTGGGCCAGGTCTGCGCCCGGGCGGGCAGGGCGGGTGCGGCCAGCGCTGCCAGCGCGCCCAGCCCCAGGATGCGTCGCGTCGGTTCTTGGTCGGCCATTCGGTTCTCCCCGCGGCACGGTGTCCGGTTGCGCCCGCGAGGGCAAGGGCGGCGCGCGTGCATCCCCCTGCCGCCCTCGCCGACACCGCGCGGCCGGCATCGCCGGCTCCCGGGCGGCAGGGTGCGGCGGAAGCGTCCCCCGCCCGGGGGACAGGGAAACCGTTGCGGCGCTGATAAGGCCATCGCCGCACGGCAAAGTCCGGCCCAGGGGAAAGCAGCAGCGCGCATGAGCAGTCCGGTGATCGACGTCCACACGCACATGCTGAGCGACCGCTACCTCGACCTGCTGCGGGCCAATGGCGGCGGCAAGTACACCTTCCGCCGCCTGCCCGAGGGCGGCGAGGTGATCGACATGTACGGCGCCCCCTTCTTCACCCTGATGCCGGAGATGTTCGACTTCGCCGCGCGCATCCGTGCCATGGACAAGGCGCGCATCGACGTGTCGGTGGTGTCGCTGACCTCCCCCAGCGCCTTTTTCGGCGACGAAGCCGTCAGCCTGCAGGCGGCGCGCACCATGAACGACGATTTCGCCGCGGCGCAGACCGCCTATCCCGACCGCATCCGCTGGCTGGCCACCCTGCCCTGGCAGTTCCCCGAAGCCGCCAGGGGCGAATTGGAGCGCGCCCGCAGCCTGGGCGCGGTGGGCGTCATGACGCTGGCCAACATCGCCGGCAAGTCGCTGACCGATCCCTGCTTCGCCGAAGTCTGGCAGGCCATCGACGACGCGGCGATGCCCGTCTTCGTCCACCCTTCCGTGCCGCCGGGCGCGAGCGAGCTGGACATGGCGAAGCACAGCCTCGCGGCACCGGTGGGCTTCATCTTCGACACCACCCTGGCGGTGTCGCGCATGATCTATGACGGCTTCTTCGACCGCTACACGCGCCTGAGCATCATCGCGCCCCATGGCGGCGGCGCGCTGCCCTACCTCGCCGGCCGGCTGGACATCTGCCACGAGCGCATCCCCGCCTGCGCCGCCCGCGCGCCGGAACGGCCCACCAACACCCTGCGCCGGATCTACGTGGATTCCGTGGTGTACCGGCAAAGCGCGCTGGACATGTGCGTGGAGGTGGTGGGCCCCGACAACGTGCTCTACGGCTCCGACTTCCCGCACAACATCAGCGACATGACCGGCTGCCTGGCGCGCGTGGACAATCTGGGCGGCGAGCTGCGCCACGCCGTGCGCGGCCGCAACGCCCAGCGGCTGTTCCGGCTGTGACGGAAGGGAGGCACGGCATGATCACCCGGCGACACGTCGCGGGCGCCCTGGGCGCCGCGGCAGGCATCGTGGCATCCGGCGGCGCGCGGGCGCAGGGGCGCTATCCCGACCGCCCGATCCGCGTGGTGGTGCCCTATACCCCCGGCGGCACCAACGACATCGTGGCCCGGCTCTACGCCGCCAAGCTGACGGAGGTGCTGGGCCAGCCCGTGGTGGTGGAGAACCGCGGTGGCGCCCAGGGCATCGTCGGCACGGAAGCCGTCGCCCGCGCCGCCCCGGACGGCTACACGCTGCTGATGGGCGCGCCGGGGCCGCTGATCTTCAACGCCGTGACCTACAGCCGCCTGCCCTACGATCCGCGCCGCGACCTGCTGCCGATTGCCAAGCTGATCGGCGTGCCGCTGCTGCTGACCGTGTCGGGCAACAGCCCCTACCGTTCCCTGGCCGCGCTGATCGAGGGCGCCAAGGCGCACCCCGACGCCATGACCTACGGCGTCTCCGCCGCGCCTTTCCAGTTCGCGATGGAGATGTTCAACCAGCAGGCGGGCACGCGCTTCACCTATGTCGCCTACCGCAGCACGGCGGAATCCGGCAACGCGGTGGCCAACAACGAAGTCACCGCCACCCTGTCGGAAGCCGCGCCGCTGATCGCGGGGCTTGAGGGCGGCAGGCTGCGCGCCCTGGCCATCACCTCGCCCGCCCGGCTGCCCAGCCTGCCGGACGTGCCCACCATGACGGAGCTGGGCTTTCCCGCCATCACAGTGGAGATGTGGTGCGCGCTGTTCGCGCCGCGCGGCACGCCGCAGCCGGTCCTGGACCGCCTCACGGAAGCGGCCCTGCAGGTCACCGCCGCACCCGACCTGCAGGCGCGCTTTCCCGCCCTGTCCATCCGCGCCGCCCCGGCCGGGCCGGACGCAGTGCGCGAGGAGATCGACCGCGACATCGGGCGCTGGGCGGAGGTCGCCCGCACCGCCAACATCCAGCTCGAACGCTGAGAAAGGCCTCGCCGCATGCACAAGGTCGTCGTGCTCTACGCCCCGCCGGCGGACCCCGAGCATTTCCGGCGCCATTACCGTGAAACCCACCTGCCGCTGGCGGCCCGGCTGCCGGGCCTGCTGGGCAGCCGCTTCTCCTTCGCGGTGGAAGGCGTCGGCGGCCCGTCGCCGTATTTCTGCATCTGGGAAGGCGACTTCGCCGATGCCGAGGCGATGGGGCTGGCGATGCAGTCCGACATCGGCCGGCAGGTATCCGCCGACACGGCGAACTACGCCACCGGCGGCCTGACCCTGCTGCACTACGAGGTGGAGGAGAACGAGCCCGCCGCGTGACCGGCCACGGCCGGTTGAGAACAGGGTGCCCGGGGCAAGCAGCCGGCGCCACGAGGGAGGATCGCAGATCATGTTGCTTCCGGCCACGACGCGGCGCGCCCTGGGAAAGGGCGTGCTGGGCCTGGGCGCGCTGGGCGCCCTCGCCGCCGCCCTGCCCGCCCGGGCGCAGACCTGGCCCAGCAAGCCGCTGCGCTGGCTGGTGGGCTATCCGCCCGGCGGCGCCACCGACATCGTGGCGCGGCTGCTGGCCAACGCCATGGGGCCGCAATTCGGCCATCCGATCGTGGTGGAGAACCGGCCCGGCTCGGCCGGCATCATCGCGGCCGAGGCCGCGGCCAAGTCGCAGCCCGACGGCGGCACGGCGCTGACCGTGGACATGGCCACGATGGTGTACAACCGGGCGCTCTACCGGCGCCTGCCCTACGATCCCGCGCGCGACCTGGCGCCCGTTTCCGTCTACGCGCGCTTCCCCTTCTTCCTGGTGGTGGCGCCGCAGCTGCCGGTGCGCACGGCCGCGGAGCTGGTGGCCTACGCGAAGTCGCGCAACGGGGCCTTCACCATGACCTCCGTCGGCGTCGGCTCGCCGCACCACCTGGGCATCGAGCGCTTCAAGCGGCGCGCGGGCTTCGAGGTCACGCATGTGCCCTATCGCGGCGGCCCCGCCATCGTGAACGACATGGCCGCGGGCACGGTGGAGGCGGGCTTCCTGGACTACGCTTCCTCCGCCGCGGCCCTGGAGGGCGGGCGCCTGCGCGCCGTGGCCGCCGCCGCCGGCAGCCGCATCCCGCCGCTGCTGGACGTGCCCACCCTGGCCGAGCAGGGCTTCCCGGATTGCGAGGTGTATTCCTACCACGGCGCGGTGATGCCGGCCGGCACCCCGGCCCCCGTGCTCAGCCGCTTCCGCGACCTGATCGCGGCCGCCGTCCGCACCGACCTGGTGAGCCAGCGCGTGCGCGAGCTGGGCGCCGAGCCGATGGCCAGCACGCCCGAGGAGTTCCGGCAGCTCGTGGAGCGCGAGGCCGCCATCTGGCTGCCGTTGATCCGCGAGCTCGGCATCACGCTCGACTAGCCAGTGTCCCGCGCCCAGAGCGTTGGTCCCAAGCCGGGGGGAGGTATCCCCCCGGACCCCCTTCTATTTTCGGGAGTTTTCGGGCGCGCCCCCGGCCGATGCCGCGCCTAGGACTCCCGAAAAAAGGAGGGGGCCCGGGGGAGTTCACTCCCCCGGCCTTGCCCAGCCCAGCGGCCGCGCGATCAGTGATGCATGGGCGCCGCGGCGCCGCGCGCGCCCGGGGCCTGCACCGCCAGCTGCACCGTCACCGCGCCGCTGCGCTCGAAGTTCAGGGTCAGCGGCACGGTGCTGCCGGGCCGTGCCGCCTGGGCGAGGCCCACCAGCATGATGTGCAGCCCGCCCGGCTGGAGGGTAACGCTGCCGCCGGCCGGGATCTCGATGGACGGCACGGGCTGCATCCGCATCACGTCACCATCGCGCACCGTGTTGTGCAGCTCCACCGCACGCGCCGCCGGGCTGCTGGCCGACACGAGGCGGTCGGCCTGGGCGCCCGTGCTGCGCAGCGTCACGAAGGCGCCGCCGGTACCGCCCTGCACCGCCGCCCGCATCCAGGGCTGCTCCACGGCGATGCCGGCAGGGGGTTGCTGGGCCAGCGCGGCCAGGGCGGGAAGGCACAGCGCGGCTGCGGCCAGCAGGGCCCGGCGGGAGGTGGTCATGGCAAAGGTCCTTTCTCAGGAAGGGTAAGGTCGCGGGTGCAGCCGGGCGGCCTCGGCAGCCTCCCGCGCGGCGGCCAGCACGGGCGCGCGGGCGGTCAGCACCGCCTGGGTCACGGCCGGGCCGGCATCGAAGGGCGGACCCCGGCGGTGGCGACGGCGCCTCCCCCGCGAAGGCCGGAACAAGCGTAGTTTCGGGGAGGGCAAGCTCCGGCCGGGCGCGAAAAGCACGAGGAGCCGCCGGGGGCTCGGCCCGGGCGGCGGCGCGATCGCCGGATCAGGTGCGGGGTGGCGCCCTGGGCTGCTGCGGCGGGGCGCGCGGCGGATGCACCGGCAGGCCGGCGGCCCGGAACGGCGCGGCCACGGCGTTGTAGGCGACGGGCTGCGCGACCTGCGGTGGTTCGGGCGGGGCGATGCCCAGCGGGCTGTGGCACAGGCTGCAGCAATCCATGGCCTGGGCCGGCTGCACCGGGCTGCCGTCGTCGCCCAGCAGGGCGATGCGCCGGCCGTCATGGGTGCAGATTTCCACCGCCTGGGCCGAGGCGAGTTGCGCCACGGCCCTGGCATGCGGCAGCAGCGCCGCCGCCCACTGCAACAGCAGCAGGCAGGCGAGAAGGCGCGTCAGGCCTGTTCGCAGGCGGGGCATGGCCGGCAGCCTAGCCGGTCCGGCCTGGCCCGTCATCCGGGCGGCATGCGGCCGACCCGCCACCCATCCGGGTTGCCGCCGCCACGCGTCGCCGGCGCTCGGTTGGAACGGCACGGCGCACCCCGCCACCCGCGCGGGCGGGCCCGGAAGGGGAGGCGGGACGGGCAGGGGCGAGCCCCATTCCCGCACCCGCCGCCCGGCCTCAGCGGGCCGGTGCGGCTCCCGGCATGGGCGGCGCCTGCATGGCGGTATAGCCGCTGGGCAGGGTCATCCGGGCGGGATCGATGGGGCCGTAGTTCACCTGGGTGGCCTCCATGGTCACGGTGACGCCGTTGGGGGCCGTGGTGACGGTGCGCAACAGCACGCCGTCCTCGGTGATGCAGGAGGTGCCCTTGCCGCCGCCGGCGGTCATGTCCCATTCCGTGCAGGAAGTTCCGGCCACCGTCGCGGTGCCCTTGCGGGCAAAGGTAGCGCCGGCCGGCACTTCCTGCGTCATGGCGGCCACGGTGGCGGGCGGCATGGCCATGGTGGCGCGCTGGGCATCCATCACCATCACGGCGGAATTCGCCTGCCGGTCG
Source organism: Roseomonas sp. BN140053 (assembly GCF_047690175.1). Lineage (NCBI taxonomy): Bacteria > Pseudomonadati > Pseudomonadota > Alphaproteobacteria > Acetobacterales > Roseomonadaceae > Roseomonas > Roseomonas sp. BN140053. Next base: position 7,556 of record NZ_JBLLEB010000034.1, on the reverse strand, counting down.
ATCAGCATCCAGCCCACGCCCCCCGGCGGATCGACGCGCTGCCGGCCGGTGGAGGCCGAGAAGTCCATCCGCATGTCCTGGGGCGGCACGCCCGCCATGCCGCTCATGCGGTAGGTGACGGAAACGTCGCGGGTCGGCCGCATGTTGGCGGGCTGGGCAAGCGCCGGCAGCGCGACGAGCGCCAGGGTTGCCGTGGCGGCAAGGATGCGGATCACGCGGGTCCTCCGGTTTGCGAAAGCGCACTCTGGGCCGGGGCCGCCGGGCCGCACAGGGCAGGCGCGAGCACGATCCGGCGAGGGTGCCCCCGGCCCCGTTGCGGGCCCGGCGAGCCGCGGCCGCAACGGGGTCACACCTTGACCATGCCCCGCAGCCGCGCCGCTACCGCGGCGCCAGAACGCCACCGCCAGGTGCTGCTCCTGGCCCAGGCCCGGGCTGCCTCAGGCCGGAAAGAAGGCCACCACCAGCCAGCAGAAGCCGAGCAGCACCGCGACCCAGATCACCAGCACCAGCAGGATGCCGGACAGTCCCGAATAGCGTTCCGGCACCCCCGTGGCGGCATTCAGGTAGGCGTTGCTCCGCTCGGTCGGCAGGAAACGGTAGGCCAGGCGCCGCCACAGCGACATCAGCGGCCCGCCCGACACGGTGGGCGTCAGCGTCAGCAGGTCCACGAGGCTCCACACCTCGTGCAGCACCGAGCGGTTATAGGCCCAGGCGAACCAGGCGAAGGCCCGCAGCCCCCAGCCGTTGCGCCCGTCCGCGGCGGCGAGGCGCAGCGCCGCGTCCTCCAGATCCTCGCTCGGCGGCACGGCCCTTGCCCGCGCCGGAGATCGCCCGGCCATCGCACGCCCCTCCCGTTCCGGCCTATGCGGGGCCCCCGGCGCGGCATCCCCGCCCGCGCTTCCCGCGGCCGGCGATTACCCGCTCGCCACCCGGTGCACCAGCGGCAAGGCCGGGTCCGGCCGGCGGTCGCGGTCCAGGGCATGGGGGAAACCCAGCGGGTGGTGCGGCCAGTCAGGGCCCGCCGCCTCGGCCCGCTCCTGCAGGCCGTCGTCGCGCAGCACGCCGCCGACCCGCCCGCCGTTCCTGAGACCGGGTCGCGCAATGCCCGGGCCGTTCGCGCCAGGCCCGGGCGGGGCGCCGGGGCAGGGCGGCCGCAGCGGGTGGCCATGGGCTCGCGCCTCCGGTTGGTCGGCCCCGAGCCTAGCGGCAGGCGCCACCCGCGCGCTTCGGCCGCGGTGTCCCGCGCCGCCCGCAAACGCGCCCCCCGGCGTCCCCCGCGCTGAGGACAGCGCCCCCGGCCGCCGCGGCTAACAAGGGCGGTGACGGCCCGCGCCCATCCGGGCCGGTTCTTTGCCCGCCCGGCCGCAGGGAGGAAACCGCATGAACGCCATCCCGCCCCCGGCCTACGCGCTGCCGACCTTTCCCTATCGCCGCGCCCCCGAACAGGACGGCGCGCGGCCGCGCCGCCCCGTGGCCGTGGTGGGCGGCGGCCTGTCCGGCCTGACCGCCGCCTGCGACCTGGCGGTGCGCGGCATCCCCGTGGTGCTGCTGGACGAGGACGACACGGTGGGCGTGCGCGGCGCGTCCTCCCGCGGCATCTGCTACGCCCAGCGCTCTCTGGAAATCTTCGAGCGCCTCGGCCTCTACGACCGCGTGCGCGACAAGGGCGTCACCTGGTCCGTGGGCCGCGTGATGCTGGAGGACGAGGAACTCTACAACTTCGACCTCGCCCTGGGCTCCGCCTCGCGCCAGCCGCCCTTCGTCAACCTGCAGCAGTTCTACGTGGAATGGTTCCTGGTGGACCGCTTGGCGGAGCTGCCGCTCGCCGACCTCCGCTGGAAGAACCGCGTGGTCGGCGCGGAGCAGTTCGACGACCACGTCCTGCTGCAGGTGGAAACGCCCGAAGGCGCCTACCCCCTGGAAGCCGCCTGGGTGATCGATGCTTCCGGCCTGGCCAGCCCGCTGCGCGGCGCGCTGGGCGCGCAGGCGCGCTCCTCGCCGGGGGTGGACCGCTGGTGCATCTCCGACGTGCGTTTTTCCAAGCCGCTGCCGCCGGAACGCTGGACCTGGGTGCAGGCCGCCTTCAACGAGGGCCGCGCAGTGTGGCAGCACCAGATGGCCGACGGCGTGTGGCGCATCGACTACCAGCTCGACCCCAACAGCGACCCGGCGGAGGCCAGCCTGCCGGAGGTGGTGCAGAAGCGTCTGGCCGCGCATCTGGGCGCCGACACCGAATTCGAAACGGTCTGGGTCGGCCCCTGGGGCTACCGCACCCACTTGCTGGATGATTTCCGCAACGGCCGCGTCTTCTTTGCCGGCGACGCCGCCCATGTCTTCAGCCCCTTCGGCGCCCGCGGCGGCAACAGCGGCATCCAGGACGCCGAGAACATCGCCTGGAAGCTGGCCGCCGTGATCCGCGGCGAGGCCGGCGAGGCGCTGCTCGACACCTACAGCGCCGAGCGCCGCCCCGCCGCGCAGCACAACATCCGCACCACCGAGCGCAGCGCCCGCTTCCTCGCCCCGCGCTCGCGCTTCGAGCGCGCCCTGCGCGACGCCGTGCTCGACCTCGCGCGCGAGCACGCCTTTGCCCGGCACGTGGTGAACATGGGCCGCATGTCCGACCCCTTCCGCTACGCGGATTCGCCGCTGACCACGAATGGCGGCGAGGCGGTGCCCAACCTGCGGCTGCGCTTCGCCGACGGCGCGGAAACCTCCCTGGCCGCGCTGCTGCGCGGGGAAGGGGCGCGCTTCCTCCTCCTGGCCGGCGCCGCTTCCGGCGTCACGGCTGCCCCTGCATCGGTCGCCGTGGGGGCGCCGTCATCGTGCGCCGCAGCCTCACCCGTACCAAACGCGGCGGCTTCATCCGCGCCGGTCGTCGCGACGTCATCCGTGCCAGTCGTCACCGCCTTTGCCGCGGGCGGCGCCTCGGGCCAGCTGCCGGTGCTGCTCGGCCCCGACCTCGGCGCCCTGCTGGCGCCGGAGGAAGCCCTGCTGATCCGCCCGGACGGACACCTCGCCGCGCGGCTGCGCGCGCCGACCCCCGAAGACCTCGCCGCCGCCCTGCGCCGCGCCCTGGGAGCCCCCGCATGAACACCGACCCCAACATCCCCGACCCCGACGGCTTCTACGCCGCCATCCTGGCCGCCAGCGAGGACCTGTCGGACGCCGAAGGCCTGGCCTTCGCGCTGCGCCTGTCGCTGCTGCTGGCCAACCAGATCGGCGACCAGGCGGTGCTGCTGGACGCCGTGCACGCCGCCCGCCCGCGCCGGGGGGCCGCGCAGTGACCGCGCATTTCGCCTCCGCCACCGACACGCGCGAGCAGATCCCGCAGGTCGAGGAGCTCGGCCCCGGCTGCTACGGCTTCATCAGCGCGCACGACCCGAATTGCGGCTTCGTGGTGGGCCGCGACGCCGTGCTGGTGGTGGACACCCGCGCCACGCCCAAGCTGGGGCGCGAGCTGCTGACGGCGGTGCGCTCCGTCACCGACCGGCCCGTGCGCTACGTTTTCCTGACGCACTACCACGCCGTGCGCGCCCTGGGCGCCAGCGTCTTCGACGGTGCCACGGTGCTCTCCACCCTCGGCACCCGCGATTGGATCCGCACCCGCGGCGAGGCCGACTTCAAGTCGGAGCGCGAGCGCTTCCCGCGCCTCTTCGCCGGGGTCGAGGAGATCCCCGGCCTGACCCACCCGCACGTGGCCTTCGAGGGCCGGCTGTCGCTGGACCTCGGCGGGCTGGAGGTGGAGTTCATGGGCTTCGGCCGCGCCCACACCCAGGGCGACGCCGCCTGCTGGGTCGCGTCCAGCAGCGTGCTCTACGCCGGCGACCTCGTGGAGAACCGCTGCGGCGTCTACGCCGGCGACGCCTACATCACCGACTGGATCGAGACCCTGACCCGCCTCGCCCCGCTGCCCGCCGAAGCCATGGTGTCCGGCCGCGGCGCCGTGGTGCGGGGTGCGGAGATCGCCGGCGCCATCGCCGGCACCTCCGGCTTCCTGTCCACCCTGCGCCGCGCCGTGGCCGCGGGGCGGGACGAGGGGCTGGACCTCGCCGGCTGCTTCCGGGCCGCCGAGGAGGCGATGCGCCCGGAGTTCGGCGACTGGCCCCTCTTCGGCCACGTCCTGCCCTTCGACGTGGCCCGCATGCACGAGGAACTCGGCGGCACCGAGCACCCCACGATCTGGACCGCCGAACGCGACCAGGAGCTGTGGAACACGCTGCGCGGGTGAAGCGCGGGCGCGCCCCGGGGGGTACCGCCACCGGGCCTGGGGCAGGTCGCCGGGGCGCGCCCGCCGGCCGCTGACATCGCGGGGCCGGCACCCGGCCTAGCCCGGCCACCCGGCCGGCGATCCCCCGGTCGGGGCTTCGCACCCCGCGCCGCGCCACACCGCGGCCGCATTCTGACGGTGCCGGACCGGCGGGGTGGCCTCCCGCTGTCCAGTGCGGGCACTTTGTCGCCCCGAGGCTGCCACGACCCTGCGCCAGGGTCGGGCCGCCCCGATGACCGACCATCCCGCCCCCGAACCCCTTCCCCCAGCCCGGGCCCGGCTCAGGCCGCTGCTCGCCACCCTGCCGGCCCTGCTGCCGGCGCTGTTCTTCCTGGGGCTGGTGCTGTCGCCGCCGCTGAACCAGGACGTCGCCGCCGTGCTCAGCTTCGCGCAGCGCATGGTGGCGGGGGAGCCGCTCTATTCGCAGCTGATCGACGTCAACCCGCCGCTGATCTTCCTGCTCAACCTGCCGGCGGCGCTGCTGGCGGCGCACACGCCGCTGGACGGCGTCTGGGCGCTGCTGCTGCTGCTGCTGTGCTTCTGCGCGCTGGTGTTCGCGCTCTGCCTGCGGCTGCGCCCGCCCGGCGGCCCCGCCGAGCGGGCGATGCTGATCGCGCTGCCGCCGCTACTGCTGGTGCTGGCCGGCTTCGACTTCGGCCAGCGCGAGCAGATCATGGCCGCCGCGGCGCTGCCCTACCTGTTCCTGGCGGAGCGGCGGGCGCAGGGCACGCGCACCGGCGGGCTGCTGGTCGCAACCGCCACGACCCTCGCGGCGGTCGGCTTCGCGCTGAAGCCGCATTTCCTGGCGGTGCCGGCGCTGGTGGAAGCGGTGGTGCTGGCCGCCGCCCTGCGCCGCGGCCGCCTCGGCCCCGCCCTGCGCGACCCGGTGCCCTGGGGCCTGCTGGCGCTGTGGGTGGCCTACGCGGCGCTGATCGTGTTCGGCTTTCCCGACTATTTCGGGCGCGTGGTGCCGCTGGTCTGGGACCACTACGTCGGCCTCGGCGGCGCGTCCTGGTGGCGGGTGGCGCTGACGCCGCAACTGTTCACCGCCGCCCTGACCACCGTTGCCGCCGTGCTCTTCGCGGCCTGCGGCGGCACCGGCGCGATCGGCTGGCTGCCGCGCCTGGCCGCGGCGGCGATGCTGGGCGGCCTCGCCGCGGCGCTGGTGCAGCACAAGGGCTGGAGCTACCACGTGCTGCCCGTGTGGATCTGGGGCGGGCTGCTGTGCGGCCTCGCCCTGGCGCGCGCCGCGGACGCGCTGATGCCGGCCCGCGCCGCCGCCCGCGCGGCGCCGATGCTGGCCGCCGGCGCCTGCGTCGCCCTGGCGCTGCTGGTGATGCGCGGCGGCGAGGCGCCCTGGCGCGAGTTCAACTACCGCACCGCCCCCGTCGGCCGCCTGGCGGAATGGCTGGAGCGGGAAGCCCCCGACGGCCGGCTGCTGGTGCTGTCGCCCGACATCTACCCGGCCTATCCCGCGCTGAACTACGCCGAGAACCGCCCGGTGCTGCGCTTCATGAGCACCTGGCTGCTGCAGGCCGTGTACGGCACCTGCCCCGCCGATGGCGGCCGTTTCCGCGCGCCTGCCGACATGGGGCCGGCCGAGCGCTTCCTGTTCGACGCGGTGGCGCAGGACTTCGCCGCGGCGCGGCCCGCCGCCGTGCTGGTGTCGCGCGATGCCGGGATTCCCTGGTGCGCCAACCAGCCCTTCGACATGCTGGCCTACTTTTCCCGCCACCCGCGCTTCGCCGAAACCTGGCGCGGCTACTACCCGGCCGGCGAGATCGACGGCTACCTGCTGTTCGAGCGCAACGCGGAAGCGCCGCCGCCGCCGGAGCCGCCCGCGGTGCCGATGGTCAGGCGCCCCGGCGCGCCGGAGCCGCTGGCCGCCTCGGACGCGCCGCGGCGGCAACGGGGCTGAGGCGGGCCACCCGCCCCGGCCCCCCTGCTGCCCTGGATGCCGCCTGGCCCCCTGCCGCGCCGGACATGGCCCCCGCGGCAACCGCATTGGGGGCAACCGCCTCCGGGGCAGGGGCGCCGGCCGGCGCTTATTCCGCCGTGATCCCGGCCTCGCGCACCACGGCCGCCCAGCGCGGGATCGCCACCGCCACGCGCTCCTTCAGCGCCTCGGGCGTGCCCCCGACCAGCTCGTAGCCCTGGGCCACGAGGTTGCGGAACGCATCGGGGCCCGACAGCACCGCGTTCGCCGCCTCGTTTAACCGCGCCACCGTTTCGGGCGGCGTCCCGGCGGGGGCGAAGAGCCCGTACCAGTCGCGCATGATCACGCCCGACACCCCGCCCTCCGCCAGGGTCGGCACATCCGGCAGGTAGGGCAGGCGGGCCCCGGCGGTCACCGCCACCACCCGCACGCGCTCGTCGCGCCCCAGCTCCACCGCCGGCGGCGTGTGGATGAACATCGCGGCGACGTTGCCGGCCAGCAGGTCCGTCACCGCGCCCGACAGGCCGCGATAGGGCACGTGCGTCAGCTCCACCCCGGCGCGCCGCTTGAACATCTCCATCGCCAGGTGGTGCGGCGTGCCCACGCCCGGCGAGGCGTAGTTCAGCGCCCCCGGCCGGGCCCGCGCGCGCGCCAGGAACTCTGCCAGGTTGCTGCCGCCGGCCGCGGCGTTGAGCGCCAGGGTGCCCTCCGTTTCCATCAGCGTCGCGACGGGTGCGAAGCTCGCGACGGGATCGTAGGGGATGTTGCGGAACAGGCTGACGTTCATGGCGATGGTGGTGGCCTGCACCAGCAGCGTGTTGCCGTCCGGCGCGGCGCGGGCGGCGGTTTCCGTGCCGATGTTGCCCGACGCGCCCGGCCGGTTGTCGATCACCACCGGCCGGCCGAGCCGGCGCGACATGCCCTCGCCCACCGCGCGCGCGATCACGTCGGGCGGGGCGCCGGGCGTGTAGGGGACGATGACCGTGATCGGCCGCGCGCCCGCCAGGCCCTGCGCCCGCAGGGCCGGGGCCGCCAGCCCGGCGATCGCCGCCGCTGCCGCGACCACGGCTCGGCGGGGCAGGGCGCCCTCGGTCACGGAGGTGATGGAACGCATCGTTTTCGTTTCCTTCCTGTTTGCCGTGGGCTTGGCGCCCAACTTGCCCGTTCCCTGGCGGAAGCGGTCTATCGCGCCGCCCGCGCGCCCGCCGGGCGGTCCAGCCCGAAGAGCGTCCAGGCATTGGTGCGCCCGATCTTTTTCCGGTCGAGCTCGGCGATGGTGCAGCTGTCGAACCAGTTCGCGGCGTGGTCGATGTTCTCGAAGGGCCAGTCCGCCGAGAACAGGATGTGGTCGGA
>NZ_JBLLEB010000033.1:0-48418 GCF_047690175.1 Roseomonas sp. BN140053 | reverse complement strand
GCCGACCTCGCCCGCGAGTACTCGGCCAATGTCTTCCCTGACGACCCGATCCGGGAGGTGCAGGGCGCCTCGCTGCCAGGCTTCGAGGGAGCGCTCATGCGGATCGGCGGAAGCCGCGGCGGGTGGGGCATCGCCTACAACGAAGACATATCCTCCCCGGGCCGCATCAATTTCACCCTGGCCCACGAGTTGGGGCATTACCTCGTCCACAGGAAGGACCACCCGGGCGGGATCCAGTGCTCCGAGAACGACGTGGTTCAAGGCCTGCGGAACATCGAACGCGAGGCGGACCAGTTCGCCGCAGACCTGCTGATGCCCCTCGACGATTTCAGGCGGCAGATCCATGCCCGAAGTGTGGCAGACATCGCTGCTCTGTCCGCCTGCGCGGAAAGGTACGGGGTCTCGCTGCTGGCGGCCATCCTACGCTGGATCTCCTACACGGAGCGGCGAGCCGTCCTGGCAGTGTCCAGGGACGGCTTTCTTCTCTGGTCGCGTTCGAGCGATGCCGCGAGGAAGACCGGCGCGTTCTTCCGGACGGCGAAGGATGTGGTTGAGGTACCGGAGCAGTCCCTGGCGGCGAGGCAGGACATGACCTTCGACAACCGAGGCGGCGCGGCAATCCCGCCCGGCGTATGGTTCCGGGACGAGGTCAAGGAGATGACCGTCTTCTCCGAGCAGTACGACATGGTCATGTCCTTGCTGCTGCTCGGTGACGCGGAACCGCGCTGGCGGGCCTGGGACGACGATGATGAAGACCCAGTCGCAGTGCCAGTGGACAGCCGTTGGCGATAACGTCCGCCGCAGAAAGAATGGAAAGGATTATGGCGCAGTCAGGGGCCGCAAACCTTCCAGAATGGAAGGGAAGTTGGTCCGAGAGTCCGGTCCCCCGCTCAGCTCTTGGTGCTAGGCCGTCTCGAAGAATCTGAGGGCCTTCTAGCATCTGCCAAAAAATACCACGAATGTGGTACAGATTGGCAAATGGCCCCTTGCACATCCTAGATTTCGAGGTATTTATACCATCACTAACGCTTACCCAATTTCGATGGGTTCTGACAGGCCAAGGAGATCGACACGTGAGCCGCGCTGCCGCTGAGAGCTACGTCTCCACTTTCGAGTCCGGCCTAGGCTTGCTCGCACTGGGCGTTTCTTCCGCACTGGCGGATGGCCGTGCAGCATCCGCGCGCCGCATCGCCAACCAGGCGCGGTGCGAAGCAGCTGCGGCCGTCGCGACAGGCGAAGTGCTCCAGGAGAGTGCGGCCGAACTCCGCGAACGCCTAGCGGACGCCCGGGCCGAGGCCGACGCCCTCCGCGAGCAGCTGCGGGCAACCCGTGCCGACCTCGCGGAGGTGACGGCCTACGCTGCCAAGCTACGCTCTCAGCGGCTGACCATCGCCGCCTGATACCAAGCGATCCCGAACTGCATGAAAGGCCACTGGAAATTCCGGTAGGCCCTTCGTCTTTTGTCTGCAGTGTTAGTCGGTCTGATAAGCATTCACCAACTCTTCGGCGCGGCTCAGCGGCCGGGAGCGAAGTGCGGCCTTCACTGCGGCGCGCCGGGCCTGACGGTCGGCGTCCGTGCCGGGCACAAAGCTCCTCTCCACCTCGAGCAGCTCTTCCTGAATCTGCTGGGGAGAGCGAACGCCCCGAGGCGCCACCCCGGTCTCCACGATCGTCCGGAGCACGGCGGTCCGGGCAACAGCCAGTTCGGCGCACTCCTCGCGCGACAGACTGAGTGCGTAGGCGGCAACCTTCTGGGGAAGCATGGCGAGTGCTTCCTCCGGCGGGCGAGCGTCGCGCGCCCGGGCCGCCACGACCCGGCGGAATGCCTCGGCGAGACTCCGGGCCTCAGCAGCGGCGTCGGCGCGCTCCTCCTGCTCCCGCGTCTGCGTAGCGGCGGCGTGGGCGGCCTTCGCGGGCGTTGCCGTAGCAGACGGCATGACGGCCTGGAGGGCAGTGCGTAGAATACGGATCGGCAGGGATGCCATGCCTTTGACAGCCGCCACGCCGAGGGCAGCGCCGGTGGTAGCGCACTTCGCGGCAGGAAGACCGACCTTGGCCACCGCGGTCCGATGCCCGGTGTGGATGGCGGCAGCGCACCGGTCCGCCATCGGCTCGGCCTGGGCCTTGTCCTTCTTGTTTAGGATCTCGCCCCAGATGGGGGCCACCGCGACCTGAGCCGGGAGCCTCACGCCCCAGGTCCATGCCTGACCGACCGCGCGTCCGACCCGCGTTGCGGCTACCGCGCTCCAGCGATCGCTGAGCCAGTCCCAGCCAGTGGTGAAATTCGACATCGCACTGCGGAGAGCGTCCAAGATTCGGGCGAAGAATGCGCGCATTTTTCGGGTCTCCGGGGGTCGACGGGCAGGTGCCCGTAGACAGCCCCATGATGCCGATCGCAGTGGCAAGGAACACGGGCGCTCAGCCTAGAGCTGCACGCGACGCGCCCGGTTTCGCGACGGACCCACAGCATCCCCGCAACATCGGACAGCGCGCGGTGCCGGGCACGTTGGACCCACTCAGGAAATTCAGCGCGGGAATGTAGTCCCCACAGGCATCAAGCCTGTGGGGACCAGGCATTTTCGCTTGTCGACCGCAGGACGTCCCGCAGGTCGGTTAGACAGTCTGCAGTGGAACTGCTGCCGAAAGAGGCAGTACTTTCCTGGCGCTATCCAGGACCTCGACCAGACGCGGGCTGGCAGCGCCGTCAGGCCAACTGAAAATCAAATCGATGGCGACACGCCATGTCGTGCGGCTATCGATTTCGAAAATCATCCAAGCAGGTTCACCGTCAGGCCCCATCGGGTCAGACCACACCTGCTCTTCCGCCGCCCTATGCAGAGCTTGGGACGCGGTCTCTCCCGTTCCCCACACACGTGGGCCGTAACAGAAGAAGTAGGAAGTAGCTGTTGAGTCGTCTGGGAGAACGCACATGGCTGGGAATCCCTCTCAAGAAGAGATAGGTCGCCGCGCGCAACGCCCAGGAATGCCCTCTTCACCGGGCCGAACCCCCGGGTCGAGCCACGACTCATGCCGTGGTGTGGCCTTCCGCCAATCTGCGCGCATTGACCCGGGATTCGACCTGGGCTGATGCGAGCCAATGAATATCAACTACTCACTTTTTCGTCAACTAATTTTTCGCCGACGATCAGCCTTGCAGGCACAGCGTGACGCGCTCCCTTACCTCGCGCAGGATCCACCACAGTCCTTCTGCGTCCGGCAAGGCACGGTGGTGGATGCGGTACCGCGCCTGTTCGGCCTCGTAAGCTTCGCCGACGATGCCGCAGGCGGTAGACAGGAGCGCCTGCCTGGCAACCCCGTAGCCGCGTGTCCCCACCGGCGGCAGCGTGCTCAGCAGCGGGCGGCACGCCTCGTATTACAGTTGCTCCGCATCCACCACGCGAACCGGTGGCAGGCCTGCGGCCGCCAACAGCATGCCTAGCCTCCGCCCATCGAAGCCCGGCGCGTCGGATGCTACTACGGCCCGCGGGTCGCCGAGCACGTCGGCTGCGCGGCGCGCCACCTCGAGATGCTCGCGCCCATGGATAACAAGGTGCTCCCGAGACAGGCCATGAACGGCCTACGAGGCATTGGACCACTCCCCCCATCCCGGTGCCGGACTGATGGGATGCACTTCGCCCACACCGTCCTCGGCGACCCACGCGACTTCGATGGGGAAGCCGCCGTAGTGGAGGGATGATGCCTCCAGGTCCAGGAAGTAGAGCATGGATCAGCCCTCCCCCGCGTTATTGCGGCCGTGGTGGTCCACCGGAACGCGCTCTGGCAGCGTCGCGAGCCTGGCGCGGATCTTGGTCAGCGACACGGGCCGATAGTCCCAACAGTCCACGCCGACATCGAGGCTCTGCCGGTCGCCCGGGAGATTGCCGTGGCTGTGACCGTACAGATGCAGGGCCCCGTGATGCGACCGTGGCCACACCCGCAGCGCGTAGTGCAGCAGAACGATACGCTGCCCGTCGACCTTGATTTCGGCCATCGCCTGACTCGACGCCCATCCCGGGTCTGTGCGGGCTTCTGAATTGTCGTGGTTGCCCCAGACCAAGTTCTTCCGACCATTTAGGAGCCGGAGATAGTCGCCAGGGGATTTTTGTCCACGGTGGACGAAATCCCCGAGATGCCAGATTTCGTCGTGGGGCGAGACGACCGAGTTCCACCGGGCCACGAGTTCGCCGTCCATCTCCTCGGTGGAACCGAAGGGGCGGGAGCAGTAGCGGATGATATTGTGGTGCCCGAAATGGGTATCGCTGGTGAACCAGGTCTTGCTCACCGCACGCCTCCAGCCATGACGGCCGCCTCGACCGCGGGCAACGTCCGCACCGCCTGCCGGGCGGCTGCGACCAGTTCCTTGACCTCCGCACCCGTCAGCGTTTCCCGCTGAAGAAGAGCGTCCGCGACCGCGTCCAGTTCCGGCTGGTGTTGCCGCAACATGTCCCGGGCGGCCGCCAAGGCGCCCTGGAGGCGAGCCTCCACGCGTGCGCCCGCAGCCGGGTTGGCCGCGAGAAGCATCGGCAGGCTGTCCGGCTGCGGGTCGCCTCGCCAAGTCAACCGCTCGCCCAGGCCCCAGGCCAGCTCGGCGCTCGTGGCCACTAGGGTCGCCCTGGCAAGGTCGCTTCCCGCCGGTCCACCGCATCCGGCGCCCGCTCCGCCCAGGACGACCTCTTCCGCCGCTCGCCCGGCAAGGAGGGCCACCAACAGCGCGTCGACGTCCTCGGGAGCGTCGCCGTCTGCGGTTCCGAAGTCGGCCTGACCGGCGACGCTGCCGCGGCCGCGGATGGTCACAGCTTCCAACATGCCCGACCGGGACAGCACCGCTGCCAGCGCGTGCCCCGCCTCGTGGTAGACGAGCCGCCGCAGCGTCGCCGCGGACTGCGGCCGATCCTCGCCGCCCCGGATGGCCCCGAGCAGGTCCGCCTCCGTGACGGAACGCCGGGCGTGCCTGGCGACCGCCCGGGCCTGCCGAACCCAACTGGCCGCATCTGCACCGGTGCCTCCACGACCAGCTCGGGCGGCCAGGACAAGGTCAACACCGGCGAGGTCTGCACCCAAGTGCTCTCGGATGATTGCCGCGAGGCCTTCGGCGTCCGGCAGGTGGAGGCGGATCTCCCGGTCCAGGCGTCCGGCACGGCGGAGAGCGGGGTCGATCCGGTCACCATGGTTGGTCGCAGCCACCACGATGACCCCCTCTCGCGCCGCAACGCCATCCAGGCATTCCAGCAGGGCGTTGGTGATTGGCGTGAAGTACGAGTCGTTGTGACCCGCTTGGCCCCGTGTCGGAAAGGAGTCCAGTTCGTCAATGAAGACGATGGCCGGTGCCTGCCGGGCTGCCTCGGCGAACATCGCCCGCATGCGAGCGATGAGCTCGGTGTACCTCCCCCTCCCGTCCGGGCCAGATTCCCATGCGGCGAAACTCCCGCTGAAGAACGACGCGCCGCAAGCGTGCCCCAGGGCCTGGGCGGACAGGGTCTTCCCGGTTCCGGGCGGTCCGCTGAGCAGCACGCCGGGCGGCACGTCGCTCCAAGGCAGCTCTCCGCGTCTGTAGGCCGCGACATCCGCCGCCAGCCCGCGGCCGAACGCCGCCAGTTCGGGCTGACCATGCAGCCGGTCGAGCGTCCAGGTCGTCGCGGGCGGGGCGGCACGCGTCTCGGCCGCACGGTCCGCCGCCACGAGCCCGGCGAGCCGCCGGACGTAGTCCTCGGCCGACTGCCCGGGTCGCCGGGCGAGCCGGAGGTGACGTGCCTGGACCGCCTCGGAAAGTCCCCGGGGCAGGACCCCCGGCCGCGTGCCGGTCATGCGGTGGACCACATTGCGCAGGATCCCGGCGTCCATGGGCGGGATCGCGATGGTAATGTCGGCGGACCGCACCAAGGACGGCGACAGGTTCTCGAGCGCGGGTGTTACCCCGAGAGCCCCCTTCCCTGCCCACGCGGCGACCTGGGCCTCGTGATCGTCCGAAGATGCAGGGCGTTCATTCGGGCCGCTCCTGACTTCCAAGTGCGGGCCGCCACGGGCATTCCGGAGCCCCGACTGCAGGCCAAGGAGGTTCAGCTTCCACACGCTCGCGACCGGCTTAGCCCAGTCCCCGGATGTGGTGACGACCACGCACCCGCCCGGCGCGGTGACGGCGGCACGGACGACGGGATTTGCCGTCGCCGCGCTGATCATCACCTCAGCCGCGACCAATGCGGGGTCACTCATGCCGGGAGCAGGCGGCGGCATGGGCTCGGCGTCTTCGAACGGCAAGCCTTCGGCATCATCGAATTCGGTGTCAGCGGACATGGCGAGACCTCGGAGCAGCAGGCGTACGGAGAGGGTGGCGGCCGGGGTAGGCCGCTATATCCGCTTGCTCGACAGGGTCCGGAGAGTAGTCACGCCGTGGCGCATACCACGACTCGCCCAGGGCGTCGAGGCAGTTTGTGGTAAAAAATCGCACCTCATTGGCACATGAGGTATCTAGCCTGGTTTATGCAACTAGCCATGGGTCGATAAAACAGACCAGGCACGGGATGCGCGGAACTACTCGAAGCGGGTGGTGAAGGCCGTGATCACGGGTCCTTTGCCCTTTCCTGCGGCCCGCCGATGGTGACTGCATCCTTCTCTGTGCCTCCAGCCTCTGGCTGGTCGTCTTCTAGGAGCTTGGCATGGTGCAAGGATTCGACGGTGTCGCCGAGGTTGGGCTGCCGCAGTTCAAGCCTAACCTGTACGCCCGTCCTATGCTTCAAACGACTGCGGTCGTACCCGACGTTCCGCGCACCCTCGACCAATAGGAGCGGCGCCACACGACGGTTCTCTGGGCGCGCGAGAGCCTCCGCGAGTGCCGCGAGAGCGTGGTCGGCATAGCTCTCCGGATAAGGTGGCACTGCGATCTGTGCAGCCATCATACGCGCCCGCTCGACCACCTCGGGCGAAGGTCCCGTGAGCTGCGATGCTTCGCCGCCCGGTACAGGCCGCGCCTGCTCCGTCAGAACCGCCGCGAGACCCGCGCGGATCGCGTCGTCCGGAGCCATCCCGGCCAGGAAAAAACGTCCGGCGCGCAAAGCCGTGTCCTCTCGACGCTCCGGAGGAACTTCATCCCAGACAGCCTGACTGACGCGAGCCGGGCAGGCTTGCGGGTCGCGCGGCGGCCGTGGAGGCGCCCGGCGTGCCCGGGCCCTTGCCACCGCTTCCCGTCGCCGCCGTGCATTTTCGGCCGCCTCGCATGCCACCGCCAGCACCGCTTGTTCCATATCCGGGAGGCCGGGCGGAATGTCGAACCACGTCCAGGGGTCGGTCACGTCGGCATTGTCACTCCACAAAGCTCCCAATGCGGCCGCACGCCGCGCATAGCGTCTCTCCTCAGCCGAAAGGCTGCTGACATCAGGAGCCGAGCGGGCGTGAGACTCGAACGACCCTATCGCGTGCGCGCGCGCATTCTCTTCTTTAAATAGGGTCGTTGGAGTCTCATCCGGCTTCGCTGCCTCCTTGGCGGCTGCAAGGCGGCGGAACCATGTCGCCCTGCCCACACCGGCGGCCTTCCACGGCTCTGCCACCTCGGCCCGCCTCGGCGGCACGCCTTCCTCGCGGCGTCGAATGCGGCTCCGCAACCGTTCGGACACCAGTTGCCGCAGGCCAAGCCGCTCAGCATCGTCGTCGGCTACCTCGAAGAGAGTACGTAGCGCGTCCGCAGCAAGCGAAGCGCCTAGGACGTCCGGAGCCAGTGCAGCCAGCGAAGGTGCAAGCTCGTTTCCCGCAAGCCATTCAGCCAGTTCCCGCCGCCAGTCGAAGTCTGGCTCTGGCTCGCCGCGGGCGGCCACGAGAAGAGCTGCTACAGCGCCAAGTTGGGTAGCGGTAAGGCTACCACGGTCGATCGCAATTGCGCTGAGGTCGGCCAGGGTCCTGAACCTTGCCTCAAAGACGCGCTCCCCGATTGCCTCGGCGGCAACCTTTGAAATCGTCTTGCGCCTGGGCGGAGGAGAACTCATGGCGAAGACCTTGAACAAAAACCTCGGGGAGCCTTGCCGAACTGTGATCCAAGATTTCGTTGGCAGGCAGTATAGACCGGAATCGTCCCATACTCACCTGCGCAAACACAAGATGTCGCGGCAAGGCGGTACCGCATGCCTAATTTCGTGGCGTATACGCGCAGCCTCGCGACACCCGACGGCTACGAGCACCTCACGGCGGACCTGGGCACCATAGCCGGTTGCCAAGTCGAGTGTGGCCTCGGAGCGGGCCACGACACCCGTATCCTTGTCTTCCTCCCTCCCGGCGAAGCCTTCGACATGCGGCTGCCGGGGGCGAGCTATCCAGTCCGCAGCTGCTAGCCGCCCGAGCTTCTTCTCTGGCGGCCGCGATGTTTTCCTGATGGCGAGCAGCCCTCGCCACACGGGCGACCTCATCTCCGCTCGCTGCGGCGGTTCCGCGAGGAGAACCGGCATGACTCATCTCGTTGTTACATACTCGCCTTGTGGATGCCCTCGTGATTCCAGGATGCGAGCGCGAGCAGCGCGACCAGCGACAGCATGGTGAGGGTGCCGGACAGCAGGAGCGCGACGTGCGGTCCGCTCCCGTCCAGCACCAGCGCGAAGAGAAGCGGCGCTCCGGCCTGGAGCAGGCGCGCCGGTGCCGCCAGCAGCCCCGTCCGCAGGCCGTAGCCAGCCGGGCCGAACAGCTGGAGTGGCAGCGTCCCCCGCGCGATGGTCAGCAGCCCGTTCCCGGCGCCGTGCAGCAGCACGAAGGGGATGGCGACCACCGGCCCCAGGAAGGCCAGCAGCGCCGCCCCGACCGGATGCAGGCCCGCGGCGAGCTGGGCCGTGACGAGGGGCGACGCCTTCCGCAGGAGGGCGAACTCCGCCACCCGGGCGGCGACCTGCGCCGGGCCGACCAGGGACGCCGCGAAGATCGCCGCGGCGGGCGTGGTGCCCAGGGCCTCGATGATGCGCGGCAGGTGGGTGGCCATGGCGGTGGAGACGAAGGTCGTGGCGGCGAAAACGGCCGCCAGGATGACCATGGTCCAGGGCACGCCGCCGGGCGCCGCGTCGGCCGGGGCCGCCGCATGTTCGGGCGGGGGCGCCTTGGCCACGAGGAAGCGGTTCAGCGGCAGGGCTACGAGCAGGTGCAGGACGGCCCAGGCGAGGCAGGCGCTCCGCCACCCCAGGGCGTCGATCATGAAGGCGCTGGCGGGCCATCCCACCGTCGAGGCGAACCCGGCGAAGAGGGTGATGCCGGTGATCGCATTGCGGGCCTCGCGCCCGTAGAGGCCGGTGACCGTGGCGAAGGCGGCCTCGTACAGGCCGAAGCCCATGCCGATCCCGATCACCGCCCAGGCCAGGGCCAGCGTCACAGGGCCGGACGCCCAGGCCAGCATTCCCAGCCCGGCTGCGAAGACGAGGTTGGAGGCGGCGAGGACGTCGCGGCCGCCGTAGGTGTCGATCAGCCGTCCGGCGGTCGGGCCAACCAGCCCGGAGAGCAGCAGCGCCCCGGAGAAGATCCCGAAGAACCACCCCCGGGACAGGCCCAGGGCCTCGCAGACCGGGTCGGCGAAGACGGCCGGGAGGTAGTAGGTGGACCCCCAGGCGAGGGTCTGCGTGATGCCGAGGGTGGTGGTGACCACCCCCCGGCGCCGCGTCAGATCCGCGGCCATCATGCGCGCTCGTACCAGCCCTTCGTCCGGATCACGATGTGGACCACCGAGAGCATGACGGGCACCTCCACCAGCACGCCGACCACCGTGGCCAGCGCGGCTCCGCTCTCGAATCCGAAGAGGGCGATGGCGGCTGCCACGGCCAGCTCGAAGAAGTTGGAGGCGCCGATCAGGGCGGAAGGCCCGGCGACGCTATGCGCCGAGCCGCACTGCCGGTTCAGCAGGTAGGCCAGCCCGGCGTTGAAGTAGACCTGGATGAGGATGGGCACTGCGAGCAGCAGGATCACCAGCGGCTGCGCCAGGATCTGCTCGCCCTGGAACCCGAACAGCAGCACCAGCGTGGTCAGCAGGGCCACCAGCGACACCGGGTTGATCGCCTTCAACGTGCGCTGGAGGGCCGCCTCGCCGCCGGAGGCCAGCAGCGACCGGCGCCAGAGCTGCGCCGCGACCAGGGGCAGGACGATGTAGAGCAGGACCGAGAGGAACAGGGTGTCCCAGGGCACCGTGATGGCGGACAGGCCGAGCAGCAGCCCGACCACTGGCGCGAAGGCCACCAGCATGATCGCGTCGTTCAGCGCGACCTGGCTCAGGGTGAAGTTGGCGTCGCCGTCCGTCAGGCGGGACCACACGAAGACCATGGCGGTGCAGGGCGCCGCGGCGAGCAGGATCAGCCCGGCGATGTAGCTGTCCACCTGCCCCGCGGGCAGCCACGGCCGGAACAGCCAGCCGATGAACAGCCAGCCCAGCAGCGCCATGGAGAAGGGCTTCACCAGCCAGTTGATGCCGACCGTGATGGCGATGCCCCGCCAGTGCTGGGTGACCTGCCCCATGGCGGCGAAGTCCACGCGGAGCAGCATCGGCACGATCATCGCCCAGATGAGCAGGGCGACGGGGATGTTGACCTGGGCCACTTCCATGCGGCCGAGCGCCCGGAACGGGCCCGGCAGCAGGGCGCCGAGCGCGATGCCCGCCGCGATGCAGAGGGCGACCCAGAGGGTCAGGTAGCGCTCGAAGGTGCCCATCGACGCGCGGCGGCGCCCGATGGCGGCCTCGCCCTCGGTGGCCGCGCTCATGCCGCCGAATCCTTGGCGACGCGCTGCCCGTCCGCGCTGACCACGGCCTCGCCGTTCTCCTTGGCGAAGGCGCCCCGCTGCGGGTTCGGCAGGAGGTCGAGGACGGCCTCGGACGGCCTGCACAGGCGCACGCCGAGCGACGTCACCACGATAGGCCGGTTGATCAGGATGGGGTGCGCCATCATCGCGTCGAGCAGCTGGTCGTCGGTCAAGGACAGGTCGCGGAGGCCCAGCTCCGCGAACGGCGTGCCCTTCTCGCGCAGGACGTCGCGGACCGGGATGCCCATGCGCTGGATGAGGTCTGCCAGCTCCTCCCGGGTTGGCGGGGTCTTCAGGTACTCGATGATCTCCGGCTCCTCGCCGCTGTTGCGGATGAGGGCCAGGACGTTGCGGGACGTCCCGCAATCCGGGTTGTGGTAGATCGTGACCGTCATTCCGCAGGCTCCACAGAAGGGGGGCAGGCACAGGCCGAGAGCGCGGCGACCGCTGGTGCGCAGACGTCGGGGTGGCCCTGGCAGCAGTCGCGCATCAGGAAGGCGATGAGGCCGGACAGGGCGTCGTAGACGGCCGAGTACCGGATCGAGCGACCGTCCCGCCGCGATTGGACCAGGCCAGCGTGCTCGAGGTGCGTGAGGTGGAAGGACAGGCGCGAGGAGGTGGCGTCCATGGCCTCGCCGATGGCACCGGCCGCCATGCCGTCCGGGCCCGCCGTCACCAGCAGACGCACGATCCGCAGGCGGGTCTCCTGCGACAGGGCGCCGAGGGCATCGAGTGCTTGCGTTTCTTCCATCTCCTCTTAATGTCTCAAGATATGTTGAGATGAAAGATGAAAAGATGAACGCACCTGTTCTGCACCTGACCATCGGCTTCCAGGGAGAGGCCTCGTTCGGGGCGGTGCTGGACGCCCTCGCGCCCCACCGCTCGCGCCGCCTGGTCATCAACTACGACGGGCGGCTGGTGCAGCCCGGCTACCACGTCACCGAGGTGAAGGCCGGTTCCTTCGTGACCCTGGACTGCGGCGGCAACCCGGACGCTTGGCAGGAGACGATCCTGCAGGTGGAGGACCTGCCTGCCTCGGCCGAGAAGCCGGACCACATGGAGGTCGGCAGGTTCCTCGCGATCCTGGAGAAGGTGGCCGCCCGGGTCAGCCTCCAGCGGGAAAGCCGGTTGACCTTCGAGGTCGGGCCGCCCGGCCGCCCCATGCAGGTCTTCGATGTCGAGGCCATCCGGATCGAGGCCTCCAGCGCCGTGATCGAGCTCGGTCCCCGGCCTGCCATCTGCAAGCCGCGGCACCGGGCGGAACAGGAGGCGACCCAGGCGGCCGCCATCTGCAAGCCGTCGAGCGGGTGCTGCTGAGAGCGCCTTCCCGAAGCCGTTCCTGGGCTTCGAGGTTCTCGCTGTCGGTGGTGGGGCTGGAAGGTCTTACGCGGCAGGTTCCGGGCTTGGCTCGCGCACCGCGACGTGCCGCCGCACCGGCCGGGGCACTTCGACGTCCAGGGGCCGCGCGCCACGGATGCCCCCCGACTTCGGCATGCGGCCGTACCACCGCAGGCTGCTGTCGCTGGAGTGCCCCATCCACGCGGCGCACCTTTCCATGTCGCCGCCGAAGGCGATCCGGACATCGGCGGCACGCTGGTGGCGGGCGTCGTATGCGGACAGGCGCTGCGGCAGCCCCGCCGCCTCCCCCAGGTCCGTCACGGCCATGGAGAGGGCGTTCGAGGTGCAGGACGCGGTGACAACGGCTTCGCCCCTCCCCTGCCCCGCCAGGCGCGCCAGGTGCTCGGCCGCACCGCCCTCGACGGCGACCGTCAGACGGCGCCAGGGCTGGCCGTTCATCTCGCCGACTTTCGCGCCGGTCACCTTCAGTTCCAGTCCCCCGAGAACCAGGCGGACGATCACGCCGCGGTCCGCGCTGACCTCGGCGGGGCGGCATCCGGTGACCAGCAGAACCGCCACCGCATCGAGGTGACGGCACCCGCGCTCCGCAGCCGCCACCCAGACGTCTTCCATCCAGGTGCTGGGCAGCATGCGGATGCCACCGCGCTTCGAGCGGCTCGGCGGCCGGATCCTGGCTGTCGGCGGCGCGCCCGTCCCGGCCATGGCGCGCCCGGGACGCGGAGGGTGCGCCTCGGCCTGCGGCACCCAGAAGGCCAGCCGCCGGAGCCCGACATCGACGGGCACGCGGCGCTCGCGCAGGTCGCGTACTGCCTCCGCGACCCGCTGATGCGACCAGCGCGCCCATGCGCTCCGCAAAGCGTGCAGGTAACCCGGCGAGGAGGTCATGCTTTCCAGCCCGCCCCAGCCCGGACCGGCAGCGTAGGCGGCCACGAGGATGCGCCGCCCGACGCGCCTGTATTCCTTGTCCGTGTTCGCGGCGATGGGGCCGAAGTCGGCCGTTCTGATGACGCGCACGGCGCGTTCGAGAAGGGCTTCCTGGGAGGGTTCGAGGGGCTGGCTCATAACTCCAGATTGAGGACTTATTTGGCACGCGAGCCCTGATAAACCTGGGCCGTCGTTGCGACGCGCAACACATCTTCCGGGCTGGCGGCAGGCACGAAGAAGGGTGTCTGCGCCCCGGTCCAGCACCGGTGATCCACCCTGAACGCACCGTGGTTTTACGGTATCTGCACCGTGCGCTCACCGCGCGGGCACGGCTCCAGCACGGCCGAGACGCCGGTCATGGGCAGGATGCAGCCGTTCCGCGGCGGCGGCCTGCTAGTCCTGATCTGGAAATCTATGGCTTGAACGGGTGGTCGCGCATGGTCGCGGCACACAAGGCCACCCAGCCGCACGCCGTATATCCCTAGCTCACACACATCACGGAACCTACAACGTTCGGGCATGAGTTACCGGGACGACATAAGGCGCGACGCGCAGGCACGAGGCATCCAGTGGCTCGTTCATTTCACGCCGTTCGTGAACTTGGCGAGTATTGTCGAGCACGGCCTTATCCCGCGATCGGAATTAGACGCCAACGGCCCGGAGTACACCTACACCGACTCCTGGCGGCTGGACGCTGAACTCGGCGCCTCCTCGCTTTCCATTTCCGACCCCGCCCGGGTCATGCTTGAGCGCAAGCGGGAGCTGTCCCCGCGTTCCACTTGGGCAATCCTCTTCTTCGAGCCCAGCGTCCTGTGGACGCATGATTGCCGCTTCTGTTACCGCAATGCGTCCCATGCCGACCTGAGCAAGTGCAGGAAGTTCAGGGGTGGCCCCTGGGGCTTCTGGACCATGTTCGAGGACGTGGCGCCGACTGCGACCTTCAATGGAGCCTCCTACCGGGCAGCGGTTGGCCTCGGCCCCAACCAGCCGACCCGCGTGGACGCTGAGGTGCAGGTGCGCGGGAGGATCCCGCCGGAACTCATTATGGGTGTCGGCGTCAGCTGGGCGCGCCTCGGCCCGAAGGCGCAGGCGATAATGGACGGGTTGAACCAGAAGGACGGCGGGAATCGCAACGTGCCGTTCCAGGAGTTCTGAAGCTGCGCTCCAGTACTTGGAAACGCCCCTCCGACCGGCGTTCAGGTGTTCTCGGGCGGCAGCGTTTTTAGGACGGCCACCAGCCCGAGCACGTACTCGGCCATGATGAGCGCGTTGAGGCTGGTCTGCGCCGTGGCGTAGGTGACGAGTCCATGCACCGCCGCGTGGCGGTTCGGGACAGGATCCGAACGCACCTTCTCCAGCTGCTCGAGCGACTTGACGTCCTCGTAGAGGTGTTCCGCGAGGCGCCCGAAGAGCGCGTGGTACACCCACCCGTCCGGCAGCACTTCCGACAGAGACAGGCCGCTCATCTGGCGGAATAGCTCCTTGAGCGATGCGCCACCTCCGAACTCCCGCCGGAGCAGTTCTCGCCGCACGACACGCTCCAGTTCCGGGAAGAGGAGCCGCGGCGCGACCCGGTAGAGCCCGTGGCCGTGCGCCTGAACCGCTTCGCGGAAGGTCACCTGCGCCTCCTCGTCCACCCCGTGTGCGGCAACACGTGCAAGGAGGGCTTCCTGCACCACGTTCCAGTGGTCCCTGTAATGCGCCTCCGCTACGGCGCCGACCTCCGCCACCTCCATCGTCCTGTCGACCAAGTGGAAGGGGGAAGTCGCGTGTGGCAGCCATCCCGCCGCGTCTAGCAGGTCCGCCTTGGCGGTCTCGCGCTCCAGGGTCTGCACCGCCTCGGCGAATGGGCGGAGCGCCTCGAGCGCCGCGGATATCTTCGGAGCGGCTCGTTCCGCTGCCTGCGAAAGGCCGCGGATCACCGCTGCAGTCTCATGCACCCACGGCGGTGGATTGACCACGAACGCGGCCCAGGCCCGCTGGATGCCGACTAGCCCCGCCGCCAATCGTTCTAGGTCGTTCCCCTGGCTTCCGGTCATCGCCCGATCCGCTTCAGCTCCATGCCGGATGTGTGGGCGGGCCCTCCGCTCCTGCGGATGCCGTCGCGGTGAGCCGGACACCGGCAGCATCAAGGCGCGCCAGGTCGGCGCGGCGTTCCGCAGCGGCATCAGCGACCAGGATGGGAAGGACGTCAGCGACCCAGGCGGGGACCGGCCGGGCACCGTCAGCCCACCGGCGGACGGCCTCGGGCGTCAGGCCACCCTGGGGAGCATGGGGTGCCAGCGCCCGGGCGGCGGGCTCATGCCACGCGTCGCCCCACAAGTCGGCGGCGGTCAACGCGAGGATGGCCAGCGGGGAGCAGGAGCGCGGCATGGATACCTCGAAAATGGGGTTCCATACCATATAGAAGGAGGCCCTCGGTCTGGGGACCCCTTCGTTCCGGAAATCAACATTCTTCAACCCGGGGTCGCCGGACGTGCCGCGCTCAGCCCCGGGACAGAATCTCGAGGTTCGGCAGGCCGCGCCGCGCGAGGTCGGCCTGCATGTAGGCCTCTGCGCGTTCCACCACGGTCAGGCTGGCACCTTTACCCGCTCGGAGGCGGCGCGCGTAGTTCGCGTTGTGAACGGCTTCGAGCCCCAGGCGCCACTCCGACACGCCAGTCGCTGCCGTGTACCGCTCGATGCGCGCGAGGATAATCGCTCGGGGATCCAGTGCCGCGTTCATGGGGTGCCTCCGTTTCGACATCCCTCATTGTAATGGATCATGCGGCATGATCAGTGGAAATCTACATTGCCCAGGATCTCTGCCATGCCTGCGACCAAGGACAAGGACCGCGTCCCCGGCCCCGTCGCCGCCATCCTCGAGGAACTCATGGCTGCTCGCGGCCTGTCGGCCAGGGCGCTGTCCGAAGCGGCAGGCGGCCCGCCTGATACGGTCAGGAACATTTTGCGCGGCCGCAGCCAACACCCGCGTTCGGACACCCTGGAAGGCCTAGCCCGGGTGCTAGGCGTGTCGCTCGGCGTCCTCACCGGCGCGGAGCCCCTGCCCTCCCCCGACGACGCGCGTCCCTCGGGCTCGGTTCCCGCAAGCGGCGACATCGAGATTCGCGAGGTCGCGTTCGCGGCGGCCGCGACGGCGCCGTCCGCTGCTCCTTCCCCGCAGCCTACCGGGTCGGCCTGGCGGATTCCCGCTGACGTCCTCGCTGGTCGCGGCGGTGACGGCCAACTCGTACTCATGCAGGCGCCCCACGACCTTGAGGATATCCGGCGCGGTGACCGGCTGCTGCTGGACCTGGGGCAGCGCCTGCCCTCCCCGCCCGGGGTTTTCGTCACATGGGACGGAATAGGCCCTTCCCTGGCCCGCCTCCGCGTGGCGCCGAGTTCTTCCGAAGGCCTGCGGGTCCGCTTTACCGGCGACGGGACCGATGAGGTGGTGGAGTTCGGCGACCTCGAAGTCCTTGGCCGCGTTGCTGGCAGGTGGATATGGTCTGCGTAAGTCCCAATGTTGTCATTGCTGACAAGAGGTGGCCGACCCTAACGCCTGCAGGTGCCAAACTATGTTGACAAGACTTGCGGCTCGAAGATTTCTTCTACACGGCCCCCTCAACATCCTTGCGGTGTAATTCTACCGAGTGCGCATAATGTTCTCGAAGGTCACCCCCGACCCGGAGGACGCGCACCATGGAGACGGACAACCACCTGCTGACCGCAGACCTCATCCCGCAGGTCACCCACGTCACCATCGACGACCGCGAGTACACCGGCGACGACGAGTACGTGCCGACCCCGGTGAAGCTCACCGCCAAGAAGACCACCTTCGTGTCCTTGGCGCTTCGGGCGGTCAGGGATGCCTACAGCTACGGCGACGTCGCCGAGGGCTCGAACTTCGGCATCATCGTCACCGCCATTCTCCACGATGGCGCTCTCCGTGACGCGACCGCCGTGTTCCTGGCGACCGGGTGGCGGCTGTGGTGCGAGTACGGCGAAGTCTGCGGCGACCTCGAGCCGATCGGCCGCTGCCCCGTCGAAGCCGCCCAGGAGCGCGTGGACGAGCTCAAGCAGCGGGATGCGGACGCAGCTGAAGCTCGGGACCGGGCTCGCGAGGGCGTCCAGGCCGCGGCCTTCGCATTGGACGCTGTCCGCGATGCGGAACGGGACGGTGGTGCGGGTCATGGCGGCATGAAGGCCGCCCAGCAGCACATGTCCGCCGCGACCCGTCGGCTGGCGAAGGCCGAGGGCTGGCTGGCCGAGACCGAGGCCGCGCTCCGGGCCGCCGAGAAGGCCTTGGCCGACCTGCTGGCCGCCCGCGACCAGGACGCGTCCGCTACCGAAGTCGTCCCAGATGTCGGCTCCGCAGCTCCGGCACGCCTCCCGGACTTCCTGCCTGTGCCCATGTTGGTCAGCCCGCCTGTCATCACTTCGGTACCGGCATCCCCGGCGCAGGAACTGCTGGCCGAACTGGGCCAGCGAGGCCTGCTGCCCAACGCCCTGTTGCCAGTCGTGCGCGCCAAGGGCACGTGCCTCATCCTGGGCCGCGGCGACGACGAGGAGCTCTGCAGCATCTCTCTGGATGCCGACGGGAAGTACGTCGCGAGCGACTGCAACTGCGACCCCATCGGCAAGGGCGTCCGGGCTTCCTTCGTGTTCAAAAAGCTCCTCGGGCACGTGGTCGACGAGCACCTGCCGAACTGGGAGCAGGTAACCGCAGCGGAGGCCGCCGCCGATCTCGCCGTGCGCGGGCACCGGCGTGTGGAGGTCCGCGCCGATGGCACGCTGGTGGTGACCGTCGCGGGCCGCCAGCTCGAAGCTCGCCCAGGCGCGTGCCAGGGCACTTGGACCCTGGAGGAAGACGGCCGCTCGCTGCACCCGGACCGGGACGGCGCCGACTGGCCCTACGTGTCCTACCGGGTTGGTCTGATTGCGTCCGGCAAGGACGGCCAGCCGCGGAAGCCGGTGGCACCCTGTCCCTTCGTCCAGGCCCTCTACGAAGCCGACATGGCGGCGCGCCGCGCGCTGGAGCCGGTCAGCACCGAGATGACGCCGGAGCAGCACGCGGCCGTGGATGCCGCTGTCGCCCGCCTCGAGGCCCTGGGTCGTGACGAGGGCGCGGACCTCGTGGAACTCCTCCGGCCCCACGTCGAGCAGATTGTCGCGGCCGAGCTTCTGGCGCCCGAGGTTCGGTATGACGCCGAACTCGCCCGAGGATGGCTCGAGAAGCCCGAAGGGGAACCAAGCCATTCCCAGGAGTTCCTCGGCCAGGGTGCCGAGATTGCTACCTGGCTCGCCGCCATCCTCCCCGTCGACCAGGGCGCCGCAGCCGCCGAACAGGTCGGCATCCTCCGCGACCTCGCGGTGCGTTTGGGCGCCCTGGCGGCCCCCGCGCCGGTCGCGGTGTCGGAGCTGGCTGCGGTTACCTCGCCCGTTCCCGCTGCCGCGCCCCGGGGTTCGAAGGTCACGGAACGGCGGCGCCAAATCGCGCTCCTCATGGCGCTCATGCCGGTCCAGTCCGCCTGCGGCACGGTCCGGGTCCCGTTCAGTATGTCGGAGGACCGCGTGGACCGCGTCCGCATCGGCCTGGGCGGGCACCTGTCCACGCGCACAGTCGCTGTGGTCGGCATCGGCAGCGGGCTGGCTGATGTGGTCGAAGACGACGGCACCCCCGTGGAGGGGATGACCGGCCTGCCTGCCGAGGACGCGGTCCGGGCCGCCCTGGACCTGGTGCGCGCATCCGTGCCGCCGGACGCAGTGGAATGGGCGAACTGGACCACAAACGACGGCAGGCCGTCGCTTTGGGACTGGGACGTCCTCGACTGGGTTCCTGTCGGGCTGTCGAAGTCGGAGCGCGCCCGGGGGCTGCTCGACCTGGAGTGGCCGGAGGAGGATGGCGGCCCGGCGGAGGAAGCCCCTCCTCCTGTACTGCCGGTGCCCGAAGGCCCGTCCGTCTACGAGGTCCGCAGAGAGTGCGAGCGCCTGGGCTTCAGGATCCACTTCAACCCGGCCAGGGAGTCCGTGCTGACGCCGTTGCACCTGCCCGCCGGTTCCGAAGAGGCGGACGCGGAGGCCTACTTCGGCTCTGACCTTGAGGACGCCCTGAGGACCGCGCGGGCGATGGCGGCCCACGACAAGCGGATGTTCCACCGTACCCTGCTCGAGATGATGAGGGATGCCCCGCTCTCGCACGTCGAACCCATGAAGTCGTGGGCGAGCCCGGAGTTCGAACAGGCGACGCGGCACGCCGTGGCCGAGCGGGCGGACCGCCGGAGAGCGGCCGACATCGCTCGCGTAGAGGCAGAACTGGCGGGCGGCTGGGACGGTCGCGGGAGCGGGGACGGCACCACGGCCCCTGCCCTCCTCGCGGAGAGCAACGACAGGGTTACGGACTTCAGCACCGTCCTGGCTACCCGGTCGCCGGTCCCGGACACTGACGCGGAGATCTTCGCCAGGATGATGGGCGCCCTGGAAGGCCTCGGGCTCGGTGATGCCTGGGGCGATGACCGCACGCTCGGGGCCTGGTCCGGAGCGAGGACCGTGTGCTCGGCGTCGTTGCCCTCTTCCACCCGGTCACCGGGCGCCATGCAGGGCTGTTCTCAGTCGCGGCCGAGGACGGGTTTCAGCTACCGGACTACGAGGGCCCGGACGAGATGCCGCTCGCCGACGCTGTCTGGGTCGTCGGGGCACTGCTTGGCCTGGTGGATCCCGCCCTTCCCGCGACAGCAGACCCTGCTGAAGGAGCCCGCCCTGCACGGGGCGACAGGTACCTCGTCCACCACACAGGAACCGGCGAGGCCCTCGGGTCTGCCGTGCTCCTGGAGGATGGGTGGACCGCCGTAACGACGGACGGCCTTGAGCGGTCGGCCCTGCCGTCTCGAGCTGCGGTCGAGGCGTGGCTTTTGCACGTGGCGCGCTTCGAGGCGGTGGCGGTCGATACTTACAACGGGGCGATGGGGGAAGTGTCCCAGACACTCGGGGCGTCCCCGTGCAAGGACTCCACCGGCTGCGCTTTGGTGGCCGTCTGACCTTCATGTCATATGACCCGGTGGGCCATAGGCTTTTCTGAAAAGGAGGCCCTCATGAAGAAGCACCACGTCCCTGTCGAAGCCAAAGACTTACTGGCACCCGTCACCCGCAGGCATCGGGTCGAAGAGGATCTGCCCTCTCCCGTGGAGGCAAATGATGAGCGTTGGCGCGCCTACGGCCAGGAGTGCAGCCGCGTAGCTGCCGCCTGCACCGCAGATCTCTGCGCGTCCGGCCGGGACGCTCACCACACACCCGGCACGGCCTGGGCCACGGCGGCCAACCTCCGGGTGGAGAGGTTCAAGTTCAGCATTGATCGGGATCGTGAAGGATTCTTCGCCAACTTCTCCCCTGACGAATGCGCCATTGCCGCTACGGAGGACGATCTGCCCTGGGCCATAGCTGAGAAACTCGACAAGCTTCTCACAAGGCGCCGCAGCCTGCGCCTGGCCCGACTGCCTCCGCCTCCTGGTTGAAGACCGGATTGTGTTCGGGCCTCGTGGTAAGCTGGCCTCGTGACCCTGCGGTCATATGACACAGTGACAGCGCGCGCCGCTTCGAAGGAGAACCCCATGCCCGAAGAAGCTGTCGTTCCTACCCAGCCTGACCGCACCTGCTCCATCGAGGT
The DNA here is from genome assembly GCF_047690175.1 of Roseomonas sp. BN140053. Classification (NCBI taxonomy): domain Bacteria; kingdom Pseudomonadati; phylum Pseudomonadota; class Alphaproteobacteria; order Acetobacterales; family Roseomonadaceae; genus Roseomonas; species Roseomonas sp. BN140053. The sequence goes on along the minus strand of NZ_JBLLEB010000033.1, from coordinate 27,747 downwards.
CGGCAAGCCCGGACAGGCTTACCTCATCGGTCCTTTCGGACGCATCGGCCTCTTCCGGGTCACCGACCTCACCTGGGCGCCCCAGGTCGAGGAAATCTGCATCCGCCCCCTGAACTCCGCCCCGACCAGGCGGATCCTGCCCTTGGGCTGCGGAGGTTCCCTCACGGTGATCGGGGTCGTCGAAGCCGAGGAGGACGGCGACGAACGCCACGAAGACCCCGCGGCCACTGTGCCATACGACCATGCGGCCAAGTCACATCAGAAGAAGGGTTCCTTCCTGCGGACTCCTCTCCGCTGGCACCCCCAAAGGAAAGGCGCCCTCGCGGCCTACAGTGGCGACGTCCAGATAGCCTACATCTGGAGGAACGAGGGCGACGTGGCGGGTCGTTGGCAGTGGATGTTGGACGGTGTCCACTGGAAGTGGATCTGCGCCTCCCGGGGCGAGGTCGCTACCTCCGCGGCGGCGCGCCGGGCCTGCGAGAGGGCCTGGGCCAAGTGGCTGGCCAGGCTGGTCTCCGCGCCGCCTGAAATAGGCCAGCGTCCCAAGCCCGTCCTGGCAGGCTTCCCAAAGTCCTGACGTCGCTGTGCCATATGACGGGACAGCAGGCTACTGCCATCGCGTCATATGACCGCATGGCCGCACCGCATGTTGACCGGATGGCCACGGTGCATTACGGCCTGCTGGTCACTTCGTCCGGAGGCCGCCGTGCTTGTCATCAGCGTGCTGGCCCGCAAGGGAGGAGTCGGAAAGAGCAGCTGTGTCCGTTGCCTGGCCGTCGAAGCCCTGAAGGCGGGGCGCCGGGTGGTCATCATCGACACGGACCCTCAGCCGACCTGCTTCCGCTGGGGGCAGCGACGGGCGGCGGCCGGAATTCCCGTGCCGCTCGTCGTGGTCCCGGCCCCGGGCGGGCTCACCGCCCAGATCGAGGGCTACCGGGCCCAGGGCGTCGACCTGGTCCTGTTGGACACGCCGCCTACGGCGACGCCTGCGGTGAACGCTGCCCTGGATCAGTCCACCGGAGCCTTGGTCGTGACGCGACCGAACCCCGAGGATTTGGAGAGCGTCCAGGAGAGCCTTCGCGTCGCCAGCGCCCAGAAGCGTCGGACCGGCGTAATCCTGTGGCAGGCGCCACCGGACAAGAGGGTGAAGGCCGTCGCTCTGGCGCGGGAAGCCCTTGAGGCTATGGGAGCGAACGTCTGCCCCACGGCGATCTCCGCGTCCATCAGCTATCCCTATTCCTACGCCGAGGCCCTGACGCCGCAGGAGCGCGAGCCCGAGGGCAGGGCCCGGGCCGAGCTAGCGGAGGTGTGGGGCTGGCTTCAACGCACTGGCCTTATGGCCGCTGGGTCATATGACATTACGGCCAGCGCGCCAGCCGTTCAGGCGGCCGCTGCGCCGCAGGACGGAAAGCCAAAGCGGCCTCGCGGCAAGACTTCGAACAAAGAGGTGACGGCGTGAGCAAGCGTCCCGGAGCCCCTGTCTCCTACGCGGCATCCCTGACTGTCGAGCCGTCCCAGCCTGCGCCTGCGCCAGCAGCACCGGCACCCGCAGCACCGGCCGCCGCGCGCAGCCCGGTGTCCGAGCCGGAGGTCGTGCAGGGGAGGGGACGTCGACCGCTGGAGGATGCCGCGGATCCTTCCGTCCTGTACCTGCACCCCACGGGAAAGAAGGCGCTCCGCCTCTACGCGGTCGAAAAGGGCGTCAAGGTCCACGATTTGCTGCTCGAGGCCGTGGAGGCCTGGGCTGCCCATAAGGGGCTTGCCGGGCCCTGGCGTGTTCCGTCCGCCGGGCCGCCGCGGCGACGTCGCGGTTAGGGCAGGGGAGGGAGGCGGCCGTCATGTCATATGACGATATGGCCGTCGGGTCAGTTGGCCAACTTTTCTGATGGCGGGACTCTTCTGCTGGGCGTGCTGCTAGGACGAGGACCGGTCAGGGCCTCACGCGCTGGAAGAGACACATCTCGATGTCGCTGACCCGCCAGATGCCCTCGGCGGGGAACGGGTAGGGCACGCCAGCGGCAAGGACAGCGTCCAGCAGCGCGTGGCAGTCCCCCAGGAACTCGCCATATCCGCCCAGGGTCAGCGGGTACCCGAACCGGGTGCTGATGATGCTGTCGAGCACCACGGCCTTGTCGGGCGCGAGGAACTTGGCGTGCTTCGAACCGAAGGATACTCCGAGGCTCTTGAGGGCGATGATCCGGCGCAGGCCCTCCACCGGCTGGTCCTCGGCGCACGATTGGTGGGCCTCCCGCAGCGCCGTGGCGAGATCCTCCGGCGCGTTTCCCTTCAGAACCGGCCGCCAACTCCATCGTAGCTGCCCCAGGCGCAGACGTGCCGCACGAATGTTCGGGCGGCCTGGAGCTGGAAGCCTCCTGCAGCCAGGGAACGTGCCTCGTCCTCCAGGTCACGGGTGCCGGAGTCCGCCGCCCTGTGCGCGACCAGCAGCTCCGGCCACTCGGCGGGCTGGATGAGGACGCGGTAGATCCCGAGGCCGTCCGCCTGACGGAAGATGGGCACCGGTTCGATGAGTCCTTTGGATTTCCTTGCGGGGAGGGGAGGGCGCAAGGAAATGTGGAAACCAGCGATGGCAGCCGGGTGTGGAATCCAGCGAGGGCGAGCGTGCGGGCTGCCAAGGAAACGCCCTGAACCTCAGCGAGAGGGGAGGGCATGCACCTTCGGCTGGACCGGCGAGCGGCTCGGTTTGAGGACGACTCCTTGCTCCGTCACTTCGAGCTTGGCATCCGGATAAACCGCCATGGCCAGTGCCAAGCTCGACGTGAACCGCGGCTTGAAGTGGAACATCTCCTTGAACCCGGTTCCAAACTGCATCTTCAACGCCTTCCAGGTGACCAGACGGTCCGAGGACAGGGAGTGCAGCCGGTAAGCGAGCCAGAGATAAATATCGAGCCCGGGGGCATTGTTATTTAGCGCCTTTATCGCCGCTTCCTCGATGGGGACCGGATGACGCTGGAGCTGCTCGAAAAAGCCCTCGGACAGCTTGGCCGTTTCCAGGTTCAGCCGCCCCTGTCGTCCGTCGCCTTCCTCAATGAAGATGGCGCGGTCAACGATGGTCTGGTTCACCAGCCCGACTTGGCGGCTTCCGCTGGTGGCGAGGTGGAACGTCAGTCGGCACCGTGAGATCCGCTCAGCCTGGTCGCGGACCGACTTTCCGGTCATGCCGCCCACCGAGACGCCGATCCTGCCCAGCCACTGCCGGAGGGATCCGCCAAGCTCGATTTCCCGCGAACTGGTGCGCAGGGCTTCCGTCTGGAGGAACAGGAGAATCAACCTGGCGTGGCTGCCGAACGGCACCCCGATGAACTCGTATTCCTGGCCTTCTCCGATGGGTCGCCGACCGGGCTCCACCATGAGTCGGACCTTCTCCGACGTAATCGACCAAGGAGCATCGTCGGCAAGGCGCTTGTGGGGGAGGGCGCACTGGGCCCATCCGCTGTATGCGAACGCGAGGGCGCTGTCCTCGTCGGACAGATACTGGGATGCCGCCTCGACGACTGGCCTTTCGATGCCTGCCTCGAGCGCTCCCTGCTTTCCCCTGGCAACCAGGAGGTCATGCACCGTCCCCATCGCCGCTCTCCCAACACCAACTTCCCTGAAAGTGCCCGACGTCCGGCCTGACGTCGCTGTGGAAAGCAGCGATGGAGCTATTTGAAGAAACTATTAGATTCCTACTATTAGATTGCTCGCTGATCTCCACGGGATAACTCCGCTAACCCTTTGAATCCTCGTCACCGGCCCTCGCTGGACTCCACAGTCCGCTCGCTGGATTCCACGCCCCCTTGTGGGTATCCGGTACCGGTACCCTCGCTCCTTTCCACACCCGGGCTGCCCGACTCGGGCGCGCCGTCTTCAGGAGGATGCCACGACCAACCGGTTACGGAGCAATGACCGCCCGGAGTTCCCCGGTGATGTCCAAGGCCGCCGAGTGCGCGACCGCGTCATTCCAGGCGATGTGGGCGATGCCGGACGCCTGCTTCCGGGCTTCGTAGAGCGGGATGAGCGCGGCCGTCGGCAGGATCACGCCCCGCCAGAAAGAGAGGTCCAGCGCGAAGCGGAGGGCCGCGACATGGTCGTAGACGCCCAAGGGGGCCTTGCGCAGCGTGAGGCGCGGAAGCCATCCGTCGGTGCCGAGCACGCGGCTCCGCACTTCCACGAGGCCGAACCGGGGGCAGCGCACGTCGAAGTCGGCGTTGTTCCGCTTCATGCGGGCGCCACCGAAGGCGGCGGCTACCAAGGTCTCGCCCAGCGCGTCGACCGTGAGGGGTCCGTGGGCAAGGAGCAGCGACTGGAGCCGACGCGCCTCGTCGGCGGCGTCGGGGAGCCGGTGCTCCGGTGGCGGACTGAAACCCTCACGCGTCGTCGCAAGATCGGCCATAGCGACCGGATACCCCGGAGGGCCCGAGGCATCCATACCACACGGGGTGCAATCCTCCTGGGCTTGAAGGGGGTGTCTCGGGACGTTGCGGCGGGCAGGACGTCCGGCTACGGTCCGCACCCAGGTAGCGGAAAGTGCGATTCCCGGTATGTGATTGGGAAGGCGGGGAAGGGGGGTCGGATGATCGAAGACGACCAGATGGCGCCGGTCCGGCGCATGCTCCGGGACGGCCTGAGCCGGGAGGCCGTGGCAGCCGACCTCGTGCTGGATCCCGGGACCGTCCACCAGCAGGCCCGCGTCATCGCCTTGGGCCTGCACGACCCGGAGGAACCCGACGCGGTGCCACGGTGGGTCCGGACGGAGCTGCTCCATGCCATCGGGTTCGGGAAGACGTGGGGCGCCATGGACGAGGACGAGATGCGCCAGGAGTTCGAGGCGGCGCTGCGCGAGGCGTTCAGGCTTGGCTGACGAGGACGCGCTCGTCCCCCTCGACGACGACCGGCTGCCCGCGCTCTCGCCCGCCACCGTGGCATCGGTCACGCGCTACGCACTGGCGTCCAGGGCCGACAGCACCCGCGAGAAGTACAAGCGCGATTGGGCGGCCTTCTCCTTGTGGTGCCGGGCTCAGGGACGGCCGAACTTGCCCGCGGCCCCCGAGACGGTGGCGGCCTACGTGTCCGAGGCTGCGGACCGGGGCCTCTCGCCTTCCACCGTCAACCGCATCGTCGCCGCTATCGGCTACACGCACCGCCTCGCCGGTCTGCAGCCGCCCCAGAAGACCGACGGAGGGCAGCTCATCCTCTCCGTGCTCGCCGGGATCCGGCGCAGCCACGGCAAGCCGCCGGTCCGCAAGGCGGCCGCCGACAGCGACGTCGTCCGCGACGTCCTGCGGTCCATCAAGGGTGACACGCTGAAGGACTTCCGGGACCGCGCCATCATCGCGTTCGGCATGGCCTGCGCGCTCCGCCGCAGCGAGCTGGTGGCGTTGACCGTCGCCGACCTGACGCGCACGCCTCGGGGGATGGACGTCCGGATCTCCCGCTCTAAGACCGACCAGGAAGGAAAGGGCGTCACCATCGCGGTGCCCGACGGACGCCGCCTCCGGCCGGTAGCGCATCTGCTTGCGTGGCTCGAATGGGCGGGCATCACGGAGGGACCCTTATTCCGCAACACGGTCAACGGCTCCGTGTCCCGGCGCGCCCTCTCTGACCAGTCAGTGGGCCTCATCGTGAAGCGACGCGTCGCCGCGGCGGGCTACGCGCCCGGGGACTTCTCGGCCCACTCCCTGCGCTCTGGGTTCCTGACGAGCGCGGCTGCCGCGGGCTCCAGTATCTGGAAGATGCGGGACGTCAGCAGGCACAAGAGCGTGCAGGTGCTGTCCGACTACGTGCGCGCGAGCGACCGCTACACCGATCATGCAGGCGAGGACTTCCTGTGATGACCTGCGTCGGGCACGACACCTGAAAGCACGCGGACTGCCTGTGCGGAAAGGGGCAGGTCACTAGGCATGTCGCGTCCGCGGACGGCGCAGAGACCACGTCAGAAGGAGAGCAGGAATCGTGTGGAAGGCAGAACAGGCGCCGGTGAAGACGGAGGTTCCCGAAGATGTTCCTCAGGCTAGGAAGGAGCGGATGGCGCCGTTGGCGCGGGAGACGCGGACGATGATTGCAGAATCGCAACGCCTGATGGAGGAAAGCTGAGCATGCCCACGGCGATCGAGTTCCGTGCAGGCCTGAAGAAGATCTTCGACGAGGCACAGACGGCGGGGAACCCCTGCATCGAGGTCCTTTCGAAGGATCTGCATGTGATGCTCGGCGGGTACCCTGGACTGGGGCATCAAATGCCCGTCTGCTGCGGCGTTATGCGGCAGGAGTATCGCGACGGTGACAAGATCCTCCGCAGCCCACCCAGCGGCGCTGGCGCCACGCTCCTCATCCGCTACGCGCTGCCGCGAGACGGCCTTGAGGCGGCTAACCCTGGCGACCTCAACCTCGAAGGATTCCCAGCAGGCGTGCAGCACGAGGCGGCGCGCCAGGCATTGCCGATCATCGCCAAGGCGGCGAGGACAGGAGCCAAGCTGACCTACCAGGGGCTGGCCCTGGAGATCGGGCGTCCGATCAAGCACGCGAGGGCTGTTGCACAGGTCTGCGACCTCCTAGACTCTGCCTCGACCCTTTCCCACCGGCCCCTGATGGCGCTCTGGACGGTGCGCAGCGCAAATGGCGAGATCAACCCCGATGCCTGGGTGAAGGACGCTTTACCCGAGCTGCGGGACATGCTGATCGTCGAGGCGGAGGCGCACGAGTTCTCTGAGGCCGACGAGTACGCGATGCGCGGCGCCCTGGATGATCTCCTCGGCATGGGGAACCGCAAGGCCTGGGAGCACGTCCGGACCATCATCTCTCAGGAGGTGATGGTGGCGCGCCTCAAGGGCGAGGAGCCGCCGCCGCCGGGGTTGGACAGCCTGAACGACCTCGGCATCGACCAGGCGCCGGTGATCGCGACGGTCGGCCGCCGCTACGTCCGCGATCAGGCCGTCCGGGACGCAGTGATGAGGCGCGCCCAAGGCCGGTGCGAGTTCTGCCAGCAGCCAGGATTTATGAAGGCGGATGGGACCCGGTACCTGGAGTGCCACCACATTATCGCGTTGGCGGCCCAGGGCGAGGACCGGATGACGAACGTGATCGCTCTTTGCCCAAGGCACCACCGTGAGGCCCATTTCGGCGAGAACAGCGCGGCCATGGAGGCCGAGATGGTGAAGATCCTGGGTGAGAAGCAGGCCGCCCGGGTTTAGCAGCAGCCAAGCAGCATCTCTACGCGGATGATGGTAGCCCCGGCCTGCAGCACACCAACCTCTTCGTGGGCTCGACTTCCATGCGTTCAACTCGTTGCCCGTGTGGGCAGGTCGTGCGAATCTTATCCGAATGGGCAAAGCCTGTAGCCACAGGTGGCCCCGGCCTCCCGGCCAGGGCCAGCAAAGCCCCCCAACTGAGCGCTTTTTGGCCTGAGGCCCACGAGGTAAAGAATATGGAATTGACGGAGTTCGTCCGAGACGTCAGCCCCGAGCGGACCATCCTTCTTTTCGGCGCGGGATCCTCTCTTCCATCCCACGCCCCTACCCCTCAGGCAATCATCGACCACCTCTCGAAGCGGTTCTCCATCCCTTCGCCAGGTTTCAACCTCTCGGAATTTACGGAACTGGTCGAGCAGCGATCCAAGGATCGCAGGCGCATGATCACCGAGCTGCGCACCCTCTTCAAAGGGCTGCGTCCGACGGCAGGGCTACTCAACCTGCCCCTCTACGATTGGAAATCGATCTACACCACGAATTACGACGACCTCGTCGAGCAGGCCTATCACCGCAAGGGCAAGATGCTCGGGGTCGTAAATTCGAACTTCGACTTCGGGAACAGTCCCAAGGCCGCCCTGACCCGCCTCTACAAGCTTCATGGGACCATCGAGAAGGATGTGTCGTTTGGGGATGCGGCCCGCCTGATCATAACCCAGGGCGATTACACTGTGGCTCTGGACTTCCGGGAGCACCTCTTCAACTCCCTTCAAACCGACCTCTCGGAGTCCCACCTGGTCATCATCGGGAGTTCGCTGTCCGATGAAGACGTGAAGCCCCTGATCACCAAGGCCGTCCAGCTCAACAGCAAGGCCATGGTAGGAGGCCGGATCACCCTCCTGATGTATCAGCGGGACGAGGGACGCGCCGACCTGTACCGGGGGCAAGGCCTGAACGTCGTGTTCGGGGGCATCGACGACTTCTTCGCCCACATGGCGAAGAAGTCTCCCGGCCCCCTTTTCGACTACCAGCCGACCGACTCGGTTCTCGAGGCCCATCCGGTGCTCGTGCCGACGGTCCTCGATGTGAAGCACCAGATCGAGACCGGAGCCGCCGACGTCAGCCGCATGTTCAACGGGTGGCCTGCTAACTATGCGGACATCGCGAAGGGGCTGACGTTCGAGAGAACGCTGGCGAAGGACATGGTCGCCTTCATCACGTCCGGGGAGGGGATCTGCGTTACCCTCGTCGGTGCGAGCGGGGTAGGCAAAACGACAGCCGTCCGACAGGCGATCGTCTCCCTCTCCAGGGCGGGGTACCTCTGTTGGGAGCACCAGGAGGACTTTACCCTGGATGCAGAGGAGTGGGCGGGGGTCGCGCGCAGGCTCGACAAGACGGGCCGCAAGGGCGTCCTCTTCGTCGACGAGGCCCATCACCATATCCGGGACATCAACGACCTCGTCGACAAGCTCGCGACCTCCAATCTTTCTTCCTTGGGCCTCATGCTGGCGTCCAGCCGGAACCACTGGAAGCCGCGGATCAAGTCGCCGAACATCTTCAAGCGCGGCAAGCTCTTTGTCCTGTCCAAGGTCGGGTCCGAGGAGATCGAGCGGTTGGTGTCCCTGGTGGATAGCAACCAGGACCTAGCGAAGGTCGTCGAGACAAGCTTCTCCGGGTTCAGTCGGGCCGAGAAGAGACGCCGCCTAACCGATCGCTGCGAGTCCGACATGTTCGTCTGCATGCGGAACATCTTCGCGTCGGAGAGCTTCGACGACATCATCCTGCGGGAGTTCGCCGACCTCGCCGGTATCCACCAGGACGTCTACCGCCATGTGGCCGCGCTGGAGAACGCTGGCATCAAGGTCCATAGGCAGCTGATCATCCGGCTCCTCAGCATACCCATGAACACTATCGTGTCGGTGCTCGACAGCATGACCGACATTATCAACGAGTACACGCTCAACGAGAGACAGCAGCACATCTATGCTTGGCGGGGCAGGCATCCGGTGATCAGCTCCATCGTCGCCCACTACAAGTACAACGAGGTCGACAAGCTGGTGACACTCTTCGAGAACGTCATCGACACCGCGTCACCGACCTATGACGTCGAAGTCCGATCCATGATCGAACTCTGCAATATCCAGACAGGCATCCCGCGCATCCCGAACAAGGAGACCCAGAACCGTCTCCTCCGAAAGATGATCTCCCTGCTGCCCGGTCAGCGGGTCCCGCGTCACCGTCTCATCCGAAACCTTACGACCATGGGTCAGTTCGATCAGGCTCAGACCGAGATCAGGATATTCGAGAAGGACTTCAGGACAGATGCACCCGTCGCGAGGCTCAAGGTAGAGCTGCTCGTCGCCCGGGCCACGGAGACGGAAGGCATCCTCCTGGAGGACCGGATGGCAATCCTGGCCCAGGCGCGGGAATCTGCGGTCCGAGCCACGACCAAGCACGTGAATTCGAGCGCGGTGTTCGGAGCCTACTGCAGCGTCGGGCTGAATATCCTAAAATACAGCGGTGCCCGCGAGACCTTCGATGACGCCATGAACAAGCTCAGGAGAACGCAGGAGCGCCTTGCGGACCCGGATATCGGCAATATCGTGAGGCGATACGAAAGGATGGAAGCGAACGTCCTGAGCCAGATGACCGAAACCGAGGTCGAAAGCGAACTCGTCGGCGAAGTCGACTAAACGGTCGTCAGGGTTCCGGAAGGGAATGATTCCTCCGCCCTGGCGGGCATGCGTCCTTCGGACCGTTCAGGAAGCACTCTCCACGGCCATCTGCCGCTTCACCAGGAATGCCGAGACTGCCGCATCGAAGGAAGCACCGGGGGTGTTGAGCCGACGCACCTCGAGCAGGCTCATCGGCCCCCTGCTCCAGTAGTCGCCCTCCGAGATCGCCAGGAACCCACCCACGCCTGCGCGGCGCAGCGAGCCCTCGGCAGCACCGATCTCGTCCTCCGTGGGATCCGTGGCGCGGCCGAGCCAGGAGTGATCGCCCGACTCCGCGAGCAGCAGCCAGCGGCGCTCGCGGGCTGCTCCGGCCGTCATGCCGCCGCCTTCCTCTGCTCCTCGGCCCGACGGCGCGCCGCGCTGCCCTTTCCCGTTCCCGGATGGGCCGCGTGATCACCCTGCATCGAGAGATACTTCGTCGGGACGGGAAGCGGGACCTCCGCGGCGGGGACATGCGCCCGGCGCGGCGGCATGAGATGGAGTGGCTCGTTCACGGCCTGATCGAGCAGCTGCCGCCGGATTTCGCGCGCCAGCACCTCGGCAATCAGCGACGGCACGGCATTGCCCAGCATCCGCTGCATCTCGGTCCGCCCCGCCTCCACGGCTAACCCGTCAGGGAAGGTCTGGATCCGGCACAGCTCGGCGAAGCTCAGGCGACGGTTATTCCAGTGGAAGGGGCCAATCGCGCTGCCGGGCTGGGCCTGCACCGTCCAGGAAGGCAGGCGCTTCGACAGCTTGAGAAGGAAGGACCAGTACCGGGTGCGCCACCCGAAGAGCGGCAGGCCGCCCTTCCGGTCGGTGTGCCAGAGGTAGTTCTCCCCTTCTGGGATCGAGGGCAGCAGGTCCCGCCAGGCGCCTCCCATCTCCAGTTTGCGACGCTCCTCTCCCCCCGGCTCCGAAAGGTTGCCCAGGGCGTCCCACGCGGTCCGGAAGGGCTGTGGCCCGCTGCTCGAGAACAGGTCTGCCCCGTTCGTCACGGGCAGCGAGGTGTGGGTCGGTTCGGGAAAGCGGAACTCGCGTCCGTCCCGCGACCCGATGAGGAAGGTACGCTCCCGGATCTGAGGGACGCCGTACTCAGCGGTGTTGATGACCTTCCACGACACCCGGTAGTCGGTCCCGGTCTCGGCGTTGATGCGGCGGACACCATCGAGGATGAAGCGCAGGCCCTCGTTCTTGTCCGCATAGGCCAGCCCGCCAACGTTCTCGAGCAGGAAGGTCCGCGGGCGGGTGTGTCGCAGCACGTCGAGGTAGCCCCGCAGCGTGCCAGCGCGGGGGTCGTCCAGCCGCAGGGTATCACCGCGGACCCAGTAGCCAGACTTGGAGAAGGGCTGGCAAGGAGGCCCGCCGATCAGGATGTCGGCCTCCCCGGCCGCGAGGCCTGCCTTCGACAGGATGTCGTCTCCAGGAACGGCGTTCACGTCGTCCTCGATCACCGCCCAGTCCGGCCGGTTCGACCGGATCGCCCGGCAGCAGTGCCGGTCCATCTCCAGTGCGACCCGGGTCTGGAAACCGGCCGCCTCGAAGCCGAAGTCCAGCCCGCCGATACCGGAAAACAGGCTGATGGCTCTCATGGCGACTCCCTGACACTCTGCTAGCATATCGGTCACTAGCATAGCGCGCAGACTGCCGGGATGAATTTGTATTGTCAATACAAGAAAACCCTATGATCAGGGTTCGCCTGCGGGAAGTCATGCGCGCCTGCTCCGAACGGACAGGAAGGCGGATGACTTACGAGGTGCTATCAGCACAAACAGGCATAGCGGTGGCCACTCTCCAGTCCATCGGATCTCGGCCCGGCTACAACGCAACCCTATCCATGATCGAGAAGATCTGCCTTGCCTGCGGCTGCACTCCAGGCGACCTGCTCGAACTTGATGTCGCCCTTTCCGACGCGGCGAGTAGGGCATGAAGATCGACTCTAAGCACGCCGAGGCCGTCGTCCGTGAGGAGGCGTCCCAGGCGGAGAACGGCAGGATCGATCCCGCTTGGCAGGGCAAGATCGAGGAACTGTCCAGGCTGTGCGAGGAGCGCGGCTCGTCGCGGACACACATCGCCTTCCTGGGGACAAGCATCCTTGCCCGCTCGCTGGACCCGGATGCCGACCTGCGCATCGTGAAGCCGAGTCACGCGCGTGGGAACGCCAACGCCTACTCGGCCCGCAGCCTCTGCCACGGGACACTCGTCCCCCTGTCGGCCGAGCTGGGCTTCAGCCTCGGCGTCAACGGCCGGGAACCTCTGAACAACCAGCCCTACTTCCGGATGGTCTACCTGGGCGACGCGACACCCGTGCGAGGGAAGGCCAAGACCGCCTTCGACTACATGGTCGGACTGGTAGACGAGCTGCAGGGATCGTCACCGGAGAACGCACGCCGTGGACTCCGCGCCTTCATCGCGGTCCGTCGCCGCTACCAGCGCCGCTACACCGAGACCCTGGCCAGATCCGCGATCTCTCCGGAAAAGCTGATCACTGCCATCCGGCAGCTGGTGGGGGAGGATTCCGAAGGCGGGCGACGGGCTCAGGCCGTCGTGGCAGGTCTGCTCGATGTCGTCGAGGGAACGAGCAGGATCGAGAGCGGCCGCGTCAACGACCCGTCGCGCCACTACCCCGGCGACGTGGCGGTTCTTGCGGTCGACTCCTCGGAGACCGATGCGCGGATCTACGAGAAGGCCTTCGAGGTGCGCGATAAGCCTGTCCGATTCTCCGACGTGGCCCTATTTGGCCGCACCTGCATGGAGAGAGGCGTTCGGGAAGCGGCCATGGTCCTCGTCTCCGAGCGCCAACCCCAGCTTGACGGCCGTGAGATCCTCGATTGGTCGACCAGCATCGGCGTTAGCATGACCCTGTTCACATCATGGACCGAGTTCGCGGAGCAGTGCCTCTTCTGGGCGCCGTCGGCGAAGCCCGAGGCTGCACTTCTGGCGGTGGACACGATCCGCGACCGCCTCATCGAGGTGGAGGCGTCCCCCAAGGCAGTCGAGATGTGGGAAGCCCTGGTGAGCTGACCGGCTACCCCGGCGCGAACTGTTCCCGGTGCCTTTGGATGTACTGGGGATGAGGCCAGAGGTTACGGTCCTTGGGCAGATGGACACGCTCCATCTGCTGCTGGAACAGGCTGCGCAACTCCGAGGGCACCCGGTTGTGGGACACGAGCAGTCCCAGCTCGTCCGTCAGCGATATCAGGTGTCGGTCAAAGAGCCAGTGGACGGTTGCCGACAGGGCGATGCCGTTCTGGACCACGTCGGGGCCGCCCGCAGCGACCGGCAGTATGTGCGCGGCCTGGGCCTCCGCCTTGCCGCCACCGTTGATGAGCCGGAGGCCTGTCACGGCGCATCGACCGTCGTAGGCGTCCACCACCGACTTCCGGAAGGCGGCGTCGCGGATCTTCCGGTTCACTAGCACCTGTTCGATGCGGCGTTCCTGCTCCTCAGGCGGCGCCTCTACCAGGGCACGCGCCTCGGCATCGAGGTGAGCAGGATCCAGCTCCAGCCGGATTGCGTTCGCGGGCGCCAGCGTCTCCCGCAGGCCCGCCCTGACGATGGCTCCGAACTCCGCGTCCGTGACGGTCCGCAGCGACCGCCCCTGCATCGCCGCGCCGATACGGCTCGGGTTCTCGACCTGGGCCAGGAAGCCCTCGTAGAAGCCGCCCGGCCGCCGCAAGGGGACCACCGCGTCGAAGGGCAGGTAGTCGGTAATAATCGCGTAGGTGAACCCGGACTTGGCGGTGTCGACCACCAGGTCCTCCACACGCGCGACGGCCACGTAGCCCTCCCTGCCCCCTCCCCGCCGCGGCTCGCGGTAGATGATCCAGTCTCCGACGGACTGCCTCGCGATTTCCAGGTATCGGTTCGGGAAATGGTATCGGCTGGTGATATCGTCGTCGTAAACGGTCCCAGCCCTGGTGTCGAAGACGCCCTTCACTGCTTTCCGCCGCCGAAAGGGAAAGCCTTCATGCTGCTTTCGCCGTGCTGATGCTGGGGGCAGCAGTTGCGGTAGACGCAGCCTTCGCCGCCGCCAGGGCATCCCTCATCCGGACGAAGGCGTTGTCGGAGAACATCGGGTGCTTCGACTTGCCGAAGGTGAAGATGTGCATGCACTGGGGGTCGACATCGATTCCCAGCGTCTTCCGCAGAGCGTGCGACTTCGGAGGTGTCAGCTTCAGCTTCTTCGCAAGGGTCGTCGCCGAGAGGTAGAACCTCTTCTGCAGGTCCACCTCGCGCACTGCGGCCGCCTCGGACGGGTCATCGGCGGCAATGAGGCGAACTGGCGCCGCCTCGTCACCCTTCTTCGTGAAGCGCACTGTGATGGTCGCGCCCGATCCCGAGATCTGCGTGTCGAGACCGTTGAGGCGGGGAAACACCTCGCTTCGGGCTTTGCTGCCCCGGATGGCCTTCTCCACACGGTCGATGTCAGCCTCGCTGACGTCCACCTCCTCGGCGGCGTGCGACTCCATCGCCAACAAGCTGCGAATTCGGCCGCGTGCCTCGTGGCGCTGCCGCTTCCCCGGCTGCAGAAGCTCCCGGATCTGGGTGTATTCGCGATCCACGAGCAGGTCGAAGCTGACTGGCGCCTGTGTGCTGATGGGTAGGACCCTGCCCGGCAGGTGGCTGGCGAGCGTGTCGCCCAGAGTGCGCCGGAGCAGGTCGTCGAACACGGTCACCAGCCCACGGGCGTGGAGGTAGAGGACGTCTTCCGGCACCACGATGAGCCAGTGCTGCTCGGCGTCCCGGAACGCATCGACTGCGCGCAGCAGACCGGCTTCCTCTGCTGTCAGACCGGCGTGCTGCATGGCCAGGTTGACGCACTTCGCGAACCCGATGCTGGTGCGCTTACCCGGGTCGAAAACCCTCACCCGCTTCTGGACGAGAATGGCCTTCAACAGCATCTCAGCGGAGTGCTGCATGTGCAGGAGGACGCAGGTGACCCTTCCATCCTCATCGCACCCATTGAACGCTGTTACCGCCCTGCGGAGAGAGCACAGCGCCTTGCCCTTCAGGGTCCTAGCTTCCCGGAACAATTTCATGGTCGGATCATGCCGTTCCTGTGTTCGCGCGAGAAGCGGCATTGTCAGGTCGCCCGGGATCCTTCCGCCCGCTCAAGGGCATCCAGGGCGGCTAGCAGCAGCTGCGCCGTTGTCCGGCCGTCGCGGAGCTGCCGGACCCGCTCCGCGACGGCGGCCGGAACTTCGAGGGAGACGATGCCCCTCCCCTCCCGCCACCGCCGGTTCCGCTCCGCCTTGCTCATCGCCCCGTCGCCCTTGGGCGGCCTGCCCCGACCCCGCTTCGAGACCGAGGGTACGGAAGCCCCCAACGCGGGGTGCCCCAGCATCTCGAGCATCTCGTCGAGTGCTTCGCAGCTAGCGGGCTCGACCGCAAGAGGCTCGCTCTCGCCGAGAGCCACGGCGACCATGTGCTCGGGCAACCGGTCCCGGTGGCGCGCGAGGATCTTGCGGCACGCCAGCGCAGCGCCTGCGGACAGCTCGACGCGGCGGGAGACGGCGCCAACGAAGGTCTCGTCGGAGCCAAGGTCGGGCATCGCGGCGAGACGCCGGAGGCAGTCGATCACGGCGTCCATTGACCCGACGGAAATCTCGAGCGGCGCGTCCATGGTGCCCTCCTCGCTCCTGGAAACCAGGGTGACGGAGCGAGTGGCGCGGGAGCAAGAATATCGTCACCATGGGGATGACAAATCCACTAGGGGCCTAGGATGCGACAAGGCCCGGAGGCGTCAGGTTTCCCCAGTGCCCCCGGGCCTGTGTCTTGCACCTTTGAAGGACGAACTCACTCTAGCACCTCGCTGCGGCAAGCTAGTTCAGTTGTCAGTGGCAATCAGCAGCGTCTCCTCACGCAAGGAAGCAGCCTTACTGGATGGAACGTGCCACGCATCGGGAAAGGCTTTGGCCATCCGAGTACGGTGCTCGTCCGTCGCAGCCCAGACGACGATGGCCGATGGGAATGGGGCAGCTTGCTGTCCATCCCCAAATGACAGACGTCCCTTCAGGAGCCAGACATCCGCGTGGCCCGCGACGTCCGCGTGCCACCAGCGCGTGTCGGTGCGGGCCGGGATGAGTCCGAAGATGACGGAAGCCCGGCCGGTTGCCGCTTCCAATCGTGCTTTGGTGGTCCATAAAGACAGGCCTCTGCCGTACGGTGGATTCATGAACACCGCTCCTACCCAGGGGAGCTCAAGGCTGTTGTCCTCCGCCACGTAGCGAATACGGGCCCGGACCAACGCGCGCAGGCCAGATCTGGCGGGGGAGCAGGGATCCAAATCGAACGAACTGCCCACGACCTCGTAGAGGCGCTCGAGAACTTCGAGCGGTGTAGTCCACCCGTCATGCGCACTCGATGCTGCGGCGGCGGTCCAAAAATCCGGCGGCGATCCTATAGGCACGAGACGGAGCCGGGCACCCAATGCTTCTCCGATTCGAGCCACCGTCGCGAGATGGGCGCCTTGGTCTTGTTCGACGGCTGCCAGCGTGGTCGGACTGATCCCCGCGATTTCGGCGAGAACGCGCCGCCCAAGCCGTCGTCGCTTTCGAAGCGTCGCGAGGCGTGAACCGAGTGTATCCCCTGGGGGAAGAGAACGTCCGCCGAGCTCCAACCCAAGCGCGGAGGCGAGCGCCGTGAAGGTGCCGAGAGCACCCTGGCCGCGCTCGGCCTGCCGCAGCGACGGAAGAGAGATACCGACCTGAGCTGCCAAGGAAACCTGAGTGTTTGACGCCGCCCGGCGCGCCGCACGAAGGCTGGAGCCCAGGGAGGAAGAGCAAGGAATCTGGTGCACGGGACAAGCTTACAGGGGAAATAATGAAAAGGAAGTTGGCGCGACACGACGGGGCTTGCTTGGCCAACGTCAGGCATCTGGAAAAGGCTGGGCGGCGGTCCGGGCGACCTTTGCCCAGAGATTGATTAGCGATTTAAGTGCCTGGGAGACTTGGCGGAAGGAAGGATCCAGGGCAGTGGCGTCAGCCATGCTGAGGGCGGGCAGAAGACGTGTACCAGGAAGGAGCCCGGCCGGGAGGCGACGCCTAACCCTTCGGCCTGGGCTTCCCGTGCCAGGGCATTGGCGCTGCCCGGCGGAGGACTGCAAGCGTCGACAATGTTCCTGCCCGGTCACCTCGGCGCCCGCCGCCTTGGCCTGAAGGGCGGTGGACAGGCCAATCCCGGAGGTGCCGCCTACGACCAGAACCGTGCGGCCGTCGAGAAGGCGTGAAACAGGCTGTGTAGCATTCATGGAAGGATGCCCTGTCCAGACGCCCTGCGGCGCCGATGTACTAGATGCGTTGGTTTATGGCGGCGTCGACGGCCGGGCGGCCGACGGCGCAGCCAACGCGGCGGTTAGAACTGGCCGTCCGTGGACTTGGACAGATCCGTAAAGGCCTGCATGTCCTCGAGGCGCATGTCGATCGAGGGTGCGATCATCGTCAGGGCGTCACTGCCAGCCACGAAGATCCTCGGCGGGGTTTCCATGCCGACGACCTGCACGAGCACGTCGCCGAACTTGTCCGGATCGCCGGGCTGGTTCCCGTGGACCTTCGCCATGTTCTGCCTAGTGTCGCCGCCGTTCTCATAGTCGGCGACCTTGTTCTCGCCGAACTTGATGTTCGAGGGTTTCACCAAGTCGGTTCGGAAGTAGCCGGGCTCCACCACGGTGAGCTTGATGCCGAAGGGCGCGACCTCATGCATCACCGACAGCGACAATTCCTCCAGGGCAAACTTGGATGAGGCGTAGGCGCTGCTGTTCGCCATACCAAGAACGCCCGCGACCGAGCTCACGTTCAGGATGTGACCGGCGCGCTGTTCCCGCATGACGGGCAAGGCAGCCCGCATCAGGTTGATCACGCCGAAGAAGTTGGTGTCGAAGAGTTGCCGGACCTGCGACGTCGCGAGGGCCTCGAACTTGCCGGACAGGACGTAGCCCGCGTTGTTGACCAGGACGTCGAGGCGCCCGAAGCGGCTGATCGTGGCCGCGATAGCCTCCTTGGCCTGCGCCTCGTCGGTCACGTCGAGTTCGATGATGGCAAGGTTGTCGCTCGCGATCCCCTCGAGCGCCGCCTTGATCTTCCCAACGTTGCGACCCGTCGCGACCACCCAATCGCCTGCCTTGATGGCCGCCTTGTTCCGGCCTCTGTGCCAGGAGTGCGGACCGTCACAACCTCAGCCGCCGTACTGCTGGTCGGTCACATGCTCCATCCAGTCGACCATCCGGCCGTTCTCGACTTCCTGGAGGCCGATGTGGGTCATTCCCGTCTGCGGGGCCGCGCCGTGCCAGTGCTTCTCGCCGGGCGCGAACCAGACGACGTCACCGGGGCGGATCTGCTCGATGGGGCCACCCCAGCGCTGCACCTGGCCGATCCCGGCCGTGACGATGAGGGTCTGCCCCAGGGGATGCGTATGCCACGCGGTGCGGGCACCGGGCTCAAAGGTGACGCTGACGCCCTGCACCCGCTCGGGCGCGTGCTCGTTGAACAGCGGGTCGACCCGCACCTGACCGGTGAACCAGTCGCTCGGCCCCTTCATCGAGGGGCGGCCCGCACGCATGATTTCCAACGCTCGTCTCCTTAGGATGGTCCTAGGAGTGTATCGGCCGTTGATCCCTACGATTAGCGGGCATAAAGTTCGTGAGGTACTGAAATAAGCTCAGCAATGCCCCGCGACCATATCAACGAGATCGCCGCTTTCCTCGCCGTCGCCCGGGAGCGGAGCTTCACCAAGGCGGCCGGGCAACTCGGCGTCACGTCCTCTGCGCTGAGTCACACCATCAAGGGGCTGGAGACCCGCCTCGGGGTACCCCTCCTCTCCCGGACAACCCGCAACGTGTCAACGACCGAGGCAGGAGAGCGTCTCCAGCGTAGGGTCGGTCCGCTGATGGAGCAAATCGGCGCTGAACTGGACGACATCGGCGCGCTGCGCGACAGGCCCGCAGGCAACATCCGGATCACCTGCGTCGATGTGGTCATCGAGGTCGTGTTCCGCCCAAGACTAGCAGCCTTCCTGCGCAAGTACCCAGACATCCGCGTCGAGATGAGCATGGACCCCGCGTTGACCAACATCGTCGAAGAAAAGTTCGACGCCGGTGTCCGCATCGGGGAATCCATTGAGCGGGACATGGTCGCCACACGCGTCGGTCCGGACTGGCGCTTCAGTGTCGTTGGGTCACCGGCCTATTTCGAGCGCCGTTCCGCGCCAGCCACGCCTTATGACTTGAGCAACCACAACTGCATCAACCTCCGGCTCTCGACTGCTGGCGGATATTGGCCATGGGAGTTCCGCTTGCCGGACGGGCGTGACCTCAACCTGAGGGTCGAGGGGCAGACCGCGTTCAACAGTGCCATGCCGGTGCTCGGGGCAGCGGTTGACGGCATCGGCCTGGGCTTTGTGCCGCAGGAACTCGCAGCGCCGTACCTCGCTGACGGCAGGCTGGTCGAGGTCCTGGCGGACTGGTGCCCGATGATCGACGGCTTCTACCTCTACTACCCCAGCCGGAAGCGAAACTCGCCCGCCTTCGCGGCTTTCGTTGAGGTCATGCGCTACAGGGGCGCGGCCGCAACACTTCCGCCTGCATGATCAGGCAGAGGAAGCCAGTCACTCGATGAACAAGCCTGTTCAGACGCCGACGTCTGCTCCCAGGAAGTCGATTTTGCTCATTCGGCGACTGCTTTCGAGCGCGAAGTCGTCACGACAGAGTCTGGCCGGAAGCGGCCAGTCCGCTTCCGAGACCAGAATGCTGGGAAGCGAACATGACGGCGGAACCGTCGCGGCCTTCCGGACATGCCAGCACAGTGTCTGCCCGCCACGGATCGGGCACTGTCTCATGCGCACGTACTTCGAGCAGCAGAGTGCCTATCTCCGGCACGACGCCATACGCTTACGGCTTGGGCATCACCTCCCGCTCGGGCACCTGACACACGGCTTCGATGTTGTTCCCGTCCGGGTCGAGGACAAACGCGGCATAGTAGGCAGGGTGGTAGCGCTCCCGAATGCCGGGGGCACCATTGTCCGTGCCTCCGGCTGCGAGCGCGGCCGCGTGGAAGGCGTCCACGACACGACGGTTGGTGGTCGCAAGCGCGAGGTGCATGGGACTGCCCGGGGCCTCGCCATCGTGGAACCAGATTCTCGGGTACCCATCTCGGCCCAAGCCGTACCGTGTGCCGCCCGTGCGCGTCCGCTCGGGTCCGACACGGATGACGACGGTCATTCCAAAGGGGTGGAGCGCTGCTTCGTAGAAGCGGCGCGACCGCTCCGCGTCAGCCACCGTGAACTCGATGTGGTCGAGGATCGCATCGCCCATAGGCGCAGGTAACTCCTTCTTCGCGGTCACGGCTCACTCCGCTTTTGCGGGATGGACCATGTCACGCCTGCGACGCCCCGCCATCAGCGAAGAGTTCCACGCCGTTGACGTAGCTGGCGGCGTCGCTGGCCAGGAAGGCGGCGACCGCCGCGATCTCCTCCGGCTCGCCGATCCGGCCGATCGGGCTCTTGGCTGTCAGGAATGCCAGCCCCTGCTCCGCATGCCCGCCGAAGGCCTCCCGGAGAGACGCCGTGTTCGTTGGGCCAGGGCTGACGATGTTGATGCGGATGCCGCTGCCCTTGAGGTCGCTCACCCAACTCCGCACCAGGTTCCGCACGGCCGCCTTGGTCGCGCCGTAGATGCTCATGGTGGGACCGGGATCGATGGAGGCCGTCGAGCCAATGATGACGATGGCGGCGCCGGGCTTCATCAGCGGCAAGGCTGTCTGCACCGTGAAGACGACCCCCTTCACGTTGGTGGCGAACTGCTGGTCGAACTGTGCCTCGGTGATCTGCCCCAACGGGGCGTGCTGCCCACCACCCGCATTGGGCACCAGCACGTCCAACCGGCCGAACCGCGCCTTCACCTCGGCAAACAGCCGCTCGAGGTCGGCAGGACTGGTCACATCGGCGGCGAGGCCCACTGCGGCGGCACCCAGGCTGGAAGCCGCCGTGTCCAGGGCGTCCTGCCGCCGTCCAACCAGGACGACCTGCATGCCCAACTCGGCGAAGCGGCGGGCGATGGCCAAGCCAATGCCGCTGGATCCCCCGGTGACGAGGGCGACGGGTTTATCGATGATGGTCATGGTCAGTCCTGAAGGATTTGGATGGTTGTGTCGGCGATGGACTCGGCAAAGCCGTTGCCGAACAGTTCCGCTGGGGTCTGGAAGCCGGGCCGCGCCTTTCCGGCGAGGACCCGGCGCGCCGCCTCGGCGGCCGCCAGCGGAGTGAAGCTGTAGCCATTGACGGTGTCGAGGATGGCGCGGACGGTCTTCCCCCCGGCGCCAGTCACCTCGAGCGAGGCTTGGTAGCGGTTGGCCTCGCGCTCCTCAGCAGAGGGACCGTCCGGCAGGGCATCCAGCTCGCCGCTCGGGAAAGCGCTGCCGGAAACGTGGACGAAGGTGCTGATGTTCGGTGCCTGTAGTGCCCGCCAGAGAGTCACCAAGTCTGGCAGCGTGACGGGGAAGCAGGGCACGGGGCCGCTGCCGAAATCGAAATTCCTCGTGATGCCCGGCTCACAGGCCCGCAAAGCGCCGTTAGCGCGTTCGAGGCACTCGGCCGTCAGATTTTCGCGCGCGCTGATGGCAGAGCCGCGAGACATTGTCCCGGCAACGTGAAGTGCGACGCGGATAGTGTGGGGGCGGATGATGCGCTCAGCAGCCCGGCCTGCCAGCGATCCTAGCATGGCGACGCTGCCGCCGCTGCCGGGCAGCAGCATGATCCCGGCGGCCCGCGCCTCCGCGTCATAAGCCTCGGCCAAGCGATAGCTGTCGAGTTCGGCGGCGATATCGAGGTAGTGGGCGCCCGCTCTAATGGCCCCACGCATCAGCGGGTCGGCCGTGCGCTGGAACGGACCTGCGCAGTTCAGCAGCACCGCGACGTTCTGCAGCGCAGCATGAACTACCGTATTCTCGTCCAGTGCGAACACCCGGTGCTCCACGCCGAGAGAGCCGCCGAGTTCCGCAAGCCGCGGCTCATCCCGCCCAGCCAGGATGAGGTCGAGCCCGGCTGCCCTGGCATGGGCGGCTGCCATGCGGCCAGTGTAGCCGGTCGCCCCGTAGATCATCAGCCGGGTCATTGCGGGTGCTGCCAGGACTTGAACACGAACTCGAGGCTGTAGCCGTCCGGGTCCAGGACATTCGCTGCGTAGTAGCGCGGGTCGTAGTGGAGCCGCGGGCCTGGCGCGCCATTGTCCGCAGCACCCGCCGCCATTGCGGCGGCATGGGCGGCATCGACCTCCTCGCGCGAGCGCGCCACGAAGCCGACATGTGCCGCTTGGCCCTTGGCCTCACCCTGGCGCAGCCAGAAGAACACGCGCCCCTTCGCGCCGAACCCCTTGAGGTCCGGATGGCCCGGCGGGCCGTTGCGGCCATTGTAATCCAAGCGGTCGATGATGCCGAGCGGCGCCAGCGCCGCCTGGTAGAAGGTGATCGAGCGCCCGAGGTCGCTGACCGGCAGGAAAACGTGGTCGAGCATGGTCACCGCTCCTTCAGATGCAATAGCCACCGCCGACCTCAATCGACTGGCCATTCACCCAGCCGAACTCGTCCGCCAGCAGGCTGGCGATGACGCGGCCGACCTCCTCCGCCTCGCCGACACGGCCGAGCGCCGTCTGCGGCTCGAGCATGACCTCGAATTCGTCGGTCAGGCCGCCGCCCAACTCGGTTCGGATCGCGCCCGGCGAGACGGCATTGGCGCGGATTCGGCGCGGGCCAAATTCCTTGGCCATGTAGCGGGTCAGCACCTCCAGCCCACCCTTGAAGCTGGCATAGGGCGCCACGCCTGCTGTTGCCACGCGAGTGGTGGCGCTGGTCAGGTTGACGATGGCCCCGCCATCGCGGATCAGCGGCAGCAGCGCCTGCGTCAGAAAGAACGGCCCCTTGAGGTGCACTGAGAACAGGCCGTCGAATTGCGCCTCGGTAACGGTCTCGATTGGGTTGTAGAGCCCGAACCCGGCATTGTTGACGAGGCCGCGCAGGCTGGCGCCGTTCCAGGTCTCTTCCAGCGCGCGCGTCACTGCCGCCCGGAACAAGGGGAAGCTCGCCGTGTCAGCGACGTCGAGCGGCAGCGCCACCGCGCGACCGCCACTTTGCCCAATCTGCGTCACGACAGCCTCGGCGGCCTCGGGATGGCTGTTGTAGGTCAGGATGACGCCCAGGCCGCGATCGGCGCAGGCTCGTACCGCGGCCGCACCGATGCCCCGGCTGCCGCCCGTGATAGCGATGACTTCCATGGTGCGTAACTCCGATATCTGCCAACGAAGCTATGCGGCCACGACCCAACCGCGCGTCGCGGTTCCTACCCGAATCTTGCCTATTCCTGCTTTCCGGGTTGCTTCCCCTGACCGGGCAGAACACTGTGACAGGCATGGAACAGCAGCTGACTGAACTGCGCGCCCTGGCTGCGCGGGCCGGGAACCGGAAAACCGAGACGGGCATTCCGCGCGTGGCGATGGTTCAGGGACAGGTGCCCGAGCATGAACTCGCCGCCTGCTATGACCCGATGGTCAACCTGATCCTGCAAGGCAGCAAGTCGATGACGGTCGGCGATCAGACCCTGCACTACGATCCGGCGACCTACTTCGTGATGTCGGTCGACCTGCCTGCGGTCGGGGCTGTCCACCCTAGCACGTTAGGCACGCCCTACCTTGCGGTCAGCCTCACGCTGGCCCCGCAGGTGATTGCAACCCTGCTGACGGACCTGCCCTCACCGGCGGCACAGGCGCCGATGGCGGGCTTCTCGGTGGCTGCGGTGACACCAGAACTGCTGGATGCCTGGGTCCGCATGCTGCGCCTGATGGACCGGCCGGACGACATTCCGGCACTGGCCCCTGCCTACGAGCGCGAGATCCTCTACCGGGTGCTGCAAGGGCCGCACGCGGCGCTGCTCCGCGACATCGCCACGCCCAGCACCGCGCTGGCGCGGATCAACCTCGCCATCCGGTGGATCCGACAGCATTTCGCCGAGCCGCTGCGGGTGGAGGCGCTCGCCGCCATTGCCGCCATGAGCCCCTCTGCCTTCCACCGGCACTTCAAGAGCGCGACGGCACTAAGCCCGGTGCAGTTCCAGAAGCGCATCCGACTGCTGCAGGCACGGCTGCTGCTGGTCAGCGGCGGCGTGAAGGCAAGCGACGTGGCCTTTGACGTCGGATATGAAAGCGCGACCCAGTTCAGCCGCGAGTACGCCCGCTTCTTCGGGGCTCCTCCGGCCAAGGACGCGGCGCGCATCTTCCGCCATCTCCAGAATTTGGGAAGCGCGGAAATGGCCGCATAGCCGCCTCGAATCAGCGCGGTTAAACCGAGGAAGGTTCGCTTTTGGGTAACCTTCAGCGGTGCGCAGGCGACTGGAATGGGCGCGAAGCGGACAAACTTAAGGTCCGGTTAAACGGCTCGGCTGAGTGCACAGGGTTCGTAGGGCACGGCGATGTCGCTCAGGAACAGTTCCTTGACGTGCTGGCCCGCCCCTTCCACCAGAGAACGCGCCATCGCAGGCAACTCGGCCGCGGCACGCCGGTGGTCATCCATGGCTATGGGATTGCTGGTTTCGGGCGCGTCGAGGCGGACGACATTCTCCTTGCCCACAAGAAGCCAGCTCTGGCCGAGAGCATTGTGCGACTGCGCGCGCATCGCCGCCCTGATGGCGTTCTTCCACTGGAACAGCCCACCCCCGGACCGTGCCTGATCGACCTTGAAGGCGGTTTCCCCGCACCCGAGACTGAGAACCCGGATTTGGGAGCGCTCGATGTCGTAGCAGGCCAGTGCGTCCGTGACGGCGTTCATGACCGGGTTGTTGGCCCAGAGACCGCCGTCCACCATCAGGTAACCGTTGTTCGGGACGGCCCTCAGGTAGGTAGGGGCTGCCGAAGTGGCGAGCGCCACCTTCACCATGCGCTCGACGCGGTCCTTCCTGTAGTCCGGATGGTGAGGCGTCTTGTAGATCCAGGGCTCACCGTGGATGCCCTCGAAACTCGGGATGCAGAGACGGATCCTTGCATCCCCGAACGGCGTGTCGCCGAAGATCTTCAGCAGCTCCTGCTCGAGAGGCTGATTGTCGTAGGCACTCCGATGGAACTTGCGGGCCCACCGCCAGCACCGAACCAGGGCGTTCGAGTTCGGGAAGATCTGCTCGCCCTTCTCCATGTAGAAGCGCTGCACGTCGCGACCCGTGAGGCCGTGGGCGAGCCCGAGCGCGATGATCCCTCCCGTGGAGGTGCCCGCGACCATGTCGAAGTAACCCGCGACCGAGCGTCCGCCGAGGAACCTGCTTTCCAGCTCGGCAAGGATAGCCGCGGGCAGGATCCCGCAGATTCCGCCACCGTCGATGGAGAGGATCCGGAAGGGCCGGTCCTTGGGCCAGGGAAGCTGCTGGCGCCGTCCCTGGTGGGTGCCGTCGGAGCGCCGCGGTGGCACGTAGTTCATCGGGGGTCTCCATCCAGAACGGGGCTTTCGAGGTGCCGACCACCACCGGTCCATTCGCCGGTCGCACGCCATCCTTCGTAGGAAGCCAGCCAGTCCACCGCCCACGGGATGGTGGTCTCGGCGAGGCTCATGGTCGGCGACCACTCGTTGGCCTCCGGGTCGAACATGCACAGCACCACGTCCAGGGCGCCTTCGCCCGTGTAGTAGACGTGCGGGAGCTGCCCTTCGGGGTCGTTTCTCCGGGGCCTCAGCGGCGGGTCGACGACTCTCACCCACGGCTGGAGGCGCTTCAGGTCGAGGAGTTCAACGACCAGGGGGGCACGATACGACACGCGGATGGCGAAGGTCTGGAAGAGGGGGCGGACCTCACCCTCCCAAATGGCGCTGTCCCGGTCCCGTGCGAGGAGACTGAACCGCGGCCAGACCATCGCCATGCCCGCGATCTGCTCGTCGATGGTCAGCGGCCCTCTCATGGCCGCCTCTCCCCCATGTTGGTGTGGCGACGCGGAGCGACGAACGCGGCCGCTGGGCTCGCGGCCCCCACGAGGGCGGGCGCAGCGGGAACGAGGAGACCACCGCTCCTGGTGTAGCCATGAGTGCCTGACCGCAGGGCCCTGCCGTTCCGGTCGTTCAACGCCTTGACCGAGCGGGAGACGACCAAGGGGCCGAAGCATCCCCGGAGCCACTCCTGAAGATCCTCGAGCTGGGCACCGGTGCGGCTCACGTGTTCGAGGACATCTGCCAGCCCATGGAGAGCTGCCGCGAAGTCCCCTTGCTGGCCGTGGTTCTCGGGCCAGCGGTCGGTAAAGCGGTCCTCCGTCATCTTGGGGTTGCGGACATCGACCAGCTTGCCCCGGGCCTCGGCCTCGTCGATGGCCTTGGCCGTCCATCGGGCCTGGCGCACCACCATGTCGCTGAGGCGCATGCCGGGCTGGGCGGCGTAGCCCGCATGGCACGACAGCATGACCGACGGCGGGTAACGCCCTTCCCTGGTGCTGCTCCAAATGTTCCGGAACCGCTTGACGAGCTGGAGCCCGACCGTGGTGACGCTCTTCCGAGGCAACGGCACCTGCTCCGGCACCTCGTGGACCTCCGCCTCGGCCTTCATGGCGGTGTCGAAGGCAAGGAGGCGGGTGTTGTAGGAGGCGGAGAAGCGATCCTCGACCGGCGTCCTCTGCTTGAACCACTCCGCAAACCCGAAGGCGTTCATGGGCACCTCGGCGTGCCGGGCCGGAGGCTCATCCGGCTTTGCATGGAAGATCACGCTGGCGAAGTCGTCCGTGAACGGCAGCCGCCTCGACGGCGTGACGTCGAGGTGCATGCCGTCGGCGTAGTGGATCGTCACGCACCGGGTCTGGCGAGTGACGCCCCCCTCGACCGGGTAATCCTTCAGCGCCAGCCAGAGGAGTTCCATGACAACGGCAGGTGGCGTCCCCGGCGGGACAAGGAGTTCGGCGACCAGGTCCAGGTCGTACTCGTCGTCCGTCCCCCGGGTGGAGATCGTGGCGTCGATGGCCATGGAGCCCTGGGGGTAGAACCGAGCGACCAGCCCGCGGAGAGGACTGCCCTCACGCTGCAGGAAGGCCTGTACGCTGTCCTTCCTGCTGCAGGCCTTCGCGTGCAGCCCAGGCGGGAGCTGCACGCTGATGGCGATATCCGCCAGCAATGCGTCCAGCGGGTTGGCGAGCGGGTCTTCCGCCGTCGGGTACCCCGCTATCCGGGTGAGGTCGTTCATCGCGCGTGGAACTCCGAGCAATCGGCGCAAAGGAAATACGCCTACTCCGAACACGAAGCTGCGGATCCGCGTGGCCGTTGTCAAGGAAAAAAAATGCGCCTACTCTGAACTTACACCCCGGGGGACAAGGACATGGCGAACGCGTTGGGAGACAAGATCCGGAAGCTCCGCAAGGAGAAGGGCTACACCCTCGACCGGCTGGCCGAGCTGACCGGGT
This sequence comes from Roseomonas sp. BN140053, assembly GCF_047690175.1. NCBI lineage: Bacteria > Pseudomonadati > Pseudomonadota > Alphaproteobacteria > Acetobacterales > Roseomonadaceae > Roseomonas > Roseomonas sp. BN140053. The sequence continues at coordinate 454 of NZ_JBLLEB010000033.1, read as the reverse complement.
CCAGCAAGAGCTACATTTGGGAGCTGGAGAACAAGAACCCGCCGCGGCCCTCGGCCGAGAAGGTGGGCCGGATCGCCGAGGCGCTCGGGGTGACTGCGGATTTCCTTATCGACGGCAGCCAGACGACCCCGACGGAGGCCGTCGCCGACGACGCCTTCTACCGGCAGTACCGGAGCCTGGACCCCCAGACTAAGGAGAAGCTCCGCCAGATGGTGGACATCTGGAGCAAGGACTCGTGAAGCTCCCGGTCGGACCCCGGGCCTGGGCAAGCCAGCTGACGCTCATGCTGAACTTGGTGGCCGACGGCCCTCGGCGCTTCCCGGTGCAGATCGCCGACCTCGCCCGCGAGTACTCGGCCAATGTCTTCCCTGACGACCCGATCCGGGAGGTGCAGGGCGCCTCGCTGCCAGGCTTCGAGGGAGCGCTCATGCGGATCGGCGGAAGCCGCGGCGGG
>NZ_JBLLEB010000032.1:0-52492 GCF_047690175.1 Roseomonas sp. BN140053 | reverse complement strand
CGCCTCGTCCGTGACTACGAGCGCCTCCCCGAAACCCTCGCGGGCCTGCATCTCGTCGCCTTCGCCTGCCTCATGCTCAAGAACCTCCTCAACCTGGAGCAGGTCCACAACAGCCTCTAGGCCCCGCAGCCCTGGCCCGATGAACACGGCGGTGCGCCGGGCGCGGGTTCGGCGGGGCTGGATGGCTGCCGGTTGTTCTTCGGTGTTCTGACGTTGGCCAGGGGGCGCCGCCCCCTGGACCCCCGCCGGGGGGTTACGAACTCCCCGGACCCCGCGTTGAGTGCCTCCGGCGGGGGCGGGATGGCCGACGTCGTCCGAGTGGACCGCCCTGTCCGAGCCCGCCCCCGCCGGAGGCACTCATGAGGTCGAGGAGCCTAAGCTCCTCGCGGGGGCTCCAAGGGGGCAGAGCCCCCTTGTCCTCGGCCTGAACACCAAGGACCACCCGACAGCCACCCAGCCCCGCCAAACTGGCGTCCGGAGTGCCGACGGTGATCCGTCAGGGCCGCCAGGGCAGGGTGCCGGGCGGCAGGCGGCGGCCGGCGAGGGTGGCGAGGGCCATCAGGGCGGCGACCAGCAGCAGGGCGACCAGGGACACGGCGGCGGCCTGGGGGCCTTCGCCGCCGTCCTGGAGGTTGAACACCAGCACGCCCAGGGTCTGCGTGCCCGGGCCGTGCAGCAGGGAGGAGATCATCACCTCGTTCACCGCCAGCAGCGCCACCAGGATGCCGCCCGCGGCCAGGGCAGGGGCCAGCAGCGGCAGCTGCACCGCCCGCAGGCGCAGCGCGGCACCGGCGCCCATGCCGCGCGCGGCGGCATCCAGCATCGGGTCCAGCCGGGCGGCGGCCGCGGCCACGGGGCGCAGGGCCAGCGCCTGGAAGCGCGCGAGGTAGGCGAACAGGATCAGCGCCAGCGAGCCGTAGAACCAGGCCCCGCCCGGCACGGACAGCGCCAGCAGCAGCGCCGCCACGCCGGTGCAGGTGCCGGGCAGGGCATAGGACAGGTCGGCGCTGGCCGCCCCCCAGCGCACGCTGCGCTGCCGCAGCGCGAGCGCGATGGGCAGGGAAGCGAGGCACAGGATCACCGCTGCCCCCGCCGCCAGCCCCAGCGAGTTGCGCAGCGCCGCCAGGGTTTGCGAGCCGGGGGCGAAGGCAGCACTCCAGTGCCGCAGCGTGGCGGTGGTGGCGGACACCGGCACCCCCAGCGCCGGCACCACGGAGGAGGCGAGCAGCGCCGCCGCCGGCACCGCCAGCACGGTGAAGAGCCCCGCCCACAGTAGCGCGGCGCCCCAGCGCGCGCCGCGCCCCGCCGGCAGCGGCATGAAGGGACGGCCGGAGCCGCCGCCGGTCCCGCGCCCGGCCCAATGCTGCGCCAGCAGCCCCGGTGCCGCCAGCGCGGCCAGCAGCAGTGACAGCGCCGCGGCCTGGGCCAGCGCCGCCGTGCCGGTGCCGGACAGGCGCTGGAAGATCAGCACGGGCAGGGTCTGGAAGCGTCCGGGGATGCCCAGCAGGGCGGCCACGCCGAAATTGCCCAGCGCCGCCACCCAGGCCAGCCCCGCCCCGGCCAGCAGCCCCGGCAGCAGCAGCGGCCACACCACCTGCCGCAGCGCGTAGCCGGGCCGGGCGCCCATGCCGCGCGCGGCGGTCAGCACCTCGCCGGGGATGCGGCGCAGCACCGCGGCCAGCGACAGCAGCACCAGCGGCGCCCCTTGCAGCCCCAGCAGCGCGATGATGCCGCCGGGGCCGTAGAGCGGGTTGGGCGTGCCCAGCGGCGGCGCCACCCCCAGGGCCAGCAGCAGCGGCGAGGACGGGCCCGCGGCCTGCGCGAAGGCCAGCGCCAGCACCTGCGGCGGCACCAGCACGGGCAGGATCGAGAGAAACAGTAGGCTGCGCCGGGCCGGGGTGTCGCGCAGCAGCAGCAGGGCGCAGAGCGCCGTGCCCAGGGCCACGGCCAGCAGCGTGGCCCCGGCCGCCACGGTCAGGGTGCGCCCCGTGGCCCGCCACACGGAGGCGTCGCCCGGCAACTGGGCGAGCACGGGCGCGGAGGCCTCGAGCAGGAGGCGCAGCAGCGGCGCGGCGCCGACCAGCAGCAGCCAGCCCAGTGCAAGGAGGGCACCCCCGGGCAGCCGCCCGGGGAAGCGGGCGCTACTGGCCGACGAGAGCGTTGAAACGACGGAGGTTCTCCTCGCCTTCCCGGGCGGCGCGGGCGGCGTCCAGCGGCAGGAGGCGGATCGAGTTGGCGTCGGGGAAGCCCGGCGGCGGCTGCACCCCGGGATCGGCCGGCAGGAAGCCCTGGCGCGAGGCCAGTTCCTGCCCTTCCCGCGACAACAGGAAGGACACGAAGGCCACCGCGGCGGGGACGTTCTGCGCCGTGCTCAGGATGGCGGCGGGCTCGGTGACGGCGCTGACGCCTTCCTCGGGGAAGACGAACTTCACCGGGGCGCCGCGCGCGGTTTCGCGGATCGCCAGGTAGTCCACCGCGACGCCGTAGGCCCGCTCGCCGGAGGCCACGGCCTGCAGCACCTGGCCGTTGCCGCCGCGCGGCTGCAGCCCGGCCGAGGCCAGCTTGCCCACATAGTCCCAGCCCAGCGCGTTGTTCTGCGCCCAGGCCTGCACGTGCAGCGCCGCGGCGCCCGACACGGTGGGGGAGGGCATGGCGACCAGGTTGCGCGCCTCGGGCCGCAGCAGGTCGGTCCAGCGCGCCGGCACGAAGGGCGCGCGGGTGTTGTAGACGATGCCCGTGGTGATCAGCTTGGTGGCGAAGTAGCGGCGGCGGCTGTCCTGCAGCTCCGCCGGCACCTGGCCCAGCTGCACCTCGGGGCTTTCTCGCAGCCGGCCCTCGGCGCCCAATGCCTCGAAGGTCAGGGCATCGGCCAGCAGCAGCACGTCGGCGCGGGGACGGCCGGCGGCAATCTCGGCCCGCAGCCGGGGCAGGATCTGCCCGGTGCCGCCGCGCAGCCATTCCACCTGCACCCCGGGATGCAGGCGGCGGAAGGCTTCCACCGTTTGCGCCGCGTCGGCTTCCAGCTGGCTGGTGTAGAGCACGAGGTTGCCGGACAGGGCCGACCCGCCGACGGCGGCGGGGCCGGGCTGGCCCGCCGGGCCTTGCGGCGTCTGGGCCCGGGCGGCGGGGGACATGCCCCAGCCCGCGAGGCAGCCCAGGGCACCCAGCATCAGCAGCGCGCGGCGCATGATCTCTCCCACGGAAACACGCGCGGTTGATGAAGCGGGAAGGGCGTCCTGGGAAGGGGGGGAGTGTGAAACCTGCGTGACGGCTCGCCCCGGGGGAGGGGGCGGGCCGGCGCGGGTCAGGGCATTTCCATGAAGTTGGCGCTGGCGCTGGCCCGGGCGATCAGCGCCCGCATCGCCGGGTTGTCCTGGCCATTCTCGGCCGTCAGCGCGTCCATGGGGCAGAAGTATTCGTGCGCCTGGGGCGTCTGGGTGCGCGCGAAGCCGTCGTAGTGGCGCGACTTCAGGCCGTACAGCACGCGGACGTCGCGCACCGGCAGCACCAGCGCTTCCGTCGGCTCGGCCTTGAGCAGGCGCATCAGCTTCCATCGGGGCGTGGGGTCGCCAGGCTGCACGGGGGCCAGCAGCCAGGGAACCGGGCAGACCACCAGCAGCGAGGTGGTGGAGGGCGCGAAGCGGGACCGCTTGTCGAGCAGGTTCTGCAGCGACGAGCAGGCCTCGATGCACAGGATGTCGGCGTAGCCGTCGTTGGGGTCGGGGGAGATGTGCAGCCACAGCCCGTCGGGCAGGGTGCGCAGCCGGTTGCTGCCGGGCAGCTTCAGAAAGGGCTGGTTGGTGGTGGCGAGGTCGCCGGGGCGGCCGCGCATCCAGGTCCCGGGCTGTTTGGGGGTGGGCGTGGTGCCGGGCGGCCGCTGCGGCCAGTTCCGCAGCCGGCGACGGACCAGGTCGTCCAGTGCGACATGGCTCCTGCTGCCGGCCCATTCTGCTTCCGTGGTCAACGCCGGGTCCCCTCTCGAATGCAACCTGCGGAGGAAACGGAAGCCCATCGCAACTACTGCCACAAGGTGGCGCGAAGCATCAACATAACATTCGCGTGAATAAGGCAATCACGTTTCCGTGATATTTGCTGCCCAACAAGTCGATGCAAATAGCGGATGAAATCTATTCTAGCAGAAATCAACGATCTCGGAAGTTTTCTTGTCGTCTCACGTGAAGAGAGCGATTCCGCAAAGAAAAACCCGCCGCGGTGTCCGCGGCGGGCTGAAACGCACCGGAAATGGCGACTCCGGTTCAGCTGCGCTGGGACACCGGAATGAAATCGCGTTGCGCGGCACCCGTATAGACCTGCCGGGGCCGGCCGATGCGCTGCGTCGGGTCCTCGATCATTTCCTTCCACTGGCTGATCCAGCCCACGGTGCGCGCCACCGCGAAGAGCACGGTGAACATGTGGGTCGGGATGCCCATCGCCTTGAGGATGATGCCCGAATAGAAATCGACGTTCGGGTAGAGCTTGCGCTGGATGAAGTAGTCGTCCGACAGCGCGATCCGCTCCATCTCGACGGCCATGTCGAGCAGCGGCTCGTCTTTGATGCCGAGCTCCTGCAGCACCTCGTGGCAGGTGGCCTGCATGATCTTCGCCCGCGGGTCGAAGTTCTTGTACACGCGGTGGCCGAAGCCCATCAGCTTCACGCCCGAGTTCTTGTCCTTCACCTTCTCGATAAAGGCGGGGATGTTCTCGGGGGTGCCGATCTCGCCCAGCATCTTCAGCACCGCCTCGTTGGCGCCGCCATGGGCGGGGCCCCACAGCGCGGCGATGCCGGCGGCGATGCAGGCGAAGGGGTTGGCGCCGGTGGAGCCGGCCAGCCGCACCGTGGAGGTGGAGGCGTTCTGCTCGTGGTCGGCGTGCAGCACCAGGATGCGGTCCATGGCGCGGCTGAGGATCGGGTTGTCCTTGTACTCTTCGGACGGCACGCCGTTGAGCATGTACAGGAAGTTCTGCGCGTAGGTCAGGTCGTTGCGCGGGTACATGAAGGGCTGGCCGATGGAGTACTTGTAGGCCATCGCCGCGATGGTCGGCACCTTGGCGAGGAGGCGGAAGGCCGCGATCTCGCGCTGCTTGGCGTCGTTGATGTCCAGGCTGTCGTGGTAAAAGGCGGACAGGGCGCCGACGACGCCGCACAGGATCGCCATCGGGTGGGCATCGCGGCGGAAGCCGTCGAAGAAGCGACGCAGCTGCTCGTGCACCATGGTGTGCATGGTGATGCCGCGGGTGAACTCTTCCAGCTGCTTGGCGTTCGGCAGCTCGCCGTTCAGCAGCAGGTAGGACACCTCGACGAAGTCGGACTTCTCGGCCAGCTGCTCGATCGGGTAGCCGCGGTACAGCAGCACGCCCTCATCGCCGTCGATATAGGTGATCTTGCTGTCGCAGGCCGCGGTCATGCCGAAGCCGGGGTCGAAGGTGAAAACGCCCAGGTCGGCGTAGAGCTTGCGGATGTCGGCGACGGCCGGGCCGATCGTGCCCTGGACCAGCGGCGCCTTGCTGGTTCGGTTCGTGCCGTCGAGCGTGATGGTGACCGAACTCTGCTCGTCGCTGCTCATCGCGTGCTTCCTCATGCTGGCACCCCCGGGGGGAGAGGCTGCCTTATGGTGCGGTGCGAGATATGCGACCGCCTCGGAGGCTTGTCCATCCGGTGGCGCGCGGCCGGGCCGGGCAGGCTGTTGCGCCGCGAGACGTGAACGGCGTTCGCGGGCGGCGAAGCCGGGCCGGTGTCGGCCCGGGCGGTTCAGCGGCGCGACCAGCCCGCGGGGCGCAGTTCCCGGCTGGCCCAGAGGCCGCGGCCGGCATCATGGGCCGCCCGTTCCTGCTCGGACAGGTCGCCCGAGCCGTCCACCGCCCAGCCGGCGGACACCAGGGCGGCGTTGACCGCCACGCCCCCTGCCTCGCAGGTGCCCAGGGCCCGGCGGAACGCATCGCTGCCGTGCAGGCGGCAGGACACGGCCCGGTCCGCCACCAGCCGGGCCAAGCCCTCGGCGGCGGCGGCGCCGCAGTCCAGCGGGCGGCCGGCGCGGTCGGCGCAGGGCTCGCCGCGGGCCGGGGCGCGCAGCCCTTCCAGGCGCACGACGCGGTTGCCCAGGCGCAGCGTTTCCCCGTCCACCACCCGGACCTCCGCGGCGGCCACCGACCAGGATTGTTCCCGGGGCGCGGAGCCGAACAGGTCGGAGGGCAGGCTGACCGTGGCCAGCAGCAGGCCGAGCACCGCGGCGCCGGCAAGCAGGGTCACGCCGCCCCAGCGGCGGGGTGACTGGGCGGGGCGGAAGATGCGTCGACGCTGCAGCACGGGCACGACCTACCAAAGCAGCGGCGCGCAGGACAAGGCGAGAAACGCAGCGCCGCCGATTGCCGACCCCCTGCACCGGGGAAGAGGGGCGAGGCGCCGGCCGCGCCGGCCCCGGTGGGGCGCCGCTGCCGGTCGGGTGCATTCACCGGTCGGACGCAGGCGCGGGCAGGGCACCCCGGCAGGGTGCCGCTCCGGGCGGGGCCGGACGGCTTGGCTCCCGGCCATCCCGCGGGCCGGCGGCGGATCAGGCCGCGGGTTCGGCCAGGTCGCCGGGAACCAGGAAACGTGCCAGCCGTGCCGCGCCCGGTTCCAGCCGGTTCCAGGGCTCCTCCACGGTGAACTCGGCCAGCGCGCCGGTGGGATAGGCTTCCGCCAGCCGGCGGGAGCCGGTTGCCGCCGCCGGCCCGGCCAGCGCGGTGGCCAGGTCGTGCAGGCCGGGGTTATGCGCCACCAGCAGCAGGCTGCGCACCTCCGTCGGCACGCGGCGCACCGCGTCCAGCAGCGAGGTCCAGGTCGCGAGGTAGAGGTCGTCCGTGGCCTCGATCCGCGGCGCCCCGCCCAGCGGGCCCAACGCTTCCAGCGTTTGCAGCGTGCGGCGGGCGGAGGACACCAGCACCAGCTCCGGCCGCAGCGACAGGTCCCGGAAGGTCGCGGCCAGCAGCGCCGCCGCGCGCTTGCCCCGCGCGTTCAACGGCCGCGCGTGGTCGGACAGGGCGGGATCGTCCCAGGAAGACTTGGCGTGACGCAGCAGCAGCAACTGTCGCATGGCCCGCAGCATGCCACGGCGGGGCGGGGCTGTCGCCCGGGGTGGCGCGCGGTGCTGCCTTCCCCCGGGCAGGGCTCCGAATCGTCGCGGGCCCGCCACGCGGCCCTTGACGCCTGCCCCCCGGATGGCGGAGGCCATGGCCCGGCGGCACCGCCCCCGGCCGGGCCGGGCCGGGCCCGGGCACCCGGCCCGTTCCGCGACGCCGCGCGTTTCGGATCGGCCGGGTCCATCGGGCCGTTGACCGGCCGGCCTGGGGCGCGCGCGGTGCCGCGAAGCACGCAGTGAGGCGGAGCGAGAGATGACACGAACCATGCCGGACCATCGGGGGGCCGTTGCGCCCGTGCTGCGGCGGGGCATGCTCGGCCTGCTGGCGGCGCTGCCCCTGCTGCCGCGGCCGGCCGGCGCCGTGCCGGCGCGCGGCTACAACTGGAAGATCATCCGCGAGGGCAGCCAGATCGGCAGCCACCGCGTCACCTTTTCGGCCGACGGTGCCAGGCGCTCGGCGCGGTCGCAGGTGGAGATCGCCATCCGCCTCGCGGGCTTCACCGTGTTCCGCTACGGGCACGACTACACCGAGACCTGGGAGGGCGACCGGCTCGTGGACTACCGCTCGCATTCCGAGCGGCAGGGACGGGCGGTGGACTGCACCGTGCGGCCGGATGGCGGCGGCCTGCTGGTGGCGGCGACGGCGGGGGCGGCGCGCCTGCCGCGCGACGCGGCGCCGCTGTCCTGGTGGGACCCGGCCGTTCTGTCGCGCCCCGTGTTCGACACCACCACGGGCAAGCTGGTGGAGCCGAAGCCGCTGCACAGCGGCAACGTGTGGCGCTTGCTCGACGCGCCCTTCACCGAGGCGAGCTACGACGCGGCCGGCAACTGGACCGGCTACACCTCGCGCGGCGACGACGGCACGGCCGTGCACTACGAGGCGGCCTGATACCGCCGGGCCCTTATTCTGCGCCGGTGGACCAGCGAGCCGGGGGGAGGCATCCCCCCGGACCCCCTTCTCTTTTCGGGAGTTTGGGGGAGCGCCGGTGGCCGCGGGGGCTCTTTAAATTCCCGAGAAAAGGAGGGGGGCCGGGGGAGTTCACTCCCCCGGCCTTCTCTGCCTCCGGCATGAGGCGCGAACCGCGGCGGGGCGCTCAGCCCGGGGCGGTGTAACGGCGCTCCACCGCGGCGTGGATGGCGGCGCGGGCTTCGGTGAAGGAGGCTTCGCTGTCCTCCACCTGGGCGACCTCGTTGGCCAGTTCCGCGTCCTTCACGCAGTCCTGCATCCAGCGGGAATAGTCGCCCTGGCGCCGGTGGAACTCCCAGGTTTCCTCGTCCACGCCCTCGCCGAGATGCACGAAGAGCGTGAGGTTGTGGGCGCGCAGGTTCAGCTTCGCGTCGGGGCCCCGGAAATAGAAGCTGAGGTCGTCGCGCAGCCGGCCTTCGGCGTATTTGCGCTGGTGACGTCGGCGCGCCCCGACCCCGGGGATCACCGCGACCCGCTGCACCGCACCGTCGCGCGCGTCCAGCAGCAGCGCCTGGCCCTTCTCGATCTCCGGCACCTCGCCGGGGGCGGGCAGGCTGCGGGCGGCGCAGAAACGCGCCAGGGATTCGCCCGGCGCATCGCCCACCACCAGCATCCGGTCCACCCCGTCCAGCACCCGCGGCGACAGGCATTCCGGACGCAGGGTGATGAACAGGATGCCCTTCAACTCGGCCGGCACGGCGGCCCCGCCGGGGTCCCATTCCGCCGGCAGCATGTGGTGCGCCTCGTCCACCACGATGAAATGCGGCCGGCCGATGCGGGCGCGCAGCGCCATCAGCTCCGGCAGCAGCCCGCCCAGAAAGGCTGGGCGGTCGGCCAGCTTCACGCCCAGCAGGTTGACCACCACGTGCCCGTCGGTCTTGCGCAGCAGGTCCACCACGCGGTCGGGCTTGGGCGGCTCCTTGGCTGAGCCTTCCACCACAGCACCTTCCAGCTCCTCGTAGTCGCCCTCGGGGTCGAGGATGCAGCACTGGAAGTCGCGCTCCAGCAGCCGCTCGATCACCCCCAGGGTCAGGGAGGACTTGCCGCCGCCGGAATGGCCGGTGAGCAGCAGGCTTTCCCGCGCCGCGGTGAAGGGGATGGGCTCGCGCCCGTCCTCCGGCATGACCAGCGCCACCTGGGCCCGCGGCGCGTCGCGATCGGCCGCGGCGAGGTCGTCGGCCAGCAACTGGTCGATCAGCTCCGCCACTCCCGCGCCGCGCTCGCCCCGCGTCACCAGCGCGGCGCGTTCCTTCAGCGAGGGAATGGCGTTGGCCACCGCGACGCCCAGCCCGCACATGTCCAGCATGGCCATGTCGTTCTCGGCATCGCCGATGCCCACGCAGTTCAGCGGCGCCAGTTCCAGCGCGTCCAGCGCCGCGCGCAGGCCGGAGGCCTTGGTGACGCCGCCGGGCAGCACCATCACGGCGCCCTTGTTGAAGGTGATCTGGAGCTCCAGCCCGAGCTCGCGGATCGCCTGCAGCACCAGCGTCTCGTTGGGCTCCCAGGTGGCGGTGATCACCCGGCCGACCGAGAGCGGCTCCACCCCCAATTCGCGCAGCCGCGCCGCGAAGCGCTCCGGCGGCGGCGCGGCCAGCGGGCGCTCCTCCTTGGTGCGGGGATCGAAGAGCAGGGCGCCGTTCTCGGCCACCACCAAGTCGAACAGTTCCAGATCCGGCATGTGCCGGCACAGGGAGGGCAACTCCCGCCCGGTCACCAGGATCAGCTTGCGGGCCCTGGCGCGTAGCCGTTCCAGCGCGGCGCGGGTATCCGCATCCACCTCCCCGTGATGGGCGACCGTGCCGTCGAAATCCGTGGCGAGCGCGACGTAGTGCATCGGCCTCCCTTACTCCTTCCCGCGGCCAGCGCCCGTGGCGCTCTCGTGACAAGCGCTGTGCGGAACCCTACGCCGCATAGATGACAGTTCCGTAACCTGGGCGCCCGGCCGGGGTTGCCGCGCGCCGGCTCGTGAAGCCTTCGCCCGCTCGCCTTCCCGCGCGGCAGGCCCAGATATCCCGGCGTGAACGCCATCTCCCCAGCACCCGCCCAGCGGGCTTTTCCCCTCTGGGTGCCCCGGCGCGTGCTGGTGACGCCCTCCGCCCTGGCGCAGCCGCACGGCGCCGCCGCGGTGGAGCGCGCCGCGGCGCTGGGCGCGGAGGTGGTGCGGCTGAAGGCCGACCGGCTCAGCGGCCTGCCCGACACCTATCGCGACGCCAAGACCACGATGGCAGTGGTGATGGCCTCGCCCTCCCGCCGACGGCCGCAGCCGATCCCGCCCTCGGCCGACTGGCGCTTCGACCTGGCCGAGGGCTGCCCGGCGCATTGCCAGTACTGCTACCTCGCGGGCTCGCTGGCCGGGCCGCCGATCATCCGCGCCTATGCCAATATCGAGGACATCCTGGCCGAGCTGCCGCCGCTGCTGGGCCAGGGCAGCGTCACCTCCGCCAATGCCGCGCGGGCCGGGGAGGGCACCACCTTCGAGGCCTCCTGCTACACCGACCCGCTGGGGATCGAGCACATCACCGGATCGCTGGACCGGGCAATCCGCTTCTTCGGCGCGCTGGAACTGCCGGCGGGGCAGGAGGCGCAGCTGCGCTTCACCACCAAGTTCGACGCGGTGGAGCCGCTGCTGGCGCTGCCGCACGAGCGGCGCACGCGCATCCGCTTTTCCGTCAATGCCGCCGGGGCGGAACGCTTCGAGGGTGGCGCACCCCGGATGCCCAGGCGGTTGGCGGCGATGCGGAAGATGGCGCTGGCGGGCTACCGCATCGGGCTGACAGTGGCGCCGATCATCCCTGTGCCGGACTGGCGCGAACAATATGACCGGTTGCTGGCCGATGCGGCCGAGGCCCTGGCCGACATCCCCGATCCCGACCTGACGGTGGAGTTGATCACCCACCGCTTCACCCCCGGATCGCGGGAGGTGCTGCAGGGCTGGTATCCCGGTTCCTCGCTGGACATGGAGGAAGCGAGCCGGACGCGGAAGCTGACCAAGTTCGGGTCGACCAAGTGGGTCTTTCCCCGCCACACCATGGCGGAACTGCGGGCCGCGCTGGAGGACGCCGTGACGCGGCGCCTGCCCGCGGCGCGGGTGCTGTACTGGACCTGAGGGAACAAAGGCCGGCCCGTTCCTGCCCGAGGGTCGGAAACGGGCCGGCCGCGGCGGATCAGATGATCCGCAGGCGACCCAGCAGCCAGCCGATGCCGACGCCGATCAGGATGGAGGTCAGGGGCTGTTCGCGGATGCTGTCGGCCAGCTGGCCCAGCGCGTTCTCGGCCTGGCCCTGGATCTGGTTGGCCTTGCCGCTGGCCTGCAGGTCGGTGTCGCCGGTCAGGCCGCCCACGGCATCCTGCACCTTGCCGCCGAAGTCCCGGGCAGCGCCGGTCACGCGATTCTCGTCCATGGAAGCTCTCCTCGTCATGCCGCCGGCCTGGGAAAGCCGGGGTCCTGCCGAGGGAACGCAGCCAATGGCGGTTGGCTTCGCCATCGCGTGATGACATCGCGGCGGCCGGGAAAGAGTCGTTTTCCCGGGGCCGCCGGCACTTGGCCGGCGGCCCCGGGGGCCGTGCCTCAGCGACCGCCGGCCTTGGCCGGGTCCTTGACGTTGGCGTAGGTGGCGAACTCGGTGTTGAACAGCTCACCGTTCACCCGTTCGACGCGGCGGATATAGATGTTCTGCACGATGTCGCGGGTCTGCGGGTCGATGGAGATCGGGCCGCGCGGGCTTTCCCAGCTCTGGCCCTTCATGGCCTCCACCAGCTTGGTGCCGTCCGTGTCGCCGCCGGTCTTCTCCACCGCCTTGCAGATCAGCGCCAGGCCGTCATAGCCCGACACGCCCATGAAGTTGGCGCGCAGGTTGGCGGTCTGCTTCATGCCCTCCACGAAGCGCTTGTTCAGCGCGCTGTCATGCGAGGCCGAGTAGTGGTGCGCGGTGACGCAGCCCAGCGCCGGGTCGCCCATGGCGTTGAGGATATCGTCGTCCGTCACGTCGCCGGTGCCGATCAGCTTGATGCCGGACTGGTCCAGCCCACGCTCGGCGAACTGCTTCATGAACACCGAGCCGGCGCCGGAGGGCACGAAGATGAACACCGCCTGCGGCGCCGCGTCCTTGGCGCGCTGCAGGAAAGGCGCGAAGTCCGGGTTGGCCAGCGGCACGCGCATCGCCTCGGCGATCTGGCCGCCCTTGGCCTTCAGCCGGTCGGCGAACCACTTCTCGGTGTCCAGGCCGGGGCCGTAGTCGGACACGATGGTGACGACCTTGCGCAGGTTGTTGTCAAAGGCCCAGTCCGCCATGGTCACGGCGGCCTGCGGGATGGCCAGCGCGGTGCGGGCGACGAAGGGCGAGGCCTCGGTGATGGAGGAGGTCGCCGCCGCCGTCACCACCATCGGCACCTTGGCGCGGGTGGCGATGGGGGCCGCGGCCAGGGCCAGCGGCGTCAGGCCGAAGCCCGCCAGCACGGCCACCTTCTCGTTCACCACCAGCTCCTGCGCCAGGCGGCGCGTGGCGTCGGCGACGTTGCCGTCGTCGCGCACCACCAGCTCCACCGTGCGGCCGGCGACGGTGACCCCGTTGTGCTGCAGGTAGAGCCGCATCGCGGCCTCGATCTGCTTGCCCGTGGAGGTGAAGGGGCCGGTCAGCGGCACGATCAGCCCGACCTTGAGCGGGTCCGCCGCCCGGGCGATCCGCACCGGGCCGAGCACCGCCCCGGTCGCCGTGGCGGCGCCGAGGGCCAGCAGGTTGCGCCTGTTCATCGCGTTCTCTCCCGAAATGCGGAATGCGGCCAACGGCCGCCGTTCCGAACAGCGTATCAGAAATTGAGCGACATCGAACCCCGGCGGCATACGAAGCGCCATTCGGCATCCTCGCGCACCAACTGGTCGTCGTAGCGGCCGATCGCGATGCCCGGGTCGGCCTTGGCGGGCAGGGTGCTGCCGCCGGGGGCGGTGAACAGGGTGACGTAGCTGCTGGCGCTGGCGCGGTCCGGCGCTTCGGCCGTCACCACCACGTTGTTCATCAGGTGCCGCGTGACCCGCGCGGGGCGGTCGCGGAAGAAGCGCAGGATGGCGTCCCGCCCCTGCACCGGGCTGTCCGGGGCGGCGGGGCGGGCGAAGGACCCATCCTCCGTGAACAGCGCCGCCACCGCCGCGTAGTCGCCGGCGTCGTTGAGCAGCGCGAAGCGGTGGATCAGCCGCGTGCAGGCCCATTCCACCGCGAAGCGCTCGGCTTCCGTCAAGGCGTCGCTCATCCCCAGGCTCCTGCAGGCACGTAGACCTCGCCGGCCATCAGCTTGCGCGCCGTGCGCAGCAGGGCCGAGCGTTCCACCCGGACGCTACCGCCCTCGGCCGCGACCTCCATTTCCACGGTGAAGAAGCCCGTGGGGTGCTCCACCTCCACCCGCATGGCGCCGGAGGAGCTGTCCATCCTGGCGATGCCCTCGGCCACGCTGCCGGGAATGGCGCAGGCCGTGGCGACGCTGACCGCGCCCAGCACGCCGATCGCCTTGTGCACGCGGTGGGGGATGAAGTTGCGCGTGTTCACCGCCCCGCCGGCCTGCGGCGGCGCGATGAGGCACATCTTCGGCACCGTCTTCTTGGTCACGTCGCCGAGGTTCATCAGCGGCCCCACGGCGAGGCGGATCTTCTCCACCCGCGCCTTCAACTCCGCGTCATTCTCCAGCGCCTCCGGGCTCTCGGTCCCGGTGCGGCCGAGGTCGGAAGCACGCATCAGCACCACGGGCATGCCGTTGTCGATGCAGGTGACCTCCACCCCTTCCACCGTGTCGCGCACGTGGCCCGTGGGCAGCAGCGCGCCGCAGGAGGAGCCGGCGACGTCCAGGAAGTCCAGCGTGACGGGAGCCGCCGTGCCGGGCACGCCGTCGATCCGCGCCTCCCCCTGGTATTCCACGACCCCGCCCGGCGTTTGCACCGTGGCCACCGCCAGGCTGGCGGTGTTGACCATGTGGATGCGCACCTTGGTCGTGCCCTCGGTCGCCGGCACCAGCCCGCGCTCGATCGCGAAGGGGCCGATGCCGGCCAGGATGTTGCCGCAGTTCTGCGACGGGTCCACCCGCGCCTCGTCCACGACGACCTGCAGGAACAGGTAGTCCACGTCCGCGTCGTCGCGGGTGGAGGGCCCGACCACGGCGACCTTGCTGGTCAGCGGATCGGCGCCGCCCATGCCGTCGATCTGCCGCGGGTCGGGCGAGCCCATCGCCGCCAGCAGCACGCGGTCGCGCGCCGTCACGTCGGACGGCAGGTCGCTGGCCAGGAAGTAGAGGCCCTTGGATGTGCCGCCGCGCATGGCGACGCAGGGAACCGCGCGCTGCACCATGATCAGTCCTCCGGGGTCCAGTCGCGGTAGACCAGGCCCTTCTTTTCCAGCTTCTCGCGCATCTTGTAGTAGTCGAGGCCGATCACGCCGCGCTGCAGCTCGGCGCGGGTCTTCGCCTCCTTCTCCTCGCGCTCGGCGCTGGCGCGCAGCACCGTCTCGGCCTCGGCCCGCGCCACCACCACCACGCCGTCATCGTCGGCCACGACGAGATCGCCCGGGCGGATCAGCTGCCCGGCGCAGACCACCGGCACGTTCACCGAGCCCAGCGTTTCCTTCACCGTGCCCTGGGCGGAGACGGCCTTGCTCCAGACGGGGAAGTTGATCTCCTGCAACGCCGCGATGTCGCGGCAGCCGCCCTCGATCACCAGCCCCACCACGCCGCGCGCCTTGAGCGAGGTGGCCAGCAGCTCGCCGAAATAGCCGGCATCGGAGGGTGAGGTCGGCACCACCACCAGGATGTCGCCCTCCTGGCACTGCTCCACCGCGACGTGGATCATCCAGTTGTCGCAGGGCGCCAGCGACACGGTCACCGCCGTGCCCACCGCCTGCGCGCGCGGATAGATCGGCCGCATATAGGAGGCCAGCACGCCGCGGCGTCCCTGCGCCTCGTGGATCGTGGCCACGCCGAAGGGCTTGAACTGCGCCGCCAGCGCCGGATCGACGCGCGGCGGGTTGCGGAGGACGACGTTCATGCCAGCGTCTCCACCACATGCGGGAAGACGGCCTCGTAGGCCTCGCCGTAGGTCATCTTGCGCTCGGAATTGCGCGCGCCCTGCACGCCGCGCTGCAGCCCCACCCGGGTGTAGTATTCCCACAGGTGTTCCTGCCCGGCCATGCACTGGATGGCGGCGAACTTCTTGTCCCAGACCGGCGTGATGTCGAGGATCACGTTCGGGGTCCAGGCGCACTGCTCGGGCTGGTGCGGCTCGAACAGGAAGACCGGCGGGGCGCCGAGCACCTTCTGCTCGGGGTTGTGGCCATGCGCCTGGGCGACGATGCGGGCGTGCTGCGCGAAGTCGGTCGTGGCGGGGTGGTCGTGGTTGTACGGGTCCCGCGTGGAATGCGTCAGCACGAATTTGGGGTGGATGGCGCGGTACAGGTCCACCAGCCGGAACAGGCTGTCCTGCGACAGCGTCAGCGGGTAGTCGCCCAGGTCCCAGAACTGGATGTCGTGCACGCCCAGCGCGGAGGCCGCGCGCTCGGCCTCGCCCTGGCGGTCGGTCTTGACGCGGTCCAGCGTCATGCCGGGCTGCCGCCACAGCTTGGCGCTCTCGCCGCGCTCGCCGTAGGAGAGGCACACCACCGTGACCTCCCAGCCCTTGCTGGCGTGCAGCGCGATGGCGCCGCCGGCGCGCCACACGAAATCGGCCGAATGCGCGGAAACGACCAGCGCGGTGTTGGCAGCCATCAGTACACGATCCCTTCTTCGTCCATTTCTTCCAGCGTCGGCGTGCCGTGCGTGTGGAAGCTCTCGATGGTCTTCAGGCCCCAGGCCTGTCCCTTGCGCCGCTCCGCCTCCGTCCAGCGGATCGGCTTCCAGTCCGGCGCCAGGATCAGCCGGGCGCCGGCATTGGCCAGCTCCACCCGGTTGCCGCCGGGCTCGTAGACGTAGAGGAAGAACGTCTGCTGGATGGCGTGCTTGTGCGGCCCGGTCTCGATGTGCACGCCGTTTTCCAGGAAGATGTCGGCGGCGCGCAGGATCTCCTCGCGGCTGTCCAGCGCGAAGGTCAGGTGGTGGAAGCGGCCGCGCTTGCCGTGGTTCTCGCGCGAATAGGCGATGTCGTAGCTCTTGTTGGTGCAGGTCATCCACATGCCTGCCTCGACGCCGCTGTCGAGCACGATCTGCTCGGTCAGCCGCATGCCCAGGCAGCGCTCGAAGAACTCGCGGTTCGCCTGGATATCGGCGGCGAGGCAGTTGAGGTGGTCCAGCCGCCGCACGTTGACGCCGCGCCCGGGAAAGCGCTGCGCCTGGTTCTTCAGCGCAGGGCGCAACTCGGGCGGGGCCTCGTACCATTCCGTCTCGTAGTACAGTTCCACCGTGTGGCCGTCGGGGTCCTTGAACTCCAGCGTGCGGCCGTGGCCGAGGTCGCCTTCAGTCCAGCGGGTTTCATGCCCCGCCTGTTTCAGCGCGGCGGCGCGGCGTTCCAGCGCTTCCGGCGAGCGCACCCGGAAAGCCATGTGGCCCATGCCGGAATGCCGCGCGCCGGTCAGTTTGACGCAGTAGCGCTCGTAATCGTCCCAGCCGCGCAGGAACACGGAATCCCCCTGCCGGCCGCTCTCGGTCATGCCGAGCACGTCGATGAAGAAGCGCCGCGACTCTTCCAGCTTGGGCGTCAGCAGTTCGAGGTGCCCGAGATGGGCGAGGTCCGTCACCGGTTCCGTCATCGCGCGTCGCTCCCCATGCGCAGCCAGGCCCGCAGCACGCCGTTCACGGCCGCCGGCGCTTCCACCGGGCTCATGTGCCCGCTCTCCTCGATCACCGCGAGCTCGGAGCCCGGGATCAGCGCGGCCATTTCCTCGTGCTGGATCAGCGGGCTCCAGGCATCCTGGCGGCCGCAGGCGATCAGCGTCGGGCAGCGCACGCCGGGCAGCACCGCCGCCGCGTCCGGCCGGTCCAGCAGCGCCCGCACCTGGCCGGCGAAGATCGCCGGGGTGGCGCGGCACACCATCTCCGTCAGCGGCCGCATCAGCGCCGCGTCGTTGGCGCGGTCCGGATGCACCATCGGCGGTAGCCAGCGCGCCGCCAGTGCCGCCATGCCCTCGCGCGCCGCGAGGTCCACCAGTTCCTGGCGCTTCTCCGCCTCGCCGGGGCGCTGCATGTGCGTGCCGGTGTCCAGCAGCGCCAGCCGCTCCACCCGGTCGGGGGCGCGGCGGATCACCTCGATCGCGACGCGGGCGCCCATGGAATGCCCGGCCAGCGAGAAGCGCGCGGGCGCCGCGGCCAGCACCGCTTCCGCCATGCCGGGGATCGATGACAAGCCCCAGAGATCGGGGATGATCACCTCGTACTCCGCCGCCAGCGCCGCCCGCTGCGGTGCCCAGATCGAGGCGTCGCAGAGCAGGCCCGGCACCAGCATGACCGCGGGGCGCTCAGCCACGGGGCGCGGCCTCCGGCACTTCCTCGTAGATCACCTGGGCGAAGCCGGTCTGCAGCGGCGCGTGATAGTTGCGGTGCACGCATTTCACCTGCGGCGACAGCGCCCCGCGCATGGCGAGCCACATGATCACCTCCGACCCTTCGGCACCGCCGCGGTCGATGTAATCCTGCAGCCGCAGCGCCGCGAGCTTCTCCGGATCGGCTTCCAGCGTGTCCAGGAACTCCATATCCCATTCGTAGTTCTGGTAGCCGAAGCGCTCGCCGTGCAGCTGGTGCGACAGGCCGCCGGTGCCGAGCACCACCACGTCGTAGTCCTTGGGATAGCTTTCCACCGCGCGGCGCAATGCCTGGCCCAGCTTGTAGAGGCGGCGCGGGCCGGGCACGGGGAACTGCAGCACGTTCACCGCCAGCGGCAGGATCGCGCAGGGCCAGCCGTTGGAGGTGTCCGGCCACAGCCCGGAGATCGGCGTCAGCGCCCCGTGGTCCAGCGGCATGTCCTGGCACACCGTCAGGTCGAACTCGTCGTCCACCAGGGAATGCGCGACGTGCCAGGCGAATTCCGCATCGCCGCGCACGGGCGGCATCGGGCGCGGGCCGAAGCCCTCGTCGGCGATCGGGTGCTCGGCCGCCACCGACAGCGCGAAGGTGGGGTAGAGGTCGAAGAAGAAGGTGGTGACGTGGTCGTTGTAGATCAGGATCGCCGCGTCCGGCTTGCGCTTCGCGAGCCATTCCTGCATCGGCTCGTAGCCGGCCAGCAGCTTTTCCCAGCCCGGCTCGCGCCAGGCGCCCTTGTCGATCAGCGCGCCGATGGACGGTGCGTGCGGCGAGCCCAGCCCGCCGATGATGCGGCCCATCAGCCTTCCCCCTTCTTCCCGATGTTCCTGGTGGCCAGGTATTGTTCCAGCGTTTCGCCGCGCATCTGCGCGCCGGTGGCGGGCAACCCGTCGCCGCAGAGATGCGACAGCCGCAGCAGCGGAAACACGTTGGCGCCGCGCTTCACCATGCCCAGCCAGTCGCGGGCGCGCACCAGGGCGCGGTCCTCCTCGTCCAGCTTGTAGCGCTCCATCAGCGCCTCGGGGTCGGTCTGGAAGGCGGTGCGGTTCTCGGGGTGGCGCAGGTCGTAGCAGAAGCGGTTGACCCGCAGTGCGTCGGTCGCCGCCTTGCCGGTGTTCAGGTAGGTGCCCGCGGGCAGGTTGTCCGGGTCGAGCTGCCGGCTCCGCATGGTGGGGACGTCCTCCGGGGCGCGCTGTTGCCGCGCCTGTTCGTGCCGCCCGGTGTCCCGGGGCGGGGCGGAGCCTAGACCGGCGCCGCGCCAGCGTCTTATCGCTTCTTCGGGAAGAACTATGCCGGATCGGCATAGGATGGTCGGCGTTACCGGGCCGCGGCAGGAAGGCCGGGGGAGTGAACTCCCCCGGTCCCCCTCCTTCTTTCGGGAGAAAAGTGCGTCGGTGGCCGCGGGCGCACCCGCAAACTCCCGAAAATAGAAGGGGGTCCGGGGGGATACTTCCCCCCGGCTTGCTGCCTTCAATCCCGCGCCGCGATCTCGGCCACGTAGCGGCGCAGCACCTCCACCAGCCGCTGCGCCGCGCGGGAGGGTGGGGCCGCCTCGCGCCAGATCAGCCCGGCCCGCCGCGGCTCGGCGGGCACGGGCAGGGGGGCGGCGCGGATCGTGCCGCGAAGGAGGTCGCCGGCCATCAGCATGTCCGGCATCACGGACACGAAATCCGTGCTCAGCAGCATCTCCCGGATGAAGCCGTAGGAGGTGGAGCGTACGGAGGTCGCGGCGGTCAGCCCCAGGATCGCCAGCAGCCGGTCGATCTCCTGCCCCACGCGCTGGCTGATGCTGGGCAGCACCAGCTCATGCCCGCGCAGCGCCGCCGCCGTTACCGGCCTGGCGAAGATCGGGTGGCCGGCGCGGGCGAGCACGGCGATGGGTTCCTCATAGAGCGCTTCCCGCACCAGTCCGTCCGGCCGCTCCGGCGGGTAGAGCTGGCCGACCACCAGGTCCAGCTCACCTGCCGCGAGGCGCGGCAGCAACTCCTCCGTCCGCCCTTGCACCAGCTGCACCGCCAGTGCCGGGCGTTCCGTGCGCAGTCGGCCCAGCACCCCCGGCAGCACGCCCGCGGCGGCCACGGGCAGGGCGCCCAGAATCACGTGCTCCTCCGCCTCGCCGGCCAGCCCGTCCAGCACGCTCTCCAGCCGGCGTAACTCGCCGAAGATGCGGCTCGCGGCCTGCGCCACCGCCTCGCCGGCCGCGGTGGGCTGCACGCCGCGGCCGCCGCGCTCGAAGAGCGGCAGTTCCAGCGTCGCTTCCAACTCCTGCAGGGACCGCGTCACCGCCGGTTGGGTGATCCCCAGCGTGCGCGAGGCACCGAGGATGCTGCCCTGGGCGGCGATGGCCTCGGCCGCGCGCAGCAGGCGCAGCTTCATCCGGCGATCGAGGTGGCGGCGCATGCGTGGATCATACGCCCGGGGGCAGCGGGACCACAGCCAGGGGCGGGCCACGGGAAGCCCGACGGCATTGACGGACGGCCCCGGGCAGCGCTTTATCCCAGCGTGTTACACGCCCGTACAACCAGGCCGGAGGACACCGCGGAAACCGTGCTCGCGGTGCCGGAGGCCGATCCCGGCTCGCGCGACCGGCTGGTGCGCGCTGCCGCCCGGCTCTTCGCCGCGCATGGCTTCGATGGCGTTTCGGTGCGCCAGGTCGCCGCGGCGGCGGGGGCCAACTCCGCCCTGGTCGGGTATTATTTCCGCGGCAAGGAAGGCCTGCTCTCGGCCGTGTACCGGTCGCTCTCGGCACCGCTGACGGAACAGCGGCTGCGGCTGCTGGAAGCCTGCACGGCCGGTGGGCAGCCGCCGCGGTTGGAGGCGGTGCTCGACGCCTTCCTGCGCCCGGCGTTGGATGCCACGGTGGGGCCGGAAGGCCAGCTTTTCACCCGGCTGCGCGCCATGCTGGCGGGCCGCCATTCCCGGCTGCTCGACACCGTGGTGGCCGAAAGCTTCGACCGCAGCAGCCAGCGCTTCGTGGACGCGATCCACGCCTGCCTGCCGGACCTGTCGCGCGACGAGGTCTACTGGCGCTTCCACTTCCTGCTGGGCGCCATCTACTACACCGCCGCCGGCCCGCACCGCGTCGAGGCCCTGTCCGGCGGCGGCTGCGACCCCGCCGACACCGCTGCCATGCTGCCGCAGCTGATCCGCTTCGCGGCTGCGGGCTTCCGGGCGCCGCCGGATGGCGGCGCGTCGCCGCTGGGCGACGCCGCATCGCCCACGGACGGCAAGGCCGCATCGCCGACGGGTGGCGACGCGGCGTTAACCGTCGGCAGCCACGCTGCACGTCCCGGGGCCGCCGACGTCCCGCCCCCCGACCCGACCAACAATCCCGAGGAACAGCCCTGATGCACGACACCCCTCGCCGAGACCCGCGCCAGCCGGCCCTGGGCACCACGACGCGACGCACCCTGCTGGGCGGCGCGGCCGCGACCCTGGCCGCGCCCTGGACCGCCCGCGCGCAGGGGCCCAGCGGCTTCCCCAACAAGCCGATCCGCGTGATCGTGCCCAACGCCGCCGGCGGCGTGGCCGACCTGACCGCCCGCACCGTGACGCAGAAGCTGGCCGAGCGCCTCGGCCAGTCGATGGTGGTGGACAATCGCCCCAGCGCCGGCGGCATCGTCGCGGGCCAGGCGACGGTGTCCGCGCCGGCCGACGGCTACACGCTGCTGGTGTCCACCAACGCCAATTCCATCACCAAGGGCCTGTTCCGCACGCTGCCCTTCGACCCCGTGGCGGATTTCGCCCCCGTGGGCCTGATGGGTACCTTCGCCATCACCGTGATCACCGCGCCCGACAGCCCCTACCGCACCATCGCGGACGTGCTGGCCAAGGCGAAGCGCGAGCCGGGCAGCATCACCATCGGCACCATCGCCGTGGGCAGCACGCAGAACCTTTCGGCCGAGCTGTTCCAGAGCACCGCCGGCATCAAGGCCGTCACCGTGCCCTTCAACGGCACCCCGCCGCTGGTGACGGCGCTGCTGCGCAAGGACGTGGACATCGCCTTTGAGATCGTCAGCCCGATCATGGGGCAGGTGAAGTCCGGTTCGCTGCGGCCGCTGGCCGTCACCTCGGCCGCGCGCTCGGCCAACCTGCCCGACGTGCCGACCCTGCAGGAAGCCGGGCTGGCCGGCTTCGACGTGTCCTCCTGGAACGCGCTGGTGGCGCCCAAGGACACGCCCGAGCCGATCCGCGCCCACCTGAACCGCGAGCTGAACGCGGTGCTCGCCATGCCTGACGTGCGCCAGCACCTGCTGGACGTCGGCGTGGAAGCCAAGCCCAGCACGCCGGAAGCCCTGATGACGCTGGCCACCAATGACGCTGAGCGCTGGGGCCGGGTGATCGAACAAGCTGGGATCGAGAAGCAGTGAGCGCCGCCATCAAGACCTGCCAGCCGCCGGACCCGAACCCGCGCACCCCGGCGACGAAGCTGCCGCCGGGCGCCTGCGACGCGCATTGCCACGTCTTCGGCCCGGCAAACGTCTTCCCCTACGCGCCGGACCGTTCCTACACCCCGCCCGACGCGCCGGTGGCGGACCTGCGGCGCCTGCACGGCATCCTCGGCGTCGAGCGCGCGGTGATCGTGCAGGCCAGCTGCCACGGCACCGACAACGCCGCGGCGCTGGACGCCATCGCCTCCAGCAACGGCGCCTATCGCGGCGTGGCGATCGTGGACGGCAATGTCACCGACCGCGAGCTGGACGCGCTGAACGCGGGCGGCATCCGCGGCGTGCGCTTCAACTTCGTGAAGCACCTCGGCGGCACCCCCGACCTGGACGTGTTCGACAGCGTGCTCGGCCGCATCGAGCGGCTGGGCTGGCACGTGGTGCTGCACCTCGACGCCGGCGACATCCTGGAACACGCCGCGCGCATCGAGCGCATCCGCGTGCCCTTCGTGATCGATCACATGGGTCGCGTGCAGGCCAAGAACGGCGTGGAACAGGAACCCTTCCGCCGCCTGCTGGACCTGATGCGCAACCCGCTGGCCTGGGTGAAGATCTGCGGGCCGGAGCGCGTGTCCTCCGCCGGCGCGCCCTTCCGCGACGCCGCCCCCTTCGCGGCCGCCCTGGCCGAGGCGGCGCCGGACCGCACCCTCTGGGGCACGGACTTCCCGCACCCCAACATCGCCGGCGACATGCCCAATGACGGCGACCTCGTGGACCTGCTCGCTGCCGCCGTGCCGGACGAGGCGGCCCGCCATCGCATCCTGGTGGACAACCCGACGCGGCTGTACTGGGCGGACTGATTCGGCCCTGGGTGGAGCGGTTGGACCTGGATGGTCTGACCGTGGCCAGGAGGCTCTGCCTCCTGGACCTCCGCCGGGGAGTTACGAACTCCCCGGACCCCGCGTTGAGTGCCTCCGGCGGGGGCGGGATGTCACACGTCGTCCCGGATGACTGCCCTCGGCCATCCCGCCCCCGCCGGAGGCACTCATGAGGTCGAGGAGCCTAAGCTCCTCGCGGGGTGTCCAGAGGGGCGGCGCCCCTCTGGCCCCGGCCCGAACACCACAGACCAACCGGCCCCACCCGGGCCGATCTCTACCGCCGCAGTTCCATGGCGATCGGGCCATCGCGTTCGCCGCGGGCGAACTGGTCCACCATGGCGTTGCCGCTCTCGCCCAGCACGGCGGCGGGGCCGGTCCAGACGATCTGGCCGTGGTGGATCATCGCCGCCTCGTTGCCGATGCGGCGGGCGGAGGGGATGTCGTGGGTGATGGACACGGCGGTGGCGCCCAGGCGCTGCACGCAGTCCACAATCAGCCCGTCGATCACCGCGCCCATGATCGGGTCCAGCCCGGTGGTGGGCTCGTCGAAGAACAGGATTTCGGGCTCCGAGGCGATGGCGCGGGCCAGGCCGACGCGTTTCTGCATGCCGCCCGAGAGTTCCGCCGGCGACAGCTCGCCGACGCTGGCGGCCAGCCCGACCTGCGCCAGCACCTCGGCCGCGCGGTCGCGGGCCTTGGCGCGGGTGATGCGCTTCTGCGCCAGCAGCTTGAAGCAGACGTTTTCCCAGACCGGCAGGCTGTCGAACAGCGCGGCGTTCTGGAACAGCATCCCCGTGCGGTCCAGCACGTCGCGGCGCTCGGCGCGGGGCATGCGCAAAAGGTCGCGCCCGTCCAGCTCGATGGTGCCGCTATCGGGCTGGATCAGCCCCAGGATGCATTTGATGGTAACGGACTTGCCCGAGCCCGAGCCGCCCAGGATCACGGTGGAGCGGCCCGCCAGCACGTCCAGGTCCACCCCGTCCAGCACCTGCTTGCCGCCGAAGCTCTTGCGCAAACCGCGCAGCCGCAGCTTGGGCACCATCCCCGTCATCGCGCGAAGAAGGCCTCGGTGATGACGTAGTCCAGCGCCAGCACCAGGATGGAAGAGGAGACCACCGCCGCCGTGGTGGCGGCGCCCACGCCCTGCGCCCCGCCGCGGGAGGTATAGCCGCACCAGGTGCCCATCAGCGTGATCACGAAGCCGAACACCGCGGCCTTCACCAGCCCCGACACCACGTCCGCCACCCGCAGCACGTCCATCGTCGCCTTCAGGTAGGCGCCGGAGGCGAAGCCCAGCTTCAGGGTGGCGATCAGCCAGCCGCCCATCACGCCCAGCACGTCGGCCACGATCACCAGCAGCGGCAAGGCCAGCGCGCCCGCCAGCACCCGGGGGGTGACGAGGTACTTCACGGGATCGGTGGACAGGGTGGTGAGCGCATCGATCTGGTCGGTGACGCGCATGGTGCCGATCTCGGCCGCGAAGGCGGCGCCGATGCGCCCGGCCACCATCAGCCCGGCCAGCACCGGCCCGAGTTCCCGCACCACCGAGAGCACCACCACCGAGGCAATGGCACCCTCGGCGTTGAAGCGCGCGAAGCCCGTGTAGGATTGCAGCGCCAGCACCATGCCGGTGAACACCGCCGTCAGCGCCACCACGGGCAGGGAGAAATAGGCCGTCTCGGCGAAGGCATGGCCGAACTGGCGGAAATAGAAGGGCGGCCGCACGAGGTGCGACACCGCTTCCAGCGCGAAGAGCACCACCGCGCCGGCCGTGCGGCAGGCCCCCAGGGCGGCCCGGCCGACCCTGGCGATCGCGTCGAGGATCCAGTTCAAGCCGGCAGCCAGTGCCGCGCGTAGCGGTGGCCGAGCGAGGTCAGGACCTCGTAGCCGATGGTGCCTGCCCGGGCGGCCACCTCGTCCGGCGTGTTGCCGGGGCCGATCAGCTCGAGGAAGTCGCCGGTGCGGATGGCGGGGTGGTCGGTCACGTCGAAGGTGATCAGGTCCATGGAGATCCGGCCCACCAGGGGCACCGGGCGGCCCGCGCCATCGCGCGCCATTCCCCGGCCGGAGAGGGACCTGAGATAGCCGTCAGCATAGCCCACCGCAACCGTGGCGATCCGCGAGGGCCGCGGCGCGGTCCAGCTGGCGCCGTAGCCCACCGTCGCGCCGGCCGGAACCTCCCGGACCTGCAGCACCGGCGCGTCGAGGCGGACCACCGGACGCATCGGGTTGGGCCGCCCCGGGGTGGGGTTGATGCCGTAAAGGGCGCAGCCGGGGCGGGCGAGATCGGAGGCGGCCAGCCCCCCCAGGAACAGGCCGGAGGAGTTGCTGAAGGAACGCGGCGCCGCAGGCAGGGCGGCGCAGGCGGCGGCGAAGCGCGCGGCCTGGGCGGCGTTCAGGGGATTGGCAGGGTCCTCGGCGCAGGCGAGGTGGGTCATGAGGTAGCGCAGCTGCAGCCCGTCCAGCAGCCCGGGCTCCGCTGCCACCTGCACCAGCTCCTCCGGCGGCAGCCCCAGCCGCGCCATGCCGGTGTCGAGGTGCAGCAGCACGTCCCGCACTCGCCCGTCGGCCCGGGCCGCGGCGGTCCAGGCCCGCACGTTTCCCAGCCCGTTCAGCACCGGCAGCAGCGCCGCATCCGCCTCCGCCCCGGGGGGAAAGCCGTTCAGCACGGCAATCATCGGCCCCAGCCCCAGCGCGTCCCGCAGGGCCAGCCCTTCCTCCAGATGCGCCACGAAGAAGTGCTCGCAGCCGGCCGCCAGCAGCGCCCGCCCCACCGAGGCTGCGCCCAGGCCGTAGCCGTCCGCCTTGACCACCCCCGCCACCGCGCCGGAGGGGTGCAGGGCACACAGCGAGCGCCAGTTCGCGACGACCGCGCCGAGGTCGACGGTCAGCCGCGCCCGGGTGGCCTCAGTCGTGGTGGCCACCGTCATGCACGTGGTCGAGGTCGCCGAAGCGGGTGAACTCGCCCTCGAAGAACAGCGGGATGGAACCGGTGGGGCCGTGGCGCTGCTTGGAGATGATCAGCTCCGCCTTGTTGTGCGCCCGCTCCATGTCCTGCTGCCACTTCTCGGTGGCCTCGGAGAACTTGTCGAGGTTGTCGAAGTTCAGCTCCTTGGGCTGCCGCTGCGCCAGGTAGTACTCGTCGCGGTAGACGAACATCACCACGTCGGCGTCCTGCTCGATGGAGCCGGACTCGCGCAGGTCGCTCAGCTGCGGCCGCTTGTCCTCGCGCGACTCGACCTGCCGCGACAGCTGGGACAGGGCGATCACCGGCACTGACAATTCCTTGGCGATGGCCTTCAGCCCCTGGGTGATCTGGGAAATCTCCATCACCCGGTTCTCCGGGCGGGAGCCGGCGGCGGGGCGCATCAGCTGCAGGTAGTCCACCACCACCATGTCCAGCCCGCGCGTCCGCTTCAGCCGCCGGCAGCGCGTGCGCAGCGCCGAGATGGTGATGGCGGGGGTGTCGTCGATGAAGATCGGCAGCGCGGCCAGCTCGCGCGAGGTTTCCACGAAGTTGTCGAAGTCGCGCTGGGAAATCTCGCCGCGCCGGATGCGGTCGCCGGAAATGCGGGCGTTCTCGCTGAGCAGTCGGGTGGCCAGCTGGTCGGCGCTCATTTCCAGGGAGAAGATCGCGACGCCGCCCTTGGGCACGGCGTTGGGGTTCTCCGCCTGGGCTTCGCGCAGGATCGAGCGCGCCGCGCCGAAGGCCATCTTGGTGGCCAGCGCCGTCTTGCCCATGGCCGGGCGCCCCGCGAGGATCACCAGGTCGGAGGGGTGGAAGCCGCCCATCTTGGCGTCCACGTCGCGCAGCCCGCAGCTCAGGCCGGACACGCCGGAGCCGTTGGTGAAGGCCTTCTCGGCCATCTCCACCGCGCGCAGCAGGGCGCGGTCGAAGGTGATGATGCCGCCCTCGTTGCCGCCGTCCTTGGCCAGGTTGAACAGCGCCTGCTCGGCCGCTTCCAACTGCTCCTTGGCCTCGAGCGCGTCCTCCTCGGACTCGGCCCCGAAGGCGCGGTTCACCACCACCTCGCCCAGGTCGATCAGCTGCCGCCGCAGCCAGGCGTCGTGGATGACGCGGGCATACTCGCCAGCATTGATGATGCCGACCATGGCGGTCAGCAGCTGCGTCAGGTAGGCGGCGCCGCCGACCTCGTTCAGCACGCCGGAATGCTCGAACTCGGCGCGCAGGGTGACGACGTCGGCCAGCTGCCCGGCTTCCAGGCGGCGCTGGATGGACTGGTAGATGCGGCCGTGGATGGGGTCCACGAAATGCTCGGCCGCCAGGAACTCGGAAACCCGCTCATAGGCCTTGTTGTTGGCCAGCAAGGCGCCCAGCAGCGCCTGCTCGGCCTCCATGTTCTGCGGCGGCAGGCGCTGCGACAGGCCCAGAAGGGCGCCGCTCTGGTCCATGGCGTTCATCGGGAACAGTCTATCCCGGATGCACCTCCGGCGTCCCCTCCATCCACAGCCCCGAGGGGCTGTGAGCAGCGGGGATCATGTGGATAACACGCCCCCGGAACTGTCCGCCGCCGCGGCCTCGCGCGTCGCCGCCCCGGCCTCCGCCTGCCACATCCAGTCCCGTGTCAGCGGCAGGGTGTCCACCTTGCGGGTCAGCTGGAGCTGCCAGTTCATGTGCCCGTAGCGGCGGAAGGCCAGTTCCGAGCCCGCCAGGTAGAACTCGAACATCCGGCAGAAGCGCTCGTCATACAGGCTCTGGATGGTGTCCCGGTTGGCGGCGAAGCGGCGCCGCCAGTGGGCGATGGTCAGGGCGTAGTGCAGCCGAAGGATCTCGATGTCCGTGGCCCAGAGGCCGGACTTCTCCACCACCGGCAGCACCTCGCTCAGCGCCGGGGAATAGCCGCCGGGGAAGATGTATTTGGCCAGCCAGGGATTGGTGGAATAGGGCCCCTCCGAGCGCCCGATGGAATGGATCAGCGCCACCCCGTCCTCCCGCAGCGCGTTGCGCACGGTGCGGAAGAAGGTGCGGTAATGGTCGATGCCGACATGCTCGAACATGCCGACCGAGACGACGCGGTCCACCGGCCGCCGCCAGTCGCGGTAGTCCATCAGTTCGAAGCGCACCCGGTCGGACAGGCCGGCCTCCGCGGCCCGCCGCTGCGCCTCGGCCAACTGCTCGGTGGACAGGGTCAGGCCGGTGACGCGGGCGCCCCAGTCGCGCGCGAGCGTCAGCGCCAGGCCGCCCCAGCCGCAGCCGATGTCCAGCACCTCCAGGTCGGGGCGGTCCAGCTTCAGCTTGCTGGCGATGTGGCGCTTCTTCAGCACCTGCGCCTCGTCCAGCGTTTCCTCGCCGGTGGGGAAATAGGCGCAGGAATACTGCCGGTCGCGATCCAGGAAGAGGCTGTAGAGGCGGCCGTTCAGGTCGTAGTGGTGCGCCACGTTGCGCCGCGACCGGCTGGCGGGATTGAGCTGGTCGAGATGCCGCCGCGCCCAGCGCACCCGCGCCATCAGCGCCTCGCCCGGCGGGTTGTAGTCGGCGGTGTTGAGCGCGATCACGTCCAGCAGATCATACAGGGAGCCGTCGATCGGCTCGATCTCGCCCTCCATGTAGGACTCGCCCATGGACAGGGTGGGGTTGGTGATCAGCCGCCGGGCCGCGCGCCGGGTCCGGATGGCCATGCCCGCATCGGGGCCGGGCGAGGCGCCCTGGATCAGCCGCCGCGTACCGTCGGGGTAAAGCACGGTCAGGCTGCCGTGCCGGATCATGCGGGACAAAACCGCGTGTAGCAGCATTCGTGCCGGACCTCCGCATCGTCACTCTTTGACATGCTGGGGAGCGGAAACGGTGGCTGTCCAGGGATCTGCCCGTCGGCCAACGACGACCAGCCCTGCGCAAAATGCAGGAAAGCGGCACCGCCGGTGGGGCGGCCGCGCGAGGAAATGGCGAAAACCCTGTCCCCGTCGCAGATTTCGGCGCCGGACGGCGTGGGGGCTCGCCGGGCAAGAGGAAGGGCTGCAGCGACTACACGATGACGCGACAACCGGCCGCGCCGGCCGGGCAGGAAAGGGGGCCGGGACGCTCGCGCCCGGCCCCCGCCGGATCAGTCGCGGGCGGCGCCCAGCTCGCTCAGCTCGGCGGCCAGCTCGGCCTCCAGGCTCTCCTCCTCGGCGTCCTGCTCGGCGCGCAGGTCCTCGCCGCGGGCCTGCTTGTCGGCCTCCTCGGGGGTGCGGGCGATGTTCACCACCACCGGCAGGTCGACCTCGGGGTGCAGCGCCACACGCACGGTGTGCAGGCCCAGCGTCTTGATCGGCTGGTCCAGCTGCACCTGCGAGCGGTCCAGCGTCAGGCCGGCTTCCTTGCAGGCCTCGGCGATGTCGCGCGGGCTGACGGAACCATACAGGTTACCGCCCTCGCCGGCCTGGCGGATCAGCACCACGGACAGGCCGTCCATGCGCTCGGCGACCCGCTCGGCCTCCTCGCGGCGCTTGAGGTTCTGCGCTTCCAGCTGGGCGCGCTCGGACTCGAAGCGGGCCATGTTGGCGGCGTTGGCGCGGATCGCCTTGCCGGTGGGCAGCAGGAAGTTGCGGGCGTAGCCGGGGCGGACCCGCACCTTCTCGCCCATCTGGCCGAGCTTCTCGACCCGCTGCATCAGGATGACATCGATCATCGGGGTTGACCTTCAGGTTTGGTGGGCTTGCGCCCGAACTGCTCGAAAAGGCCGAGGCCCACCACCAGGGCCAGGACCGGAAGGAAGAACACGACGAGGCAGACGTAGAACAGGACCAGCGGCGCCCCGCGCAGCCGGCGGTGAATCACCGCCAGCCCCTGCAGGAACACCGGCATCAGCAGCGCCGCGGTGACGGTCAGCAGCAGCAGGCCGGTGTCCCCTTCGGGCACCACCCAGGCCAGCAGCGCGGCGAGCACGGGCAGGACGAGGTAGAAGCGCGGCAGCCGCGCATCCCGCCAGGCCGGGCCGGGCCGCAGCGCGAGGCCGCGACGAACCAGCCAGCGCTGCGCCGCCACGCCGCATACCAGCAGCGGCAACGACAGCGTCGCCCCCGCCATGGCCATGCCCACCCGCACCAGCCCCGCCACCAGACCGGGATCCGCCGCCACGCCCGAGCCCGACAGCGTTTCCGCCACCGAAGCCGCGAGCGCCGCTTCCAGCCCATCGGGGCCCAGCAGCAGCGACGCCGCGCTGGCCACCGCCGGCCAGATGCCCAGCAGGGCGAAGGGCAGCATCAGGTCGCCGCGGCCGCGGCTCAGGAAGGCCGCCACGATCGTCACCGCCGGCAGCCCGGGCGCCAGCGCGAACACCAGCACCCCGCGCAGCCCGGCCACCAGCAGCAGCGCCGCGCTGGCCACCGCCAGCCCGAGCCCCGCCGCGAAGCCGCCCAGGCTGAGCCCGGCCAGGAACAGCGGCAGGGAGCACAGCCAGAACAGCAGCGTCCCCAGCGGCAAGCCGCGGAAACCCCAGGTCGCCAGCGCGGCGCAGGCGAGCCCGGCCGCCGCCCCCGCGAGGATGCGGGGGTCGTTCAGCAGCTGCCGCGTGGAGGCCGCCCCAGCCATGAACCGGTCCCGTTCGGCGCGCGTCCTCAGTCGTTGATGACGTAGGGCAGCAGTGCCAGGAAGCGGGCGCGCTTGATGGCGTTGGCCAGCTCACGCTGCTTCTTGCCGGACACCGCGGTGATGCGGCTCGGCACGATCTTGCCGCGCTCGCTCAGGAAGCGGCTCAGCAGGCGCACGTCCTTGTAGTCGATCTTCGGCGCGTTGGGGCCGGAGAAGGGGCAGGACTTGCGGCGGCGATAGAAGGGCCGGCGGGCGCCGACGGCCGGACGGCGCGCGGCGGGGGTCATGTCGGTGTTGCTGTCGGACATCGGTGCTTACTCCTCGCCCATGCCAGGGGGGTCCATCTCGTCGCGCGGACGGGCCCGGAACTCCTCGCGGTCGTCGCCGCGCTCGCGGCGGCCCGAGGAGAAGCGGCCGGCCGGACGCGGGCCGCGGAAGCCGCGGTCACGCTCGCGGTCCTCGCCGCGGCGGGCCAGGATGGCGGAGGGCTCTTCGGTGATTTCCTCGACGCGCAGCGTCATGTGGCGCAGCACGTCCTCGTTCAGGCCGAGCTGGCGCGCGACCTCCTTTTCCGCCGCCGGCGGGCAGTCGAGGCCGAGGAGCATGTAGTGCCCCTTGCGGTTCTTCTTGATGCGGTAGGCGAGGCCGCGCAGGCCCCAGTATTCCCGCTTCTTCACCTCGCCGCCGGCTTCGGTGAGGATGGTGGCGACCTGGTCGGCCACCGCTTCGACCTGCTGCTGCGTCAGGTCATTCCGTGCGATCAGCACGGTCTCGTAGAGCGGCATCTTTTATCCCTGTGGATGTGTCAGCCCGGAGCCCACGCGGCGGGATGCCGCGGGCACGAATGGGCATAGCCGCGCACGATGCCTCGCGCGCGGCAGGGGAGGCGGCGTGTAGCCCAGCCGAGGGCGCGGTGGCAAGCGTCGTGGTTCGAGTGGGTTCGGAGGTTCTCTGCTGTTTCGGCGTTGGCCAGGGGCGCTGCCCCTGGACCCCGCCGGGGAGCTTAGGCTCCCCGGACCCCACTTGAGTGCCTCCGGCGGGGGCGGGATGATCCACGTTGGTCATGGCGGGCACTGTCGGCCAACCCGCCCCCGCCGGAGGCACTCATGAGACACGAGGAGCCTAAGCTCCTCGCGGGGTGTCCAGAGGGGCGGCGCCCCTCTGGCCCAGGCCGGAACAACAGAGCCCCCGAAGCCACCCGATCCTGCGCCGCGCGGCACCCGTGCCTCACCCCGGTTCGCCCCATTGCCGCAGCAGGTTGGCCGAGCAGCGGGCCAGCAGCCGGTCGCGCTGCGGTTCGCCGTCGGGCAGGGCGCGGGCGGTGTCGAGATCGAAGAGCAGTTCCCGGCGCGCGGGGTCGCGGATCAGGCTCTGGCACCAGCCCACCGCGGCTAGGCGGGTGCCCTCGGTCACCTGCTCCACCCGGTGCAGCGTGTCGGAGGGGTAGACCACCATGGCCCCGGCCGGCAGGCGGAATTCCTGCTCCCCCGCCGCACTCTCGATCACCAGCGCGCCGCCGGCATAGGTGTCGGGCTCACACAGGAACAGCGTGAAGCTGACGTCCGAGCGCATCCCGCCCATGATCGCGTCGTCCACGTGGGTGCCGTACGCCATCCCCGCCTCGTAGCGGCTGAGCAGCAGCGGCGAATGGCGCGCGGGGCGTGCCGCCAGCCGGAACAGGGGGTGGGCGGCGATGCGCTCGGCCAGGAAGTTCTTCAGGGCGGCGGCGCGGTCGTCGGACGGGTCGGCCTGCAGGTTGCGCTTCACCCGGGCGGCATCCCGCCCGGCGGTGTCGCGGCCGTCGCGGAAGGGCAGGGCGAGCAGCTTGTCTCGCACCGATTCCAGCGCCAGCGGTTCCAGAACTTCGGCGATGCACAGGATCATGCGGCCGCTCCCGCCGCGTCGCGCAGTTCCACCCCCAGGGAGCGCAGCGCGTCCCAGTAGCCGGGATAGGTCTTGTTGACGCAGTCGGGGTCCAGGATCGTGATGCCGTCCAGCCGCAGCCCGGCCAGGGCGAAGCTCATGGCGATGCGGTGGTCGGCATAGGTCTCGATGCGGGCCGGCCGCGCCGCTTCCAGCCGCGCGGGGGAAACGAGGAGGTCGTCCCCGTCTTCCCGCCCCAGCCCGGGGGCGATGCGGTCCAGCCCGGCGGCCAGCGCCGCCACCCGGTCGCATTCCTTGACCCGCAGGTTGGCGATGCCGGTGAAGCGGACGGGCTCACGGTTGAAGGCGGCCAGCACCGCCAAGGTCGGCACCGCGTCCTGCATCTGCGACCCGTCGATCACCGGCGGCAGCGCGGGAAACCGCGCGATGGTCGCCTGCGCCCGGGCATCCGGCTGGGTGAAGCCGCCCGGCGCCACGCCGAGGTCGATCGCCCCGCCGGTCAGCACCTCCGCCGCCCAGAGATAGGTCGCGGCGGAGGCATCCGGCTCCACCGCGAAGTCGCGGGCGCGGTAGCCGGTGGGCAGCACCCGCCAGCTGGCCGCGCCCAGCGGCTCCACCGCCGCCCCGAAGGCGGCCATGGCGGCCAGGGTCAGGTCCACGTAGCCGCGGGCGCCGATCTCCGGCCCCGCCAGCGCCACCTCCACCGGGGCGCGCCCGCAGGCGGCCGCCATCAGCAGGGCGGACACGTACTGGCTGCTCAGGGCGGCATCCACCTCGACCCGGCCGCCGGCGAAGCCGCCGCGCCCTTCCACGACCACCGGCGGGCAGCCCTCCGTGTCGCTCGCCTCCACGCCGAGGGCGCGCAGCGCCGCCACCAAGGGCGCGATGGGCCGCCGGCGCATGTGGGCGTCGCCGTCGATCACCACCCGCCCCTCGGCCGTGGCGGCGGCGGCGCACAGGAAGCGCGTGGCGGTACCGGCATTGCCCAGGAACAGCGGCCCGTCCGGCGGCAGCAGCCGGCCTCGCCCGGTCACGGTGAAGCTGGTTTCGTCCGGCTCCTCCACGGTTACACCCATCCGGCGCAGCGCCACCGCCATGTGCCGGGTGTCGTCGCTCTTCAGCGCCCCGGTCAGCCGGCTGGTGCCCTCCGCCAGGGCGGCCAGCAGCAGCGCGCGGTTGGTGATGGACTTGGACCCCGGCGGCGCCACGCGACCGCGCAATGGCCGCCGCGGCGGCAGGATCGTGAGGCCCGTGGCCGCCGTGGCGGCGTGCGCGATGTGGCTCATCCCGGCGTGCTCATCATCCCAGCGTGCCCCGGCGAGGGCGGTTGCGCCGCGCCCGGCGGCGGGGCGTCGCGGGCGGCTCCTAGCAGATCGCGGCGGCGCCAGCCTCCCCCGCGCGGGTTGCCCATTGCGACTTCCTCGCAATATCTTCCGCCACGCAACCCCGAAGGTTTTCCTCATGGTCCAGCGCACTCGACTCTGGCTCGGCATCGGCCTTTTCGCCAGCGCGGCCAGCCTGCCGGGCTGCGGCGAGGTGGTACTGGAGCGCAACGCCCCGGCCCCGCGCCTGGGCATCGCCGCGTCCGGCGAGGCCGGGGAACGGGGCGGCGAGCGCGGGGGCGAACGCGGCGGCGAGCGCGGCGAGGCGGGCGAGGGCGGGGAAGCCGGCATGGCCTCCGCCGCCGACCTGACGCGCGACGACGCCGCCTTCCTGTCCGCCCTGGGCATGATCGAGGGCCACCTGCTGGTCGCCACCGAGCTCTACGCCAGCGGCGACCGTTCGGCGGCCGCGCCGCACGTGAAGCACCCCGAGGACGAGATCTACGGCCAGCTGCGCCCCGCCCTGGCGGCGCGCAACATCCGCGGCTTCGAGTCGAGCCTGACCACCATGGCCCATGCCGCCGAATCCGGCGCCCCGCCGGCCCAGATCCGCGATGCCTTCAACCGGGTGCAGGGCGAGCTGGTGCGGGTGCGCGGCGCCCTGCGCGCCTCCCCCGCCGTGACGCTGGCGGCGGTGTCGCAGACCGTGGCCGCGGCGGGCCGCGAATACGACGAGGGGGTGCAGAACCGCCGCGTGGTGAACACCAAGGAATACCACGACGCCTACGGCTTCGTCCGGGCGGCGAAGAACTGGGTGGCCGGGCTGGACCCGGCGGTGCGGGCGCGTTCCGCCGGCACGATCGGGCGGATCGAGGCGGCGCTGAACGGGCTCGACCCCGCCTGGCCGTCGCTGGCGGCGCGCGAGGTGCCGGCAGGCTTCAACGGCGGCCGCTTCTCCGCCGCCGCCTCGCTGATCGCGCTGGAAGCCCAGGACCTGCGCTGAGCGCGGCGGGCCGGGCTGGCCCGCCGGCCGCGGCCGCCGAGCCGCTGCCGGGCACGCGGGACGGGCCGGCCGGCACCGGCGCGTCGGCGCGGCATGGGCGGAACGGTTGCCTCATCCCGGCCGGCGCCATCGAATCGCCGCGGCGCATCGGCTATCCTTCCGGGCAGGGGGATTGGACGATGAAGGCTCTGCACAGCGGCCGGCGCGGCGTCCTGCGCCTCGGCCTGGGCTTGGCGGCAGGGGGGCTCGGGGGGGCCGCCCTGGCGCAGAACGGCGCCGGTTTCCGCGACGACGGCGCGGGCGCGCGGCTGGTGCTGCCGCTCTCGCCCGCGGCCCGCTGGCAGCTCAGCGCCAGCGACCGCCCGGCGCAGCTGCGGCTGGCCCTGCCCGGCGGCTGGAACGGCCCGTCCCGGCTGCCCGGGGCCGGCCCGGCGCGCGGCGCCCGCTGGGACGCCCGCAGCCGCACCCTGCTGATCGACCTCGCCGGCCCCGTGGCTGCCCCGACCGCGGGGCGTGACGGCGGCAACCTCGTGCTGACGCTGCGCCCCGGCCCGGCGCGCGGCTTCGCCCGGCTGGCGCGCGGGCAGGTGCTGGCTTCGGGCGGCGACAGCACCCCGGCCGCGGCGGCACGGCTGCCGCTGATCGTGCTGGACCCCGGCCATGGCGGCAAAGATCCCGGCACGATCGGCGTCACCGGCACGCGGGAAAAGCACGTGGTGCTGGCCGCGGCGCTGGAACTGAAGCGCCGGCTGGAAGCCACGGGCCGGGTGCGCGTGGCCATGACCCGCACCCGCGACGTGTTCATCCCGCTGGCCGGCCGGGTGGCCTTCGCGCGGCGGCAGAATGCCAGCCTCTTCGTGTCGCTGCACGCCGACAGCGCGCCCGGCGCGCGGGGGGCCAGCGTCTACACCCTGTCCGAAACCGCCTCGGACGCGCTCTCGGCCGGGCTGGCGCGGCGGGAGAACGCGGCGGACGCCGCGGGCGGCATCGACATCCCGCCGGTGTCGCCGGAGATCGCCCGCATCCTGGTCAGCCTGGTGCGGCAGGAAACCCGCCAGGGCTCCGACCGCATGGCCTCCATGGTGGTGCGGCACCTGCGCGGCGACGTGCCGCTGCTGCCCAACACCCACCGGCAGGCCGCCTTCGCCGTGCTCAAGGCCCCCGACATCCCGTCCGTGCTGGTGGAGATGGGCTTTCTCAGCAACCGCCAGGACGAGGCGGCGCTGAAGCGGCCGGACCACCGCGCCCGGGTGGCCCTGGCCCTGGCCGGGGCGGCCAACAGCTTCCTGGCGGAGGCCTGATACGAAACTGAGCACCCGCAGCAACTTACCCGGGCTTCCCGATGTTATGCCGAAGGGAGCCCTGCGCGGTTGGCGTGGCATGGCGGCCGCCATCCGGTGTAGAGGGGGTGCTTCATGTCCGATCACGACCGACGCGCCCGCGCCCCCTTGAGCGCCGAAACCGGGGAAGCCGAGGCGGCGCGCCCCGAGCGTGCCCGCGCCGCCGCCGCCAAGACGACCCGCCGGCCGCGCGGGCGCTGGATGCGGCGCATCGCCGGGGCCGTGGGCGGGCTGGTGCTGATCGGCGCGGTGGGCAGCGGCGTCGCCGCCTTCGGCATCTGGCGCTCCGCCACCGCCGACCTGCCCGAGCACGCCTGGCTGACCGACTACCAGCCGCCGCAGATGAGCCGCATCTACGCCGCCGACAGTCGCCTGATGGCGGAGCTGGCGCTGGAACGGCGGGTTTTCGTGCCCATCGGCGCCATCCCGCCGCTGCTGCAGCAGGCCTTCATCTCGGCCGAGGACCAGAATTTCCGCACCCACAGCGGCGTGGACCTGTTCGCCATCGCCCGCGCCGCGGTTTCCAACGTGGAGCACATGGGCAGCGGCCGCCGCGCCATCGGCGCTTCCACCATCACCCAGCAGGTCGCCAAGAACATGCTGGTGGGTAACGACCGGACCATGATGCGCAAGGTGCGCGAGGCCATCCTCGCCCAGCGCATCGAGGCGGCGATGCCCAAGGACCGCATCCTGGAGATCTACCTCAACGAGATCTTCCTGGGCTCGCAGTCCTACGGCGTGGCGGCCGCCGCCTGGAACTACTTCAACAAGGGCCTCGACGAGTTGACGCTGGGCGAGATGGCCTTCCTGGGCGCCCTGCCCAAGGCCCCCAACAACTACAACCCGGCCCGCTTTCCCGAAGCCGCCAAGGCGCGCCGCGACTGGGTGCTGGACCGCATGGCCGAGGACGGCGCGGTCACCCAGGCGCAGGCCGACACCGCCAAGGCGGAGCCGCTGCGCACCCCCGGCCGTGGCCGGCCGGACGTGCTCAGCAGCGGTCAGTACTTCACCGAGGAAGTGCGCCGCGACCTGATCGGCCGCTTCGGCCCCGACCAGACCAACATGGGCGGGCTGGTGGTCCGCACCTCCATGGATGTCCGCCTGCAGGAAGCCACGGAGAAGGCTCTGCGCGACGGGCTGATGAACTACGACCGCCGCCGCGGCGGCTGGCGCGGCGCCGCCGCCCAGATTTCCAGCGCCGCCAGCGAGTGGCTGCCCGCGCTGGACGCCGTGCCGCGCGTGCCCGGCATGCTGCCGGAATGGCGCCTGGCCGTGGCCCTGTCGGTGGGCGAGCGCGAAGCGCGGCTGGCCTGGATCGAGCGCCCCGGCGGCCGCGGCGCGCCGCAGCCGCGCCAGGGCACGCTGAACTTCTCCGACGTGTCGGGCTGGGCCCGGCCGGTGTCGCGCGACGGGCGCCTGGGTGGTGCCCCCCGCCGCATGGCCGACGTGGTGAAGCCCGGCGACGTGGTGCTGGTGGAACCGGGCGCCAACAACCGCCTCCTGCTGCGCCAGGTGCCGCAGGTGGAAGGCGCCATCGTGGCGCTGGACCCCGCCAACGGCCGCGTGCTGGCCATGGCCGGCGGCTTCTCCTACGACAAGTCGGTGTTCAACCGGGCCACGCAGGCGATGCGGCAGCCCGGCTCCTCCTTCAAGCCCTTCGTCTACCTGCCGGCGCTGGAGATGGGCATCCCGCCCAACCAGCGGCTGCTGGACGCGCCCATCGAGATCATGACGCCGCAGGGCCTGTGGCGGCCGGGGAACTATTCCAACCGCGCCAACGGCTGGGTGACGATGCGCACGGCGATCGAGAAGTCGCTCAACCTCGTCACCATCCGCCTCGCCCAGGAAGTCGGCATCGACAAGGTGGCGGAAACCGCTGCCCGTTTCGGCGTAATTCCCAACATGCCGCGCGTGCTGGCGATGAGCCTGGGCGCCGGCGAAACCACCGTGCTGCGCATGGCCGCGGGCTACGCCGCCTTCGTCAACGGCGGCCGCCGGGTGGAACCGACCCTGATCGACAGCGTGCAGGACCAGCGCGGCCAGGCGATCTGGCGCCCCGACGGGGTGCGCTGCGAAGGCTGCGAGGCCGACCTGTCCGCCGGCCCGCCGACGCTGGTGGACAACCGCACCCAGATCACCGACCCGATCGCCGCCTACCAGATGGTGAACCTGCTGCGCGGCGTGGTGGAGCGCGGCACCGGCACCGCCGCCGGGCACGGGCTGAACCGCCCCGTCGCCGGCAAGAGCGGCACCACCAACGACTACCACGACAACTGGTTCGTGGGCTTCACGCCCGACATCGTGATCGCCGTCTGGGTCGGCTTCGACGACCCGCGCTCCCTGGGTGAGGGCGAGACCGGCGGCGGCAACGCGGCGCCGATCTTCCACGACGTGCTGGAAGCGGCGCTGCAGGACAGCCCGCCCGTGCCCTTCCGCGCGCCGCCCGGCGTGGCGCTGGTGCGCACCACCGCCTCCGACGGTAAGCAGATCACCGAGGCTTTCCGTCCCGGCACGGAAGACAGTGCCCGGCCGCCTTCCTCCGGCTATGGCGGCGGCAGGGGCAGCGGCGAGGCGCCCACTGCCTCGGCCGTGGACAGCAGCCTGGGCGGGCTCTACTAGCCCCCACCTCATGCGCGCCGATGCCGAAGCCCTGAAAGGGCAGATCGAAGACTCCGTGGCCCTGCTGCGGCGCCACCTGGACTGGGACGCGGCCGTGGCCCGCCTGGCCGAGCTGGACAGCCGCGCCGAGGACCCGACCCTGTGGAACGACGCCGCCGAGGCCGGCCGCGTCATGCGCGAGCGCGGTCGCCTCAGCGACCAGATCGACGGCGTGGCCAAGCTGCAGCAGTCCGTGACGGACTCGCTGGAGCTGATCGAGATGGCCGAGGAGGAGGGCGACGCCGCCACCGCCGACGCCGCGGTGGCCGACCTCCAGGCCCTGGCCGCCGAGGCCAAGCGGCGCGAGATCGAGAGCCTGCTGAGCGGCGAGGCCGACAGCAACGACGCCTTCCTGGAAGTGAATGCCGGTGCCGGCGGCACGGAAGCCCAGGACTGGGCCGAGATGCTGCGCCGCATGTACACGCGCTGGGCGGAACAGCGCGGCTACAAGGTGGTGGTGACGGAAGAAAGCGAGGGCGAGCAGGCCGGCATCAAGTCCGCCACCCTGCAGATCACCGGCCCCAACGCCTATGGCTGGCTGAAAACCGAGAGCGGCGTGCACCGCCTCGTCCGCATCTCGCCCTTCGACGCGGCGGCGCGGCGCCAGACCTCCTTCGCCTCGGTCTACGTGTACCCGGTGATCGACGACCGCATCGAGATCGAGATCAACCCGGCCGACCTGAAGACCGACACCTTCCGCGCCTCCGGCGCCGGCGGGCAGCACGTCAACAAGACGGAATCCGGTGTGCGCTTCACCCACCTCCCCACCGGGATCGTGGTGGCCTCCACCCAGGACCGCTCGCAGCACCGCAACCGCGCCATAGCCATGGATATGCTGCGCGCCCGCCTCTACGAGCTGGAGCTTTCCAAGCGCGAGGCGATCTCCGCCGGCATCGAGGCCGGCAAGACCGATATCGGCTGGGGCCACCAGATCCGGTCCTACGTGCTGCAGCCCTACCAGATGGTGAAGGACCTCCGCACCGGGCTGGAAAAGGGCAATCCCGCCGCCGTGCTGGATGGCGGGCTGGACGAGTTCATGGCCGCCGCCCTGGCCCAGCGCGTCGGCGCCACGCGCTCCGAAGCCAGCGCCTCCGCGCAGTAGCGCGGTCCGTCGGACCCGGGAAACGCGCCGCCGCATGGCCCCGCTGACGCGAAGCGACATCGGCCGGCAATCGACCTTCGCCTGGGTGGCGATCCTGGCCCTGCTGGCCATGGCCGGCTGGTTCTGGGGCCTGGAAAAGCACGCCGCCGCCCAGGGCACCCTGGCCTCCCTGGCCGGCTGCCTCGGGCTGATCCTGCCGCCGCGCGAACGCATGGAGGTGCTGCCTTGGCGCGTCCGGGCGCTGCCGCGCGGGCTGGACGCGGTGCCGGTGCTGGCCACGCTGGTGGTCAGCCCCGGCTACGGGCTGAACTGGTTCTACGGTGCCAACCCCTATGACGAGGCCGTGCACCTGCTGAACGGGCTGCTGGCCGGGCTGGTCTTCGCCGCGCTGCTGCAGGCCGACGGCACGCCGCGCGGCGCCCTGCGGCTGGCCGCCACCACCGCCGGGCTGGGACTGCTGCTGGGTTCCGGCTGGGAAGTCTTCGAATGGGCCACCGGGCTGATCGGCGACTGGACGGACACCTGGACCGACGTGGCCCTGACGGCCGGTGGCGCCACGCTGGCCGCCGCCTGGGCCGGGGTGCGCCACCCTCGCCCGGAGCGCTCCGCCATCGCGCCCGATCCTGCCGAGGAGGCGGAAGCCCCGGCGCAGTAGCGGCGCCTGACGGGCCGCTTCCGGCCGAAGATCGCCTGCCCGAGGGCGAACCGGGAAGGGCAAGCGGCACTTGCCGGAAGTAGTGCGGCAACGTAACAAATCGGGCGCTCTTCTCAGGAACGCCCATGGCTGCCCCGGAACGCCGCGCTGCCCTGTTCGCCATGGCCGTGCTGGCCGCGCTGGGCAGCGCTCCCGCCCTGGCCCAGTTGCCCGCTGCCGATCCGCCCTCCGCGCAGCCGAGCTTCCGGCCGCCCTGGCCGGATGACCTCACGACCGTGCCGCTGAATCCCCCGCGCGAACTGACCCTGCTGCCCGGCCCTTACCAGCCCGGCCTCCCCTGGGGTACGCGATTGCGCTATCCCGTCACCACACCCTGGCCGGCTGGTACGCCCTGCGGCAACTGGTGCAACGGCGTCGTGATGCTCGAACTCATCAGCGGCCAGGCTTCCGGGATGAACCGGGAGGTATGGCGGTTCCGGCGTGCCCTGGCGCAGCCGGACCCGCGATACGACCGCAAGCCGATCACGCCGCCGCCGGACTACACGGAAGCCTGGGAGGAGGTCACTCGCGACCCGCCTACCACGCCGCACTTCCCGGCCGACTCCCGCATCTTCATCCGCACTGACGCCCAGGGCGTGCCGAGCGAGTTCGTGCGCTGCACCACCCGCAACACCTCGCCCGAGGACGTGCTGGGCTGCACGGTGAGAACCACACTGGACGGGACCCCGGGCCTGCAGGTGACGCTGGTCTACGCCGCCAACTACTGGCCGGAACGGGAGGAGATCCGGGCCGCGGTGATGGAGCTGCTGGAATCCTGGCGCTAAGCCGCCGCACGGAACAGCGGCATCGGCGGGGTACGTGATCCCCGCCCCGCAGCGGCACGCAACTTCCCGGGCCTCCGGGGCTCTTTCCCGCCGATGCTCGTCGCTACCTACAACATCCACCACGGCCGCGGCACGGCCGGGTTGTTCCGTCCCGACCGCATCGCGGCCGTGATCGCCGAGATTGGCCCGGACCTGATCGCGCTGCAGGAAGCGCAGCACTATTTCCGCCGCGGCACCGGCATGCTGGACGCCCGCGGCATCGAGCGGGAAACCGGGCTGCGCCTCCTCCTCGTGACGGAACGGCCGGGCGAACAGGGCTGGCGCAGCAACCTCGTGCTGCTCCGGCAGGACGCGCGCATCCTGCGCCCCCCCGAGGGGCTGCGCCTGGGCGGGCTGGAGCCGCGCGGCGCGGTACTGGCAGAGCTGGACCTGGGCTGGGGACCCTTCCGGCTGCTGGCGACGCATCTGAGCCTGGGCGCGGCGCGACGGCGCCGGCAGGCGGAGCTGCTGCTCCGGGCCATGGAGAGCGGGGCCGGCGCACGCCTGCCCACCCTGCTGCTGGGCGACCTCAACGAGCGCAAGCCGCACGGCTCCGCCCTGGAGGTGCTGCGGCCCGTCTTCGGCGAACCGCCGCGCGCCGCCACCTTTCCGGCCATGCTGCCGATGCTGTCGCTGGACCGCATCCTCGGCCATCCCCGGGGACTGGTGCCCGGCGTGACGGTGCACGACACGCCCCTGGCCCGGCGCGCCTCCGACCACCTGCCGCTGGTGGCGCAGCTGGACACGCGTGTCCTGGCGGCTGCGTCACGGGCCGCAGCGCCGGCTTGACCGGGCGCAGGGGATTCTGCACCGCCGACCCATCCCGGGTTCGCGCGTTGCGCCCACAGCGCGAAACCCCCATCGCCCGGAGCACCCCCACCCGTGACCCTGCACCCCGCCCCCGAGGCCCTGCTCTTCGACGTGTTCGGCACCTGCGTGGACTGGCGCAGCAGCATCGCCGCCGAGGGCGAGCGCCTGGGCGCTCGGCTGGGGCTGGGCGCGGTGGACTGGTTCGCCTTCGCCGATGCCTGGCGCGCCCGCTACCAGCCGCAGATGGAAACGGTGCGCAGCGGCCGGCGCCCCTGGACCAAGCTGCCCGTGCTGAACCGCGAAGCCCTGGACGAGGTGCTGCCGGCATTCGGCCTGGACGCGCTGCCCCTCGCCGAGCGCGACGCCTTCAACCACGTCTGGACCCGCCTGACTCCCTGGCCCGACGTGGTGCCGGCGCTGGGGCGGCTGAAGCGCCGCTTCATCCTGGCGCCGAACTCCAACGCCGACATCGCCTCCGGCGTGCGGCTGGCCCGGCATGCCGGCCTGCCCTGGGACACCATCCTGGGCGCCGAGATCGGCCAGGGCTTCAAGCCGCAGCCGCAGGTCTATCTCCGCAGCGTGGCGGCGCTGGAACTGGACCCGGCCGCGGTGGTCATGGTGGCCGCGCACAACGGCGACCTGCGCGCTGCCGCCGCCCTGGGCCTGCGCACCGCCTTCGTGCCGCGCCCCACTGAGCACGGGCCGCAGCAGCGCAGCGACCTGCACCCGGACGGCGACTTCA
Source organism: Roseomonas sp. BN140053 (assembly GCF_047690175.1). Lineage (NCBI taxonomy): Bacteria > Pseudomonadati > Pseudomonadota > Alphaproteobacteria > Acetobacterales > Roseomonadaceae > Roseomonas > Roseomonas sp. BN140053. The sequence goes on along the minus strand of NZ_JBLLEB010000032.1, from coordinate 9,757 downwards.
CCCTGGTGGCGCGCGACTTCACCGACCTCGCCGACCAGCTCCTGGCCACCTGACGCGCCCTGGCGGCCGCTCCGAACCCCCACGGGATCTGGGTGCCCGGATGGGTCGGGTGTCAGCCCGTCCAGTCGGACACGAAGCCCTCCAGCGCCGGGCGGCGCGGGGCAGGGGGCAGCTCCTCGGCCGGGGTGCCGGCGAACAGGAAACCCAGCAGGCGGTTCGGCGGCGCCAGGCCCAGGGCTTCCGCCAGGCGGGGGTCATAGGCATTGGCCCCCGTCAGCCAGATGCCGCCATAGCCCGCGGCGTGCAGGGCGTTGAGCAGGTTCATCGCCCCCGCGCCCACGGTCAGCAGCTGCTCCAGCTCCGGGATCTTGCCCTCGCGGATCTGCGCCCCCAGGGCGATGATGACGGGGGCGCCCAGGATGCGGCGGCGCTGCTTCTCGATCATCGGCGGCGTCACCTCGGGGTCGCGGGCGCGCATCGCCGCTTCCACCGTGTCGGCCCAGCGGGCGCGCGCCTCGCCGCGGATCAGCACGAAGCGCCAGGGCCGCAGCCAGCCGTGGTCGGGGGCACGCAGTGCGGTTTCCAGCATGCGCTCCAGCTCCGGCCCGCTCGGACCGGGCTCGCGCAGGGCGCCCACGGAGCGGCGGGACAGCAGCGCGTCCAGGGTGGACGGGAACAGATCGTGGCGCTGGGTGGGCAGGTCCATGGAGGCAGTTCCTGTGGCGAAGCGGAAAGGCGCTGGCGAGGGCCGCAGCCTAGTGGAGATGCGAACCATTCGCAAAACCTGCCGCGGGCCACCCGCGACCTGGCCGGGGATGTGGAAGCGGCCCGGCCGGAACGCCAGGGCCGCGCCGCCGGGTTTCAGCCCGGCGGATCGGGCAGGCGGAAGCGCCAGGCATCCGGCACGCCGCCGCGGATGGCCAGCTCGCGCGGCTTGCGGCGATCGGCGCGCGGGAACTCCGACACCGGGCGCAGGGTGCTCTCGTCGCGCGGCGAGGGCGGCCAGCGCCGCGTCATCACCGACCCGGCGTTGATCGGCGTGGTCCAGGCCGCAGCGCCGTGCACGGCCAGCAGCGCGGCGGCATCGAAGCGCAGCACCACCTGCGCCCGCGCCGCGTTCACCCCCGCCAAGCGGGTGGCATCCGCGGCCGAGAGCCAGAAATACGCGTGGTCATTGATCAGCCGCCGCCATTCCCGCGGCTGGCCGGCATAGCGACCGCCCAGGCAGGCCAGCAGCCCCTTTTCCGGCAGCCACTGGTCGCGCAGCACGGCCCCGGGAAGGCCGGGGCGTTGCAGGGGGTGGAAGCGGCCCTTGCCGCGGTTCTCCTCCAGCAGCGCGGCCCGTTCCGCTTCCGGCACGCCGTAGAGCTCCACCAGCGCCGCGGCCGAGAGCAGCCCGTTCCGCTCGATGCCCGGCAGGGCCGCGGGATCGGTGACGTGGAACAGCACGGGAAAGCGCCGGGCGAAGGCGGCGACGCCCTCCGCCGCCATCATGCCGGGCACGCCACCGTCGCGCCGGCCAGGGGCAACGCCGTCCCGCACGGGACATCCGGGCGAAGCGCGCCCCGGCTGGCGGGACGAAGGGCGGCGCTCATCCCAGGCCCAGCACGTCGCCCATGTCGTAGAGGCCGGGCTCACGCCCCAGCAGCCACAGGGCGGCGCGCACCGCTCCGGTGGCGTAGACGCGGCGGTCGAAGGACCGGTGGGTCAGGGCGATCTGCTCCGATCCCGCGGCGAAGAGCAGCGTGTGGTCGCCCACCACCTGCCCGCCGCGCAGGGCGGCGAAGCCGATCGTGCCGGTGCTGCGCGGGCCGGTATGGCCGTCGCGCCCGCTTTCCCGTCCGGCGGCTTCCAGCGTGGTGCCGCGGCCGCGCGCCACGGCGCGACCCAGGGCGATGGCGGTGCCGGAGGGCGCGTCCACCTTCTGGCGGTGGTGCATCTCCACGATCTCGGCGTCGTACTGCTCGGCCGGCAGGGCGGCGGCCATGCGCTCGGCCAGGGCGAAGAGCAGGTTTACCCCGGGGGCGAAGTTGGCGGCGTAGACGATCGGCACCCGCTTCGCCGCCGCGGCCACGGCGGCTTCCTGCGCTGCATCCAGCCCGGAGGTGCCGAGCACCAGCGGCGTGCCGGCCGCCGCGGCGGCTTCGGCATGCAGCGGGGCGGTGGAGGCGTGGGTGAAGTCGATGGCCACGTCGCTGCACGCCATCAGCGCGGCGGCATCGGGCAGCACGGGATAGGGTGTGCTGGCGGCGCTGCCGTCGCGCAGCGTGCCGCCGGACACGGCCGCACCCGCGGCCAGGGCTTCCTCGGCCAGCAGGCGGCCCATGCGGCCGGCGATGCCGGGAATGCCGATGCGGGTGGCCATGCTGGGCGGTGTTCCTGGCTGCAAACGGGCTTCGCCAGGGCTCTTGCCCCGAAACCGGGGCGGGCGGCAACGCCGCCGGAAAACGGACCCGCCGGGCCCCCTGGAAAGGGGGTTCGGCGGGGGAGGCGTCAGGCGCCGTGCGGGGCGGTGGGCAGGCGCAGGGCAGCGCGGTCCAGGGCGACGCGGGCGGAGACATTGGCCGCCACCAGGGCGGCGAGGGTAACGGCGAACAGGGTGGTGATCATCGCAGTGCTTCCTTCAAACCGGGCCATTCGGCCCAGCCGGAAGATGGGGTCTGCGGCACGGGGACAGGCGCGCTGGGAATGCATGACAGCGGGAAAGCTTTGTATCATGTGCATGACAGACGACTGCGGGGCGGCCAAAGAAAAGGGAAAGAAAAGGGCGGGATCGCTCCCGTCCTCTGCCTGCCCGGCCTGTGCCGGAAGCTCAGATCCCGGCGTTCCAGTAGGGCGCCTTGTAGTAGTCGTAGACCCGCTTGCCATAGGTGTCGTCGTTGAGGTCCACGTCCGACCCGGCGGCATAGGAAGGCGCGCCGGAGAGCTGCTCGCGCGTCATGTCCACCACGTAGCCGCCCAGCTGCACGTCGTAGTTCAGTGTGGACCAGGGCAGCGGGTGGTACTGCTCGCCGATGCCCAGGAAGCCGCCGAAGCTCATCACGGCAAAGGCGACGCGGCCGCTGATCTTGTCCAGCATGACGTCCTCCACCGTGCCGAGCCGCTCGCCCTCCCGGTTGAACACCGCCGTGCCCTCGACCTTGTCGGCCGAGATCAGCCGCCGGCTCTCGCCGGTTTCGACGCCTTCGCGCGCGGCCTCGAAGGTGCCTGCCACTGTGCCGCTCATGCTGCCGTCTCCCTCGCTGGGATGTGCCGTCGCCGGGCAGCGATGCCGTGCCACCCCTGCGAAACCAACGCCCGGGCGATGGTGGAGGTTGCCCGGGCTGCCGCGGCCGGAACCGCGGGCAGGGCTCAGGCGGTGACTTCGCGGATCTCGCCGGTGGCGGGGGGCGGCGGCAGCGGCCCGTCGGTGCCCTGCCGCTCCGCCAGTGCCATCAGCGCCTCGCACAGCGTCACCGCCTCGCGCAGCGAGGTCATGATGGTCTCGCCCGGCCCTTCCGCCCGCAGCGCCGTCAGCACCGGGCTGTCGGGGGAGGCGTGCCACAGGCCGATGATGATCTTCACGCCGGGGATGCGGCGCCGCAGCCGGCGCAGGAAGTGGCGCACCGCCGCGGCGCTGTTGCCGTCCTCCAGCACCGACAGGCAGCACAGGCGGATGCGCTCGGGGTCGAGCACCCCGGGGCCGGCGGTTTCCAGCACCGTGCCGGGCTCGGCGCGGGCGCCGAAGCCGTGGCGCTGGAACACCTGCGCCGCCATTTCCGCGCCCAGGTCGTCGAACTCGCCGCGGCCGGCGATGCAGAGCACCGCCCCGTCCCGCGCCCAGGAAGGCGGCACCGGCAGCGCCACGGCCGTGGCGGCGGCGATGCGCGGGGTGGCCGACCCTTCCGGCAGCAGCTCGTCCTCGGCCTTGAGGTCCTCCATCAGCGTCTGCACCTGCTGCCGCAGCCCCTGCAGGCGGTCCGCTTCCAGCACGTCGCGCGACCGGTCGCCCTGCGCCAGGGCCAGGCCGCCCATCGCCACCTCGTCGTAATAGGCGGAGAGCGAGCCTTCCCGCAGGTGCTGCTTGGCCTGCGCCACCAGCCCGTCCGTGTCGCCTTCCAGGGCGCGCTGGTAGAAGGTTTCCGCCGGCAGCAGCGGCGGCCGGTCGCCCAGCATCACCTCCAGGAATTCCAGCCGGTCCACGTGCCGGCCCAGCACCACCAGGCACACGGTCAGCGGCGTGGAGAGCAGCAGCCCCACCGGCCCCCAGATCCAGGCCCAGAAGGTGGCGGCCACGATCACGGAGATCGGCGACAACCCGGTGCTGTGGCCGTAGAGCAGCGGTTCCAGCACCTGCCCCATCAGCGGCCAGGTCAGCACGAACAGCAGCAGCACGGAGATGGCGGTGGTCCAGCCGGGGTCCACGGCCAGGGCCAGCAGCAGCGGCGGCACCACGGCGAAGAAGTTGCCCACGAAGGGCACGAAGCGCATCACCCCCGCCACGATGCCCCAGAGCACGGGGTTGGGCAGGCCGATCAGCGTCAGCCCGCCGCCGATCACCAGCCCGTAGGAGGCGTTCAGCGCCACCTGCGTCAGGAAGAAGCGCGACAGCCGGTAGGCCGCGTCGTTCATCGCCGCCATGGTGCGATGGAGGTCGCGGGCGCCGGCCAAGCGGATCAGCCGGTCGCGCAGGTCCTCGCGGTACAGCAGCACGAAAATCACGAACACGATCACGATGCCGGTGGTGGCCAGCGGCTTCAGCAGCGGCTCCGCCACGCTGCGCAGGATGTCCAGCGCGGAAGGATCGGCCGGGCCATAGGCCGGCGCGGGCACCACCACCGCCACCGGCACGGCCTCGGTGGCGCCGCTGCCCATGTTGCCCATGCCGCGCAGCATCATGTTCACCTGCGCCAGCGTGGCGTCGAGGTGCAGCGACACGATCTTCTGCTGGATCGCCGCCTGGTAGGCCGACAGGTTGCCCACCAGCTGCACCGCTTGCTTGGTCACCGCCAGGCCAATGCCCAGCAGCACGGCAAAGGCCAGCACCACCGCGATCAGCACCGCCAGCGCCCGCCCCAGCCGCAGCATCCGCAGCAGCCGCACCACCGGGGCCAGCACGAAGGCCAGCAGCACCGCCAGCACCACCGGCACGAAGAGGTCGCGGCCGAAATAGATCGCGGCCACCACCAGCGCGGCCCCGAACAAGGTGGTGAACCCCGGCGGATTGCCGCCCGTCGCCATGACCGGGCGGCGCCTGTCCAGGGAGGTTATGGGCATGTCGTTGAGTCCATTCCTGCGGCCGCACCCGTTCTCCGCCATGTGGCCGGCAGGCTGCTGGGACGCAACGGTGCCGGGGAGGCGGAGTTGGCGGCCCCGCGGCGAAGAATCCGCGTCCCCGCCGCGACCTCCGCCCCGCCCGGCAGTGCGCGCAGCCCTTCAGCCGTGGTCCCAGAGCCGCGCGGCGCCGAACACGCCCGAACTGTCCCCGTGCCGCGCCCGCACCAGGTTCACCCGCGTGGAATCCCCGAAGATCCAGGGCGCCATCAGCGCCGGCACGCGCTGGTACAGGTGCGCCATGTTGGACACCCCGCCGCCCAGCACGATCACGTCGGGATCCAGGATGTTGGTCAGGTTGGCCAGCGCCCGGGCCAGCCGCTCGGCATGGCGGTCCAGCCCGGCCTGGGCGGCCGCATCGCCGGCCGCGGCGCGTTCGGGCAGGCGGCCGGCGTCGCGGTGGCCCGGCCCGTCCGTGTCGGCGGCCAGGGCCGGGCCGCACAGGAAAGTCTCCAGGCAGCCATGCCGGCCGCACCAGCATTTCGGGCCGGGATATTCCGCCGCCTTCATCCAGGGCAGGGGGGAATGGCCCCATTCCCCCGCCACCCGGTTGGGCCCGTCCAGCGGCCGCCCGCCCACGGCGATCCCCGAGCCCACCCCGGTGCCCAGGATCACCGCGAACACCACCCCGTACCCCGCGCCGGCGCCGTCCGCGGCCTCGCTGGCCACCAGGCAGTTGGCGTCGTTGGTCACTCGTACCTCGCGGCCCAGGGCGGCGCGCAGGTCGGCATCGAAGGGACGGCCGTTCAGCGCCTGGGTGTTGGCGTTGCGCACCAGCCCGGTGGCGGGGCTGATGCTGCCGGGGATGCCCACGCCCACCGTTCCGCGGCTGTTCAGCTCGCCCTCCACTTCCCGCACCAGGGTGGCCACCGTGTCCAGGATGGCGGCGTAGTCGCGCGGGGTCGGGCGGCGCTGGCGCAGCAGCACCTCGCCCGCGGCGTCCAGCGCCACGATCTCCGTCTTGGTTCCGCCCAGATCGACGCCCAGCCTGACCTGCATGCTCCGCCCCTGTTCCTGTTCCCCGCCGGCCGGCCCGGCCCGGCATCCGCTGCCACCCGCTGCAACGCGCGCCAGGGCCACGGGTCGCGCCGGCCGCAGCCCCCGCCGCCGGCCGCAGTGGCCCCTGCCGCCGCCCTCGCTGTCCTCGCCGCCGCGGCACGCGGCGTGCCAGGCGCGCGTGTCCCGTGCCAGTGGACAGAAAGGCCGACGGATGGTGGAGTCCGGGAAATGAGCGAGACGGTTCTCGACGTGCAGGGGCTGACCTGCCCCTTGCCGGTGCTGAAGGCCAACAAGGCGCTGCGCGGGCTGCCGCCCGGCGCCCGACTGACCGTGCTGGCCACCGACCCGGCCAGCGTGAAGGATTTCCAGGCCTATTCGCGGGAAACCGGCCATGTGCTGGTGGGCTTCAGCGAGGGCGCCGGCCTGTTCCGCTTCACCCTGCGCAAGCGCGACGACCCCGCCAAGCCGGCCGCCGCCGAGGAAGCGGCCAGCACCACCGAACCCGCTGCCGATCCCGGCACGGCCGGCACCGCTGCCGCGCCGGGCGGCGGCACCGCCGCGGCATCGGGCGCGGCCCGCAGCGCCCCGCCGGAACCCGCGAAGCCGTCCTCCCGCGGCGCCGGCAAGGGCAGCGCCGGCCACCGCGACCGCGAGCCTTCTTGAGCCCCCTGATCCTCACCCATCGGGCCTGCCTCGGCCACGACATGGGGCTCGGCCATCCGGAATGCCCGGATCGGCTGCGGGCGGTGATGCAGGCGCTGGAAGCCCAGTCCTTCTCCTCCCTGCCGCGCGAGGAAGCGCCGCGCGCCACCGCCGAACAGCTCGAGCGCGTCCACCCCGCCGACTACGTGTCCGCCATCCTGTCCGTCCGCCCGGAGGGCGAGGCGCGCGTGGCCCTGGACGCCGACACGATCATGAACAGCGGCAGCGCCGAGGCCGCGCTGCGCGCCGCCGGTGCCGCCGTGGCCGCGGTGGATGCCGTGGCGGGGGGCGAATACCGCCGCGCCTTCTGCGCCACCCGTCCGCCCGGCCACCATGCCGAGCCCAGCCAGGCCATGGGCTTCTGCTTCTTCTCCAACGCCGCCGTGGCCGCCCGCCACGCGCAGGCGGTGCACGGGATCGCGCGGGTGGCGGTGGTGGATTTCGACGTCCACCACGGCAACGGCACCCAGGCCGCCTTTGAGCGAGACGGCAGCCTGTTCTTCGCCTCTTCGCACCAGATGCCGCTTTATCCCGGCACGGGCGCTGCCAGCGAGCGCGGGGTGGGCAACATCCACAACGCCCCGCTGCGCCCCGGCGCGGATGGCGCCGCCTTCCGGGCCGCCTGGGACGACACCCTGCTGCCGGCGCTGGAAGACTTCGCCCCGGGGCTGGTCATCATCTCGGCCGGCTTCGACGCCCATGCCCGCGACCCCCTGGCCCAGCTGCGCCTGCACGAGGACGACTTCGCCGCCATCACCGGCGCGATCTGCGAGGTTGCCGGGCGGGTCTGCGAGGGCCGCGTGGTGTCCCTGCTGGAAGGCGGCTACGACCTGGAAGCCCTGGCCCGCTCCACCGCGGTACACGTCCGCGCGCTGATGGACAGCTGAAGCAGCAGTTCGGACTGGCGCGCCCGATCGAGCGCCACCCCTCAAGCAGGGTCTGAGGCATCCACAACGCTCCGGTTCCCGCGGCGGGGAAGAGCCTTGCTGCCGGCCGCAGCCGGAATACGGGTACCGAGGTCAGCGTCGGTCGGGTTCGACGGAGCGGTTTTCACGAACTGGCGTCGGCACGGATCCCTATTTAGATACCACATCGGAACTTATCGGTTCCGGCTCCGCGCCGCCCAGGAAAATGCCGCATGTCGCATACCGCCGCACCCAGCCCCACCCCAGGGGTCGTGTTCCATGACCCATTGCGGATGCTGAACCACTTCGAACGGCGCACGGCCGGAACCGGCGGCATTCGGCGGATCGCCAAGGGGTGGGCGCCCGATGGCCGCTTCGGCGTCATCATCGAGGGCACCTTGCTGCCGCCCTTGTACCGCGAGGATGGCCCGGTGCCGCCCGGCCGCATTCGCGCCAGCAACTTCAACAAGCTGATCCTGGCCAAGCAAGGGGCCGGCCACCTCCGCGCCCAGTATCCTTCCATCGATCGGTACCAGATGTCCCATCTCTGGGGCCCTGGTTTCGGCGACGAGGCAGCGGCCGGCATGATGTGGGCGCCTATCGCCATGAACCTGGAATTCCAGAACATGGGCATCGAGCGCTTCATCCGCGAACGCTTCGTGGACTCCCGAAGCAGCGGCGCGCAGCTGCGACTGCGCGCCACGGCAGTGGCCTGGGACGACCCACCCAACGTGACGGATTTCCTCCGCCATGCGGAATACGAGCTGACCAGCACGACCCCCGGGGGCGACTACGAGAAGGTCCGCATCACCATCGAGGTACTGCCGCCCGGCAATCCCGGCGTGAAGAGCTTCCATGTGGAGCAGATTGCCTGACCGCGTCGGCAGCGACGCAGGCTGCCCATGTCCATGCGGTGAGGCCCTGTTTGCCGCAAGGGCGGCAGTGGCAGGAAACCCTCTCCCTTCCAGGTCGCTCCCCATGCGGAGCGCGGCCCGTCGGCCGCCATGGAGAAACGGCAGCATGTTCACCATCGAGATCGCGGGCAAGCCGGTCGCCGTGACCGACGCCGCCGAGGACGAGGCCAAGGAACTGGTGGCCAGCGAGCCGTTCCGCGCCGACCTCCGCCGGCTGGCCACCGCCGAAGGCCCGCTCTGGGACGGCGCCGCCCCCCTGACCATCCGCCCCGCCAACGAGGACGAAACCGCCGCCTTCGAGGCGAGCGAGGATGACGAGGATGACGAGGACGAGTTCGACGACGAGGACGAAGATACCGAGGACGAGGATGCCGAGGACGAGGACGACGAGGTCGCCGTGATCGTGTTCCTGGTTCCCATCCTGGACGACGACGAGGAGTAAGGGACCGGTCCTGGCCCAGGGGGCCCGCCCCGCCGAGGTGCGGACCTGCCAGGCCCGCTCCACCCGAAGCGTGTTTCAGGTTCGGGTGGTGTCGGTTGGTCTCTTGGTGTGCTGGCCTAGACCAGGGGCTCTGCCCCTGGACCCCTGGGTAAAGCGAAGCCTTTGTCCCGAGCCGGGGAGTTACTGAACTTCCCCGGACCCTGCGTTGAGTGCCTCCGGCGGGGGCGGGATGGCCGGGGTTGTCCAGTTGGACAGGTGTGTCCGGTCCCGCCCCCGCCGGAGGCACTCATGAGACACGAGGTGCCCCGGGCTCCTCGCGCGGGACAAAGGCTTCGCCTTTGCCCTGGGGTGTCCAGAGAGGCAGAGCCCCTCTGGCCCAGGCCAGAACACCCTAGAGGCTGTTGTGGACTGAGGGGAGGTCCAGATTTGCGGGATGACCCGCAAGGCTTATCCGTCCGACGTATCCGATGAGGAATGGGGTC
>NZ_JBLLEB010000031.1:0-53499 GCF_047690175.1 Roseomonas sp. BN140053 | reverse complement strand
TTACCTGCGCGAGCGCTTTCTCTCCCATCGCTTGCTCCACAGCAACGCCGCCATCGTCGACGCCTGCTGCCAAGCCTGGAATGCCCTGACGCCAGATCGCCTCCGCTCCCTCACCAGCTATCCTTGGATTGGAAAAGTCACTTCATAAGCGCGCCGGTATAAGCATATCCTGGCCTTCGGTGTCCCAATGGAAGCTCTTGCTGTCATGGATGTCGAAGAAGAACCGGGGCATCATGCGTGGGCGCCTGACTGGTGAGCAGCTAAGGCACTCTAGTTCCTGCCAACCAACGCCGAGGTCACGACGCCGCAATAAGCGTGCTGCCATCCATCACAGATGCGGGGAAACCCGGCGGCAAGCACTGATGCGAGTTGTTCCGGCCCTTGTATCTCTTCCTTGCCTGCGGCTGATGGCTCAGCGAGGCTGGCAGCGGCCGGGAGCCCGCTAGGCCCTTGGGTGGCAGAGCCCGTACCTGAGCATGGCGCCCCGGCCGCTGTCTTTTCCGAGAACCCGAACGGTCGCTTGGGCCGCCGCTCCGCGGCGAGCCCGCATTCGCAAGGACGGGCCATGGAGAACGCCACTGCTTCGCCGGTCTTCGTCGGCATTGATGTCCCCAAGAACCGGCTCGACCTTCACCTCCGACCATCTGGTAAGGCCATAGCCCTCGCCAACGATGAGGCCGGCCTCGCACAGGTCACCGCCGTCCTGGCCGGCCTGTCGCCCGCGCTCATCGTTCTTGAGGCCACCGGCGGCTACGAGGTCCGGCTGGCGGCCGACCTCGCCACCGCCGGGATGGCCGTCGCGGTGGTAAACCCGCGGCAGGTCCGCGACTTCGCCCGCGCTACGGGGCGACTGGCCAAGACCGATCGCATCGACGCCGCCCTCCTCGCCCTCTTCGCCGAGCGCATCCGACCCGAGCCCCGCCCACTTCCCGACGCCTTGGCGCAGGCCCTCACCGAACTGGTCGCCCGCAGGCGTCAGGTTGTCGAGATGACCGTCATGGAAGGCAATCGCCGACGCTGCGCCCGCAATCCCAAGGTCCGGGCCGCCATCGACGCGACGCCGGCCGTGCTGCGAGCTCAGCTCGCCAGCCTCGACGGTGACATCGAGGGCACCGTGCGCGCCTCGCCGCTGTGGCGCGAAACCGAGAACCTGCTGACCTCCGTCCCTGGCATCGGCGACGTCACCGCCCGCACCCTCATCGCCGAGTTGCCCGAACTGGGCCAACTCGACCGGCGCAAGCTCGCCGCCCTGGTCGGTGTCGCCCCTGTGAACCGCGACAGCGGACAGTTCCGTGGGCACCGCGCTATCGCCGGCGGTCGCACCTCCCTTCGCAACACCCTCTTCATGGCCACCCTGGTCGCCGTCCGGCACAACGCCGTCCTACCCGCCCACTACCAGGCCCTTACCGCCCGCGGCCGACCCAAGAAGGTCGCCCTTGTCGCCTGCATCCGGCGTCTCCTGGGCATCCTCAACGCCATCGTCCGGACCAACACACCATGGCAAACCGCTTGACCAACAAGACGGTCGCTCAGGTCTAGCGGAACCCGCACCGCGCCTCGATCGCCTCCACCGCGTCCCGCAGGAACATCATGCGGGCATCCCAGCCGGGTTGCTGGGCCAGTGCTGGCGTCCGGGCCGCGATGGTGTCCTGTTCCTCGATATACCGCCGCAGCTCGGCCACCACAGCGCGAGGAATGCCGGCAGTGGCAGGCTTCATCCCCGCCAGCGCCGCCAGTTCCATCGCCAGGGCTTCCAGCCTGCCAGACATCTTCTCGGGCAGCTCGCCGGCTTCCTGCACCTGGGCGGCCAGGTCGCGCAGCACATACAGGTAAGCATCGGCCGTAAAAGGTGGCGGGCTCACGCCAGCGCCCTCCCACGCGCGCCCTTGTGCGCTTCGTAGTCCCGCAGCGCCCGGGGTTCTTCCGCCAGCCAGGCGCGCAGGAACACGCCCGTCCGGTTCGGGCTGGGCAGGTTCGCGGCGTAGTCCACCCCGTCGAGCCAGTCCGCCAGCGTGTCCATGGCAACCTCCGACTATCGGTGAACGATCTGCACCCGGCGGTTTTGCGGCTCCGGCACGCCGTCGGGAGTGGCGAGTAATGGACTACTCTCGCCGAAGGCTCGGATCACCAGATCATCGCGGGGAATGCCCTGGCGCATCAGCTCGGCGACCACAGCTTCGGCCCGTCGCTGGGACAGGCGTTGGTTGTACTGCGGCGTGCCGGAGCGGTCGGCATGGCCTTCCACCTCGATGCGGGTTGAGCCGGTGCGTCGAGCATGGACCGCCGCCTCGGTGAGGATCAGCCGGGCGCGGTCGCTGAGGTCGGCACGATCCCAGTCAAAGTAGACGATGAACGTCACCCGAATGGAGGGCTCGCCCAGCGTCAGTGTTGCAGGCGGCCGCATAGCTTCCGCACATGCCAGCAGAGGCGCAGCCATCAATAGCGACACCAGCAGGGAGCGAAGGGCACGGAACAGCACCAGGGGAAGGTCACCGGCCGCAGTGCAGATCGTCTCGGGGGTGGGGTCGGCCCGGAGCTGCCGGGCGGTGTCGCGGGGCGTCATGGGGAGAGGGTGTCTGCGCGGAAGCACGTTGACAATCGCTCGACCCTGCGACCCGTCTAAAGACAGGGCGGTGGCGTGTAGGGTTGGGCAGGGTTCGCCAGTTGAACCGTTCCCGCCCACGCCGACGCTTCAATCCGGCTAGCTAGGCCGGTAGGCTGCGCGCCTACTATGTCGCGAATTACCCTGCATCCCGTGCGCTGGACCGATGGACCGGAGCTGATCCAGGCCAACCGGGACAGCTGCGGCCACCACACCCCCTGGGTGCAGCCCTTCACCGACGCGGCGGGGTTCGCCGACTGGTTCGGCCGCCACCTTACCGGCCCGCACCGCAGCTTCGTAGCGCGGGACGCCGCCGACGGCGCGGTGGCCGGGATGGTCAACCTCAGCGAGATCGTGTGGGGGAGCTTCCGCAGCGCCTACCTCGGCTACTACGGCAGCGCCGCCGCCGCAGGCCGTGGCCTGATGACGGAGGCCGTAGGTGCCGCGGCGCGGCACGCCTTCGCTGAGCTCGGGCTGCACCGGCTGGAAGCCAATGTGCAGCCCGGTAACCTGCGCTCGCTGGCACTGCTGCGGCGGCTGGGTTTCCGGCAGGAGGGCTTCTCGCCCGGCTACCTACGCGTAGGCGGCGAGTGGCGCGACCACGAGCGCTGGGCGCTTCTAGCTACGCTGGAGTGATCTGTGCGGCCAGGGTTCGACGGGAGCCCCAGCAGGAGCCCCCGTTGCGCCGGCCGGTCTGGCACCTGGCCGATCCCCTTAAATCCGTAGCGGCGGGCTTGGGGGTATGGAGAGCATTGTCACCCGCCTGTGGCCACCCTAGCGTTGTTCCTACTCCGTATCGGATGGACACCTGCAGGATGGTTCTCACCCTTGGAAATGCTCGCGTGGCAGCCTTCCTCGCTACCATCTGCCTCGTAACTGCTGCACCGGCGCTTGCGCAGGAGGCGGCCTGGAGCGGACGGCTACGTTGCGAGCCGGTCCCTGGCACGACGCAAGGCGTCCTGAACACTCCGTTTCGCCTTACCGTGTCCGGCACCACCGCCCGCTACGAGCGCGATGTGCTGACGGCCTCGGGACAAACCTCGGGCAATGTCGAACAGGGACGGGGCACAGTGTCGGCTGACGGGATGGTGCGGCTGGAAGGCGGTGCCTCCGGACGCGGCTTCTCCTACACGTCACAGTACCAGGGGCGGCTGACAGGAACGGCCGCGACCCTGGAGGGGTGGCAGGACTGGAATTCGCGCGACAGCCAATCCCGCCGGCCCTGCACAGTCACTCTTCAGCGCAACTGAGTGACTTCGCTGCCTGGGTGATGACCGGCTCGAACTTGGGGGTGGCATGCTGTTCCTGTGGCTCCGCAACGGCCCACGGCATCTGCCCCGTGAGCGGGATCCTCCACGTGAGCCGTCCCTTCCGATGCCGGCAGTCGGACGTGTTCTGACCCTGGAGCGGCAGCAGCGCGACCTCAGCGGCAACCCGGCGGGGCCGGACGGCGCGCAGGCGCACCTCGACGTGCTGGACCAGGCGACGGAAGTGGTGGCCGCCGGGCAGATCGTACCGGACGCGGCCATGCCGGTGCGCGACTTCTTCCGCCGGGCGTTGCGCGACCCGGCGGTGGAGGCGGCGGGGGAAAATGCCGCTCGAAATATAACTGGGAATACAACTGGCGGGGGTACGACGCGCGTGTTCACCCCGGCCGGCCGTGCCGTGGACGTGGAGCCGCAGGTGGTGGAGCTGCGCGACCTGATCCCGAGCCACACCAACGACTTCACCCCGAACCCGGCCTATCCGCATGCCGAGGGCGTGCAGCCGCGCGAGCGGGGCCGGAACGCCTCCGCAGCGCAGGTGCGCGACATCGTGGCCAATCTGGAACCGGAACGGCTCGGCACCTCCCCGGAGGCCGGCCAGGGCTCCCCGATCATCGACGAGCCCGGGCAGCCCTTCGCCCACTTCTGCGTCGTCTGAGGCGAGGACGCTGGCTGGGGTTTCGGTGGCGACTTCAGCAAGGGTATCCACGGGCGGGTGGTACTGCTTCGAGCACCGGGGCGAGGGGCAGCGGTGGTTCGCTACGGGCGGCTAGTCCTGGTTCAGCCAATAGTCCACCAACTGCATGCACTCTTCCCGTGAGGCGAAGAGTTGCCCATCAGACGGGTGCCCTTGCAGCCTTAGACACCAATTGAGCATCCTCGCGCCGGGCTCGGCGGTCGCCTCAACCGTGGCGCCACGATACTGGTAACTGAGGCCGCCGAGCCGGCCGGCCTGGGCGGTCAGTTCCGCCTCATGTGAGATCGGGGTAGCTTGGTGGTTCATGGCGCTCCTAGCAGAGGTACAGTTCGACCTTCAGGAGCAGCTTAAGGCCATTGGAAAGTGGCAAAGATCTGCCCTTTTCAAGACCTCTGAGCGTTAAGGCTGTCGGTCACCTTGGAGTAGGCAGCCCAGGCTCCTCCGCCATATCAGCGCTGGCCGGCGGCCGCGTGCTGCAGGCCTCGCCCCGTCCGGAGTGTCAGCGGAAGTCACGGCTGGGCGGCAGCTGCACGCGGGCCGGCTGGCGTGAGCCCGGCTCGGGTCGCCTGACCTCGTCGGCATGGCCCAGGGCGCGATCCAGCGCCGGCCCGGGTGCCACCACCCGCCCCAGCCCGTCCAGCAGGTGGGAGCAGTCCCGCAGCCGCCGCGCGATCAGATGCACAATGGGCACCTCGGCGTGGCGGTCCTCCCGCTCCACCCGGCCCTCGGCCAGCAGCAGCCGTGCCCCGATCAGCGCCGCCCGGTCACGCTCGCCGATGTCGGGGTAGACCACCAGGTTCGCCTGCCCGTGCTCGTCCTCGCAGGTGATGAACACGATGCCCTTGGCCGTCCCCGGCCGCTGCCGCATCAGCACCAGCCCCGGCACCTGCAGCAGCGCGCCCGAGCGGGCCTCCCGCAGCCGGGTGGTGTCGGCATAGCCCAGCGCGTCCAGTTCCGGCCGCAGCAGCGCCAGCGGGTGGCCGCGCAGCGTCAGCCCGAGCGCGCGGTAGTCCTCCACCACCGCCTCGCCCTCGCCATGCGCCGGCAGGTCGGGCGCTGCCTCCTGCAGGTACGGTGCGTCACCCCCGGCCGCGGCGGCCCGTCCGCCCACCGCGAAGAGCGGCAGGTCGTGCACCGGGGCAGCCAGCCCGGAGGCGTCCCACACCGCCTCCCTGCGGCTGATCGCCAGCCGGGCAAAGGCGTCCGCTGCCGCCAGTGCCTCGATCGCCCGCCTACCCACCCCGGCCCGGCGCACCACCTCGTCCACGCTGGCGTAGGGCGAGCCGTTGCCCGCCCGCCGGGCCCGCGCCACCGCCTGCCCGTCCTCCTGGCCCAGGCCGTGCGCCAGCCGCAGCCCCAGCCGCAGCGCCAGCCCGCCGGCACTGGCCGGCTCCGCTTCCAGCGTGCTGTCCCACTCCGAGCTGTTGATCTCCAGCGGCCGGACCTCGACGGCGTGCTCCCGCGCGTCGCGCACGATCTGCGCCGGGGCGTAGAAGCCCATCGGCTGGCTGTTGAGCAAGGCGGCTGCGAACACCGCCGGGTGGTGGCACTTCACCCAGGACGAGGCGTAGACCAGGTGGGCGAAGGAGGCGGCGTGACTCTCGGGAAAGCCGTAGGAGCCGAAGCCCTCGATCTGGGCGAAGCAGCGCTCGGCGAAGTCGCGCGGGTAGCCGCGCCGGGCCATGCCCTCCACCAGCCGGTCGCGGTAGATCCCCACCCCTTGCGTGTACTTGAAGGTCGCCATGGCGCGACGGAGGTCGTCCGCCTCGGCCGGGGTGAACTGCGCGGCGACGATGGCGATGCGCATGGCCTGCTCCTGGAACAGCGGCACGCCCAGGGTCTTGCCCAGCACGTGGCGCAGCTCGTCGGGGTCGCCGTGCTCGGCTGCGGGCGAGGCGTACTCGGCCTGCTCCTGCCCCCAGCGGCGGCGCAGGTAGGGGTGCACCATGTCGCCCTGGATGGGCCCGGGGCGGACGATGGCGACCTGCACCACCAGGTCGTAGAACTCACGCGGGCGCAGCCGCGGCAGCATGTTCATCTGCGCCCGGCTCTCCACCTGGAACACGCCCAGGCTGTCTCCTCTCCGGAGCATGCCGTAGGTCTCGCCGCAGTCGCGCGGCAGGCCGGCCAGGTCGAGCCGCAGCCCGCTGTGGCGGGCCAGCAGCGCGAAGCTGCGCCGCAGGCAGCTCAGCATCCCCAGCGCGAGCAGGTCGACCTTGAGGATGCCGAGCGCGTCGACGTCCTCCTTGTCCCACTCCAGCACGGTGCGCCCGGGCATGGCGGCGTTGCCCAGCACGGCCAGCTCGACCAGCGGCCCGCGGGTGATCACGAAGCCACCGACATGGGTGGCCAGATGGCGGGGAAAGTCCTGGATCTCCTCGGCGAGTTCCAGGCACATCGCCAGCCGGCGGTCCGCCACATCCAGGCCCTGGGCCGCGGCGAGCTCGGGGAGGCACTGCTCCCGTCCCGGCCCCCAGCTTGCCTTGGCCAGGGCGGCGGTGAGGTCCTCGCTCAGCCCCATGGCCTTGCCCACCGCGCGGATGGCCGAGCGGGCGCGGAAGCGGATCACGGTGGCGACGATGGCGGCGCGGTCGCGGCCGTAGCGGCCGTAGACGTACTGGATCACCTCCTCGCGGCGCTCGTGCTCGAAGTCGAGGTCGATGTCGGGCGGCTCGCCGCGGGAGGCGGAAACGAAGCGCTCGAACAGCAGGTCGTGCTTGCTCGGGTCCACCGCCGTAACGCCGAGCACGAAGCACACGGCGGAGTTGGCGGCCGAGCCCCGGCCCTGGCACAGGATGCCGCGCCTGCGGGCGAAGGCCACGATGTCGGCCACGGTGAGGAAGTAGGGCGCGAAGCCCAGCTGCTCGATCAGCGCCAGTTCGTGGGCGAGCGTGGTCTGGATGCCGGCCGGC
Organism: Roseomonas sp. BN140053; assembly: GCF_047690175.1. Taxonomy (NCBI): domain Bacteria; kingdom Pseudomonadati; phylum Pseudomonadota; class Alphaproteobacteria; order Acetobacterales; family Roseomonadaceae; genus Roseomonas; species Roseomonas sp. BN140053. The sequence goes on along the minus strand of NZ_JBLLEB010000031.1, from coordinate 46,023 downwards.
ACGCCCTTGGGCCAGCGCTCGGCGGCGGCAGCCTCGACCCGGGCAGCCAGGGTCTGCTGCGGCGTGCGGCCGGGCTCGAGCACCTCGTCGGGGTACTCGTAGCGCAGCTGGTCCAGCGAGAAGCCCGACGCCGCCCGCAGCACCCGGAGCGTGTTCGCGAGTGCCGCGGGATAGCGGCTGAAGAGGCGGGCCATCTCCTCGGGGCCCTTGAGGCAGCGCTCGCCATTGGGCTCGGCCGCCATGCCGATGCTGTCCACCGTGCGGCCGAGGCGGATGGCGGTGAGCACGTCGGCCAGGCGGCGGCGGGCCGGGTGGTGGTAGCGCACGGCGTTGGTGGCCAGCAGACCCGCACCGGCTGCCGAGGCAAGCTGGGCCAGCTGGTCGAGGCTGGCCTGGTCGTAGCCGTGCAGCCAGGGAGTGGCGGTGCACAGCAGCGGCAGCGCCAGGCGGGGTCGCAGCGCCTCCGCGTCGGCCCGCAGCCGTGCGCCGAAGCCGGCGGTGGGCAGCTCGGGGGCGACCAGGGCCAGCACCCAGCCCGAGGCGGCCGTGAGCAGCGCCTCGCGGGCAATGCTGGCCTCGCCCTTGGGCGCGCCCATGCGGGCCTCGGACAAAAGCCGGCACAGCCGGCCATAGCTGGCCCGATCGGTGGGCCAGGCCAGGTACTCCGAGCCATCCTCCAGCTGCAGGCGGGCGCCCACCGCGAAAGGCAGACCGAGTGCCTTGGCCGCCACGTGGCCGCGCACCACGCCGGCGAGGCTGTTGCGGTCGCAGATGCCCAGGCCCGCGAGGCCGAGCTCTGAGGCAGTGGAGGCGAGCTCGGCGGGGTGGGAGGCGCCGTCGAGCAGGGAGAAGTTGGAGCGCGCCCCCAGCTCGGCGAAGCCTGGGGTGGGCACCTCAGCCAGCGCCGTGCGGCGGGGTCGGTTTGCGCTTCATGACCACGAAGTTGGAGCGGCGGATGTGGTCGACGAGGCGCTCGGCGGCGATCCCTGCCGCGAACTCCCAGCCACCGGCCCGGGGACGGCCGCGGTCGTCGAAGCGCAGCGCGTAGGCCAGGCTCTGGGCGAACTCCTCGTCCGAGGCAGGTTCCAGCGGCTCAGCCGGGGAGTGAAGGGGAGGGTGCGAATCGGAGACCATGTCCGGAGCCTAGGTGCAAAGTCCGGATTCGAACAACATAAGAACATGACGGCATAGCGTAATGATCTTGCACGATCCGTAGCGTGCTGTGGGGACACTTAGCGTCCCCCATCTAGAGGAATGTATGCCGATCAAGGTGGAAGCCGTACGGGTTCCAGCGATGGGTTAGGAGCGGGCGGGCCTAGTTGGCTTGCCTGCCGACAAGCCGGTCTGAGCACGACCAGCCTCTACACACGGCGTTCAGACAACCTTGGGTTGAATTATGCGCTAGTTAGGAAGTCGTGAGAGAGGCCCGGTGAGTGGCAGGACACTCCGTCAAAGCGCCAGCGCAACTCGGCGAGGTCGCGAGCCCAGGAATGCAGGCTCCTGACCGTCAGGAAACATGGAAGGCGTGGGTGATGCGGCACCGAGTTAGCATCCAGGATCTCGGCATGGTGGCGGCGGTCCTACTGGTGGCTGCCTTCCTCGCCTTTGAGCTCGACATCTACGTCACCGAGGGCAGCACCTCGACGGCAGATCGGGTACTCGAGCTCGACGAGGCGTTGACCCTGGGCGCGCTGCTGACCGTGAGCATGCTGGTGTTCGCCATCCGGCGCTACCTCGAGCAGAAGCGTGAAACCAGCCGGCGGATAGCCGCCGAGCAGGAGGCGCGGACGCTGGCCTACGAGGATGTGCTTACCGGCTTGCCCAACCGCCGCCGCTTCGACGAGGCACTGGCCGCAGCCATCGCCGCGCCACCCGCCGCCGGCAAGTCGCATGCCGTGTTCCTACTCGACCTCAACGGCTTCAAGCGAATCAACGACGTGCACGGTCACGGCGTGGGCGATGAGGCCCTGACCGTGGTGGCGCGCCAACTGCAGGGGGCGGTGCGGGACGGCGACCTGGTTTCGAGGTTTGGCGGCGACGAGTTCGCGATCCTGGCGCAGCACCTGCTCGGTGCCGAAGCCGCCACCAACGTGGCCTTGCGGGTGATCCAGAGTCTGGCGGAGCCGGTCCGGGCAGGTGAGGCGCTGCACCGGCTCGGGACCGGGATCGGCATCGCGCTGCTGCCGGGCGATGCGGACACGGCCGCGGAAGCGCTGCGCAAGGCCGACGTGGCCCTGTACCGGGCGAAGGCGGAAGGGCGCTCGGCCCTGCGTTTCTTCGAAACGGAGATGGACCGCCACGTCAGGGAACGAGAGGCGCTGGAGGAGGCACTGCGCACAGCGATCGCGGAAGATCAGGTACGCCCGGGCTTCCGCCCCACGGTGGACCTGCGCAGCGGGCGCATCACCGGCTTCGAGGCGATGCCGCGCTGGCGGCATCCTGAACTGGGCGAAGTGCCGCCCGAGCGGTTCCTCCCGATCGCCGAGGAGAGCGGCCTGATCGCTGCTTTGTCCGACCGGGTGATGCGCCTGGCCTGCGAGGCGGCCCAGCATTGGCCGGCGGAGGTGACGCTGAGCCTGCAGCTGCTGCCGTCACAGCTGAACGACCGCGGGCTGGTGCAGCGGGTGGCGGCCATGTTGGAGGAGTTGCAGGTGGCGCCGTCGCGCCTGGAACTGGAGATCGCCGAGAGCACCTTGGTGGGGGACATGCAGCAGGCGCAACTGCTGCTAGGGGCACTGCGCGCCATCGGCGTCCGCATCGCCTTGGGAAACTTCGGGACGGGCTATTCCAGCCTCTATCACCTGCGCAACTTCAAGCTCGACAAGATCAAGATCGATCGCGGCTTCGTCGAAGGCATGCGCTCGGAAGGCGAGAACGCCCGGATTGTCAGCGCGCTGGTGGGACTGGGCCAGGGCCTCGGGCTGACCGTCACCGCCGATGGCATCGGCGACGCGGAGCAGCGAGCTGCTCTGCTCGGTACCGGCTGCGAGGAGGGCCAAGGCCTCCTGTTCAGCGATGGCATGTCTGCAGAAGATGCAACGCGGTTGCTGGGTGAAGCAGTCAGCTGAGCTTGCCTGCTTGCACACCGCTAAGCCAGCACTCGGCGGCCAAGGTTATCGCGAACTACCCACACCGGCGCGGAGGGGGGGAGGCGGATGGGGCCATACCCGGCGACACGCAGCGTGTAGGCCAAGCTCTAGGCGAGCTTCTCGTCCGAGGCAGGCTGCAGTGGCTTAGACCCCGTTTGAGAATGCAGTTCTGGGCTGGGTCGGGTTGACGTGAATAGCCACATGGATGGGATGTGGACCAAGGAGCATCGTAAGCGGCAACTGGCGTTTGAGCGTGGCCGCCGTTACCCGACCGACCTGACGGACGCCGAGTGGGAGCAAGTCAGGCCTTTGCTGCCGAAACCGCTCGGATGCGGCAGAAAGCCCGAGGTCGACCTGCGCGAGGTGCTGAACGCGATCCGCTACATGGCGCGCTCCGGCGGAGGCTGGCGCATGCTGCCGGTGCATTTTGGGCCGTGGCAAACAGTGTACTGGTGGTTCCGCCGCCTGGTGCGTCGCCTGCTGTTCCAGACGGTCCACGACGTGATGCTGATGCTGGACCGTGAGCGAGCAGGCCGTGAGGCCAGCCCCACGGCGGGCGTGGTGGACAGCCAGACCGTCAAGGCGCCGCACGCGCCCGGAGGCGGCGGCTACGACGCAGCCAAGCGGACCAAGGGCCGCAAGCGCCACGTGGCGGTGGACACGGACGGACGCCTGCTGATGGTTAACCTGACCACCGCCGACGTGCAGGACGCCACTGGCGCGGAAGAGATTGTCCGGGCTGTTCGCAAGCGTTGGCCGTGGCTGAAGCACTTGTTCGCCGACGGCGCTTATGACCGGGGCAGGCTGGCTAGCCTGGCCGCCTACAAGGATTTCACGCTGGAAGTCGTGCGCAAGCTGCCGGACCAGAAAGGCTTTCAGGTGCTGCCGCGTCGGTGGGTGGTGGAACGCACGTTCGGGTGGATAACACGCTGGCGCAGGCTCGTGCGCGATTACGAGAAGCGCTTGGACGTGTCGGACGCTATGATCCACCTCAGCATGGGAGCGCTCCTGCTCCGGCGCGTTGCCCACCCAGACCCGTAGCCATTCTCAAACGGGGTCTTAGAGACCGATCCCGGCCATGCTGAGCATCGGCGATCGCGGCGACGCAGTGCGGCAGCTGCAGCGCGCACTGGTGGGCCAGGGCTATGTGCTCACGGCCGGCGGGGTGTTCGGGAAGGTGACCGAGGTGGCCGTGCAGCAATTCCAGGAGCGGCACGGTCTGGAGGCGGACGGCGTGGTGAGGCCAATGACGAACGGAGTATTGCGCCTGTGAGCGCAGCGTGATCCTTTCGTAGTTTGCCTTGATGCGGTTCCAGCGCACAGTTTTTCGGGCAACTCGGATCTTGTCCTCCCCTGGAACTCTCACGTGAGGTATGGAGCCTATTGCAGCAAGCCCTGCAGTACTGGAGACCGAAATGACGTCTTTTGCCTCGATTACCATAAATGGCTGGAGGCAATTCGATGCGGTTTCCATCGACTTTCATCCTCGCCTTACTATTATTACTGGATCAAATGGAGCAGGCAAAAGTACGATCTTAAATATATGCGCGCAGCACTTCGCCCCTGCCCGACCCTTTTTGGCAACCCCAAAACGCCGAAAGGGGGGCGGCTTTTTATTCGACCCTGGCCTCCTTGCGAAAAGCGAGACTGCTGGTTCATACACGACGTTCTTCGATGATGAAATCGAGCAGGAGGAAGAGGAGGAGGAAGAGGAGGACCAAATAGATCCCTCACTTTCAGACGGCTTTGATGCTTACAAGGCGGCCACCTCAAGAGGCCGCCCAGGGAATTTCATACCGATTGGTGATTTTCGCTACGATAATGGCGCTGTGGGTACCATAGGCTTTCATGAAAACCAGTCGCATTCATACGGTCTACAGATAACCAACCAACAGCAGGTACTGGGCGTTCCTATAAGCTCACACCGAGCGCTTGCAAGCTACCAGCCTGTTGCGGGCCTTTCCTTCCAAATAATTAGTCTTGCAGCCGCTTACCAGAATTATATGAGCGAGTATGTGACGCGCTCGAACGGAGGCCAGTCACAGTTCTCCCCAATGTACCGAATGAAAGAAACGCTGATCGCCATGGCCGCGTTCGGCGAGGGGAATAGCCACTTTGAACGTATTGACGAGTTAGCCGCTGCGTTCACTGATTTCGGTAAAGTTCTTCGTAAAGTCCTTCCGAAAGAAATTGGATTTCAAAGACTGTCTGTGAGAGCGCCGGACATTATTCTTAAAACGCGCTCGGGAGAATTTATCGTAGATGCAGGCTCCGGGGGCATCACTGCTGTTATCGAGATTACTTGGCAGCTTTTCCTTTATTCACGCATTCAACCCTCTTTTAGTGCAACCTTGGATGAGCCTGAAAATCATTTACACCCATCAATGCAGAGGTCAATTCTAGCAAACCTAGTGGACGCATTTCCGCAAGTCCAGTTTGTAGTTGCAACGCATAGCCCTTTCATAGTGTCTGCCGTCGAGAACTCCCGCGTCTATGCACTAAGGTACACAGGAAAGCTGGGCCCGAACGGCTTTCCAGATCACAAAACTCGCCGAGTTAGGTCAGTAGAATTAGATCAAGTCAAAAAGGCTGGCAGCGCCAGTGAAATCCTAGAAGAGGTTCTTGGTGTCCGTGTCTCGATCCCAGAATGGGCGTCCAGACAGCTCAACAACATAATCGCTGATTTTGAGGGTGTCGAGGTCACTACGGAGACGCTGAAGCAGCTGCGCGCGAAGCTGGCCGAGGCTGGTTTTTCCGATTATTACCCTGAAGCTTTAGCAAATTTGGTCCGACATAAGTGATCAAATTAACCAAACAACCAGAACCTCAAGTCTTACGGGACAACGGTCCGCAATGGCTTAAGGTGTTGCAAGACAGGGTCGCTGCCTCCAAAGCGCCAACCAGTACTGAGACAAGCCGATACAACAATCCCGAGATTAAGGCGGCATTACGATTGGAAACGCACGATAAGTGCGCTTACTGTGAAAGCTGCCTCACTCACATTACCTATGGCGACATTGACCATATCTCCCCGAAGTCTGTGAAACTTGAAGATACATTCCGTTGGAGTAATTTGACGCTAGCATGTGATGTTTGTAATACGAAAAAAGGGAAAGAGATCGATATTGTTGACCCATACATTGACGAGCCCAACGATCTTTTTAGATTTGCTGGAGCAATAATGTTCGCCAAGCCCAATAAAGGCATAGCAAAGCGAACTCTTCATAGGCTTGATCTTAACCGAACAGAACTGATGCAAAGACGTGTGAAGCGGCTGAATGCAATCTGGAGCATACTACACGTAATTGAAATAGCGACAGACCCCCTAGAAAAACAAGCGGCCATCGATGAATTATTTGAGACCGAAACCGCCGATAGCGCAGAGTACGCTGCCTCTGTGCGGCAGTTTCTCGCCCATGTAGCTCCGCATTTACAGGCAACTACGGTTTAGGTTTGCCTTAGGACAGCGTTCATGAGGCGCTAAACGTTAGAGGAGACAAAGAAGACTTCCTGGTGATAAGCGTTCCAAGCGACATTGGCGGGTCATTCTGATGCGATGGGAGCAGCTGCACGCTCACCCAGTCGGGCCAAAGCCATGGCGTGGGCACGCGCTCATCCAGACTGAGAGCCGCACGCAGTTCGAGCACCGCAGGCGCGCGATCACCTCGTAGCACCGGAGCGAGTCGGACAGCCGGTGGCGGCGCCTAAGCGCATCCACCTGCTCGCTGTGACTATGCCCGCAGGCGCAGCGTGGAGTGCTCCCCATCAAACCGGACAGGTGACTGGGGTCGACAACTGGCTGGCGATGAACTCACGGGGTGAGAGCATGCGCAAGCCGGAGTGGGGATGGGCGGCGTTGTAGTCCTCGAACCAGGCGGGGAGCTGCTGCAGTACGGTGAGGGCATCCGGGCGGGGGTTCACCCGGGCGTAGTCGCGCTTGAGGGTCTTCACGAACGCCTCGCAGACCCCGTTGCTTTCCGGGCTGCGGACCGGGGTAAAGCAGGCAACGAGGTTCAGGGCGGTTGCGAAGTCGACCGTGTCCTTGGCCGTGTAGGGCGAGCCGTTGTCGGCCAGCCACTGGACGGGATGGGGTGCGCGGACGTCGCCGAACCGGCCCTCGACGCAGGCGAGCATCATGTCGCGGATCATCTCACCGCTGATGCCCCCACCGGCCGTGGCGACCCAGGCCATGACCTCGCGGTCGTGGGTGTCGATGGCGAACGCGACGTGGACGGCCTCGCCGTTCCAGCAGGCGATGACGAGGCCGTCGGAGGCCCAGCGCTGGTTCGACGCTGGTGCGACAACCTTGCCCTCATGCGTCCGGATGACGCGTCTCGCGGTGTTGGGCTGCAGCGTGAGCGAGGCGCGCCGCATGAGGCGCAGGACGCGCTTACGGTTGACCGGTGGTTCACCGGCAACTCGCCGGGCCCGGTTTAGCAAGGCAGCAACGCGCCGGTAGCCGTAGGTGGGCCGCGCATCGGTGATGGCGCGGATCTCGGCCAGGAGTGCGTCGTCGCCCCCGCGCTGGTAGGGGCCGCGGCGGCGTCCCGGACCCTTCAGCTGCTCGACCAGATTGGATCGGGCGACGCCCAGGGTATCGGCCACGGCCTTCACCGCGAACCGGCCGGAGGCGGCGACGGCAGCCGCAAGCCGGGCTTTTTCCCCCGGGTGGCGTCCAACGCCTCCCGCAGGATCTCAGCCTCCATGGTCTTGCGACCGAGCAAGCGCTCGAGGTCCCGGACCTTGGCCTCGAGTTCGCGGACGCGGCTGGCGGCGACCACGTCGTCGTCCGCCTGGACCGCCTCCAGGCCACCCTCGGCCATACGACGCCTCCACCCGAACAGCAGGCTGGGCGAGACGCCGTGGAGCCGGGCAACGGCCGAGACCGTCATGCCTGGCTGAGCGGTCTCCTCGACCAGCCGGACCTTCTCGGCGGCACTGTAGCGCCTGCGGCGCTCGCGGCCGGTGATGATTTCCACGCGCTCAGCGGCATTGGACATAGGCGTATGCCTAGGCTTCAGCCTAGGTCCTCAGGTTACGCCGCCTGTCCGGTCGAAATGGGGGGCGCTCCACAGCGTATCCTGAAGTAGGCCCAGCCCATGTACCAGAGCGGCGCGACCGGCGGCGGGCTGCCGTCGAGGTGGCGAGACACCGCCGGCTACGGGCGGCGCGCCGGCGCTCCGGCCGCCATCATGGTAGCGGCCCCTGAACCTCCGCCGACGGCAGCGGCCGCCGCGGTGGGTCCACCTGCTTGCGCCACTGCTTCACGCCGCAGTGCAGGAGCAGCCAGTCGCTGGCTTCGCCCGGCCCGCTCCAGCCCATTCCCACGATCTCAGGCGGACTGCCGCACGCCTGGCAGCGCAGCCGTTCGACAGCGCCGCCGACAGTCAGCTCCAGCCGGGCGTCCAGGATCGGCGCCACTGGCACCCGCCGGAACAAGCAGGTGCCGACCGGGCCCTGCAGCAAGAAGTAGTAGGCGCGGAACTCGGCCAGCGGCCTCGCCAGTGCCTCGCGGCCGCGCCGGACGTCCGCGGGCTCCTCCTGCGGGGCCAGCACTTATACCGTGTCCCGTTGGCCTCAACTTATCGAGGATAGGGCCGGCCCGATGCGGACCCGCCCCGGCCCTCGGCGGAACCGCGGCATCGCACAGGTCTTGACCAGCGGGACTTGGTATCAGAGCCGCCCGTGTGCCGCGGTGAAGGCATTTTGCACGGCGACGATCGCCCCCAAAGCCATCCCTGCGCGCCTTTCGGGGCAGCGCTTGCCGCGGCCCGGCGGTGGTGCCGAGCCGAACGGGAAAGTGAGGAATGTCCAGGAAATTCCAGGAAGCTCCACGCGGCGGCGTTGTGGAACCCAGGCCCTTGTGCCTCCCTGCCCGCGGCGGGTCCGAGAGGCCACCGCCCGGCAAGACGTCGCCTGTCCGGGCCCGGCCCGGTTCGGCCAGGCGACGTGGCGCTGCCCCCCCCCAGCGACCGCCGCGAACCGCCCACGGCCAAGCTCTTGCTGCCAAGTCAATGTACGGCGAGAGGTTCCCCCCCAAGGGATGCGTCGGGACCTCCGGCATCCCCGTCACCCCACCACCCGCACCGCAGGCCCGGGCGGGCGCCACACCCTGGCGACGCACCGAAAGGATCCCGCTGCGATGCCGCAGTTTTCCCGATCTCTCAATGCCCATGTGGCCTTCGCCGGCAACAACGCGCGACACGACCCGGTGGGCTACATAACCACCTTCCAGGCTCCGGGCGGTATCTCGCTGGCGCCGGACATCCGGGCTGCTTGGATGGAAGAGGCGGGCCGGCACCCTTCCTCGGTCGATATAAGGCCGACGGGCGGCAAAGTCCCGGTCGTCGGCGTGATGACGATGCTCCTCTGGGACACGGGCGTGACCGATTCCATCTTCGTGCAATGCATGATGTCCACGGCCAATGCAGCCCGGCTAGGCCCGATGCAGGACGTGTCCTATCCGGTCCGTTTCGGGTTCTGCGTGTCGGAATACGACCCTTCCGCCAAGAAGTATTACTCTTCCATGCAGCCGGGCCAGCCCGGTCCCATGGGAGCCACCATTGCATCCCTGGCGGTGAGCGATGAAGTGAGCCGCGAGATCGGAATGAACGTGGTCGCCGTAGAGTTCGAGGCCAAGCCCAACGCCACGCCCAAATCTCTGATGTTGGCCACTGCGCATGGCCGAACCATCGTTAAGAAGTGGGGCGTCTGACCCGGGTCGCCCGATGCGGTACGCCGACCGCCCCATGCCGCCCGGCGAAGTGCACTCCGGTCCCGTTCCGCCCTTGCCCCACCACGGAGCGCCTGCCGGAATAGGACGCATCCCTAGCGCCGCCGTCCGGGCGTGAACCAACCCAGCTTTCCGCTCCGGCTGGATCTCCTGGTTTGCCTCGATCGCGGCCTCTACGCCCTCGACCAACTGCGCGCCGACCTCCTTCACAACCCACACCTCGCACAGGGCCAAGAAGTGCGTTGCCTTGGCGCCTAGTGTCGGTCGCCATCAGTACTGTTGGCAGACACGACCAAGGTGCATTGAATGCAGACCGCCCAAAGCTGGAGGCGGCACGTGAAGACCACCCGCAAGGAAATTCACGAGCGAGTCTGGAGCAAGCCGATACGGCAGGCCGCGGAGCACTTCGGCTGCTCCGACAGCTACCTGGCGAGGCTCTGCCGCGAGCTCGCGATTCCCCTGCCCATGCGTGGGCACTGGCTGCTGCCGGCTGAAAGGCGGCTTCCTCCGCCGGCACTGCCAGCACTCCTGCCGGGACGCTCCGAGGTGGTGTGGATAGGCGAAGGCCGCACGCGTCTGCCGCCACGTGTTCAAGCTGTGCCGTCCGTATTCTCAAACGCGGAGAGCGTCGCGGCGAAGCGACCGAAGCCGATCACGGCACACCTGGAGCGCGCTGCCGGCGGCATCTTCCACATCGCTTGGAAGGAGGGTCGCAAATTTCGGCGCATAAGCACTGAGACAAGTGACACCGAGGAAGCAGCACGTCTCCTGAGCATCTGGCAGCAGGGCCTTGAACGCGAGGCTGCCAGATCGGGACTGTCGGTGCGACAGGCGCTGGACGACTACTTCACCGAACACGTGCACCCGAAGGTGGACGCAAAGCAGACAGCTGAATTCGCGCGGCGGATGCTGGAGCAGCACTTCGGTCACATGAGTGTCGCCAGTATCAACCCTGGAGATGTCAGATCCTTTGTGCATCGCCGCAGGACCGGCAAACTCACCGGGACCAGGGGGCGGCTCGCTCGCGATCCCACCATCCGCCGGGAGCTGGGAGTTCTGGTCGCAGCACTCAACCACGCAGTGCGCGAAGGGCGTCTGTCGCGGGCCGATGTACCCGCTATCCCACTACCCGACGCTGGTGAGCCACGGGAAACGTGGTTGAGGGAGCCGGAAACTGAGCGCTTATTGGCTGCGGCGCGACGAACAAGCACGAGCCGCCGCAGCCGGATCGAGCGGTTCGTGTACCTGGCCTACTATACCGCTGCTCGGAAGAGGTCGCTCGAAACCCTGGAATGGTCGCAGGTGGACCTCCATGCGGGCCTCATCCATCTGCGCAAGCCGGACAGCAAGCGAACGAAGAAACGCCGTCCTACCGTCCACATCCACCCTCGCCTGCGCGAGGTGCTGGAGGCTGCCGCGGCGGAGCGATTGCCGGACGGCAGTGGCGGGCTGAGCCCGTGGGTGCTGGATGAGCCAGGCTCCATCCGCACCGCCTTTGAAAGTGCCGTACGACGCGCAGGGTTAGCGTCGGACGTCACTGCTCACGTGCTCCGCCATACCGCTGCCACCCACATGCTGCGACGGGGCGTGCCAATTTGGAATGTCTCCGAGGCGCTCGGGAATTCGGTGGCCATGGTTCAGCGCGTCTACGGGCACCACGTGCCCGACGCGACCAGGGCGGCGATCGAAGCGCTGGGCTGACGGTGTGGAGGTTCCACCGGATTGGTGGAAAGGTCGCGAAATTGGAGGAAATTAGTAGGCGCGCGGGTCAGTAAGAAATACATGCGCGTTCGCCCCCTCCCGGAGGGGTGGGTCGGGCACGCTGCCGGATCACTGTGATGTGACGAATGCGGCTCGGAAGTAAATGTCTGCCAAGTGCTGCTCAACATCATGCAGAAGACTGCTCTGGTGCTTGTTGTTGACCGACAATATACTTTGAGCTACAGTCATTTTTGTTGTTGACGTGCCGCTGGCGTCTATCCCACCTTTGCGACGGAGCCTGATAAACTCCGCAGCTAGCGTGACGCCCCGACACGGCGCATCCGACTTCGCACCGATCTTCCGGGGGACATGCGCGTATGTCCGAAGGTGCCGCGCAAGCGGTAGCCCAAAGGCGCATGTGCTCGACTAGCTGCGAGTTATCAGCCCCCGGAAGCGTGTGCGCCCTGATAAGCCAGACGCTCCCGGCCATGCTGTCAGCTAGGAGCAACCGGCCATGGCCCGGACTTCAATCCTTTCGCCTGCCCAGCAGAAAAAAGCTGCTGTTCTCGAAACGCTGTTCCCTCTCGCCCTGACTTCTTCATCCGGCTTCGCTGGCGCGACAGCCCGGCGCAAGCTGCGCGCCATGGGATACGACGTGCAGAAGCGCGACGGTCTGTGGACCCTTCGTCCCGCCAGCAGCGCCCCAGATCGCGGCCCGGCGCAGATCATCCCGTTCCCCGGCCGCGCTGCTGCGCCGGTCACGGCGTCTCACTAGGGCTCGCCCTAGCGGGTCGTCTCACCCTGCAGCCGAACCGTCCCACATGGATGGTTCGGCTCAATGAGACGACCCGCCTCCACCACGTCCTAGACCTCACTGAGACAGGAGCCCCGCCATGCTGGTGGGATACGCGCGCACCTCCACCATGGAGCAGGAAGCCGGACTGGACGCGCAGCGGCGCGACCTGGCCGCCGCCGGCTGCGAGCGGATTTTCGCGGAGCAGGTCTCTTCGGTGGCGAAGCGGGCGGAGCTGGAAGCGGCCCTCGCCTTCGTGCGGCAGGGAGACACCCTGGCCGTAGCGAAGCCGGATCGGCTCGCACGCAGCGTCGCGGATCTGCTGTCCATCGTGGCGCAGCTCGAGGCCAAGGGCGTGGCCCTGCGGGTCCTCAGCATGGGCGGCGCCGAAGTGGACACCCGCACCCCTACGGGACGCCTAATGCTGACGATGCTGGGCGCGGTGGCCGAGTTTGAGCGGGCGCTGATGCTGGAGCGCCAACGCGAGGGAATCGCGAAGGCGAAGGCGGACGGCAAGTATCAGGGCCGCGCGCCCACGGCGCAGCGCCAGGCAGCCGAGGTGGCCAGGCTGAAGGCCGAGGGCGCGCGGCCGGCTGAGATCGCCCGGCAGCTCGGCATAGGTCGCGCCAGTGTTTACCGGGTGCTCGGCACTGTCACGGGCCCTGATACGCCGGCCTGAAGACGCAAGGAGCCACCAGCGAGCGCACCGCGGCAGGCGGCTGACCCCTATTACAGGTTGATGCCGCGCTCGCGCAGCGACGCGGCATTCTTCCGCAGCACTTCCCGCGCCACGCGTTGGCCCCACGCTTGGCCAGCTGCCATGCTCTGCTCCACCATTTGCGGCATAATCCGTATCGTCTTGGCACCCAGTGGCGTGGTGTAGAAGGCGGCCAGTTCGCGCAGTTCCTCGACAGTGAAGTTGGCCACATAGATGGCCGTAGCAGCATCCAGGAACTCAGGCAGACGGACGCGGAACTCGGGCATCAAGAGTTCGTCCACTGCCCTCTCCACGGTGGCGGCGGGTAGCTGGGGCGACTGCTGGCGGAGGAGCTGCACTATGGGCGTCCGCATGCCCTCCAACATCTGCTCCATGACGGCTGCCGTGCCGGTAACCTCGATCAGAACCCTCGCAGCAGCCGGCGCGTCGGATTCAGCCGTAGCAGGCTGCGCATCGGCCGGCAGCGCCGGGCAGAGCAGGAAGGCGAGCAGGATGAGGCGGCGCAGGAGCATGGCGGCTGTCCGGGAGGTTAGGCGCTACGAGCCTAAGCCAATCGATCGCACCTCCGAAGTCGACGCTTCGAGGACGGCCTTCCGGAGCTGGCCCGGACGCAAGAGGTAACCGCTACCAGAGTTCTACGGCAGAGGGCTGAGTCTGCTTTTCCGGGGTGGCTTCCTCCGCCACCCCTTCCAGCACCGCGACCTGGCGCCGCGCCTCCTCCAGAGCTGCCTGGGCGGCGGCTATCTGGCGCTCCAGCTGGTCGGCAGACATCTCGTGCAGGTTCTCCTGTCGCCGCGCCCCGGCAACCTCGGCAGCCGCACCAGCCTGAGAGTGGCCACCGAAGGCCAGAAGCTCCTTGGCGGCCTGAAACCGCACAGGGGCCGCGATGCGGAACTGCGTATCGCCCTTCTCGTCCGTGTAGGGGCGGCCCTCGGCGAGTTCCATCATAACCCGCACGCCCAGCGTCGCGCCTTCCGTCCGAAGGAAGTGCTCACGGGCCCGGAGGATCAGGTTGGCGAAGTCCTCCTGAACCATCCAGCGGCGAAGTGTCGCTTCCGAAACGTCGAGCTGGCGGGCGGCATCGGCCACGCTGCTGCAGTTGGCCAGCACCCGTGCGGCTGCTTTTTGCCGCTCCGCTGTGGTGCCCCGAAACGGCACGATGTTGGTTTCGTCAGGGGGCATGGCGAAGCGCTCCGGTGGCGGCTGCTGCGAATGTAATCCGCACGGGGTAGCTCCTGCTACGCCTGCGAGAGATCCTGAAGCAGCACACAGGGAAAAGCCGAGGCGGCTTAGCCGCAGCGGCACAACGGCATGACTACGATGGGGGGGCGATGCGACGCGCACCGAAATGGTGGAACACACCACTCCCTCTTGCCGGATCGGCACCAGAGAGCGAAGCGTGGGGCCCCTGCTCGAAGAACGCCCGAAATCCAGCAGATCAACGACTTGCATGAACGGCGAAGCGCGCAGCGCTGCTTTTCATGCACGGGGGAACCCGCACCGGCCCCACCGACTACCCTACGGTCCAGCTATGTCCACGTCAGCACCGGAACCTGGACACCGAATATCCTAATAATTTCAAGGCTTAGTCCACACTGTCCAGACAGTCTATCAGATTAGGGAATTCAAACATCATAGCCGCTCAGAGGCGACCCACGCCCCGTGCTCTCCCCCACAGAGCCAAAACTGTGTGTGCAGTTCAGAACCGCTAGACAGCCAGGACAGCCAGGACACGCCAGCATTTTCAAAATCTTACGCTGTCCAGGCACGCTTGGGAACCTGGACACGGCGGCTGAACCCTGGACACCATCTAGGCCAATACGCGTGCTTACCCAGCCTCGTCGTCGTGCCAGCTGATTTTCCGGCCAATTTGTAATTCGAAGGCGGCGCGGCACTCTGTGAGCGCCGGGATAAGGTAAGTCCACTTCCGCGAGTTATCGGCCGCCATGTCCGATCCCCTCGGTGGTGGCATGATGAGACGTTGTCCCTCGCTTCGGAAGCTCTTCGGCAAATATGGGCGCAGCTGCCGGAGGAGCGAGTTCTCTGTCGGCAAATGCCCAGTCCAGCGATGCTGACGTGCGCACTCGGCCACCGCCTCGGCAAAGAGGTCCCGCCTGACAACCGGCACCCACTCGGTGCCTTGATCCACGACGGTGTTCGCGCCACCAGTTGTCCGCTGGTAGATGCGCTGCCGATCGGTGATGTACCCCCGCATCAGGAATTCGAACCAGCACCTCGGCGCTGGAGGCAGACTCTCCAAGATCTGGTCGGCCAGGGCGTCAGTGCGGGGCACGGTGCGGACGTCGAACGCGGACAGGTCCTCGTGCTGCAGTTCCCAGAGCAGATGGGCAGCCCCGCCGCCATCGCGCTCCGCTAGAAGATCGCTGAAATACTGGCGGTCCCCCCGCCGCGCCGATGAGACGTCCAGCACGAGATAGCGCCTTTCGTCCGAGGTGGCCGGCACCACCCATTCCTCATTGCTGGTGAACAGGAACCGCGCGCAGCTCCGGATAGGCACTGGATCCACGCCTTTGAGTTCGAGCGTGATTTCCGGTGCGGTTATGAGGTGCTTCAGCGCGCCCTCGGCCGCCTTGTCCCCGGCCCAGAACGCCTCTTCTACCTGGACCAGCAGCGCGCCCCGTAGGCTTGCATTGAACCGCCCGACAAAGTGCTCTTTCTGGCTAACGACCACGCGGGCAGGGCCGAGGATGGGCATCAAGTAATCCCCGACGATGCTCTTCCCCGTACCTTTCCCACCACGCAGGACGACCGCGACCTCAGGTTTACGCGCGGCGTTCTGCACCAAGTCGGCAAGCCAGCCCCACAGGTAGCGGAACACGCCCCGGTCGCCTCCGCACACCACTTCGAGGAGGTGGGACCGGAAGCGCTCGCACGAGCCTGCCTCGCTCGGCTGCACCCCCCACCCGCGCCATAGGTTCAGCGAATTACCCACCATCTCGGGCTCACCTGGGGCGAAGGTGATGCCGTCAGCCGTGCGGCGCTCTGCGGCCTTCATCCAAACTGCAACCCGGTTCAGGTGCCGGCCGCTGGGCAACTGGATGAGCCGGGAGTCATAGAAGGCTTGGAGCTCGCGCGGCGGCACGAACCGCCAGATCGCATGGCCATTCTCGTCGCAGTAATGGCGGGCGATGCGTGTGTTCGTACCCACCAAGACACAGATGTGCTCGGCGTTCATTGCCTTTACTGCTTCTGCCACCACACCCGACGTCGCGTCTGACTGCCCTGGAGAACCACCCTGCAGAACCGGGGCATCCACCCCGGCGAACGCCAGCTTGGCTGACCCGATCCAGCCGTTTCCTCGGGCGCGCTCTTCGATCCAGCTCCAGCCGACACTGTAGGGCGGCCGCAGCGACGCCCAGGCTTTCTGCCAATCCGATTCCGTGTCGCTTCCGCCCTCCCATCGCTCGCACCACGCCCAAGCGAGCTCCTGGCCGTCGTCGTCCAGCAGGCCCTGCGAAGCGGCACGGATCGCCGCCAGTCCAGTAATCCACTCCACGCGGGAAGCGCACTGGTTGGGCAGCACAGCCATGGCTTCCTGTAGGGCCTCGGCAGAAGGAGCCATTAGCGTTGCTTGGTCGGCGACAGCACGCCCCTCGCCCGTGCTGGCGGCGGTTACCACGACCACCCCGCCCCAGCCCTGCACCAGCTTCTCCAACTCCGCGAAGACCTGTTGCACCAGCTCGAGGGTGAGCACTCGCCACTCGGCTGCCGGCGTCACTCCCTGGGGCCAGGCGTAGAGCTTGCCGGTGCCGGGGTGCTCGCCGGCGACCACGTACTGCTGGCCGTCGCCGCGGATCTCCAGATGCTCCTTGGTGCCGTCCGGCAGTTCCCACTCGACCTTGCGCCAGCGGATGGGCTGCCCCTCCACGGCGGAGTAGGGCAGCAGGAAGCGGGGATGCCGGCCAAAGCGCACTGGCGTGTCGCCGCAGATACGCACGATCAGCGCGTGCACAGTGCGTGCCCGGTCCCGATTGCTGATATCGCCATCCCAGGCTGGGTAGCGGGTGCCGTTCAGACCGATGCTGCAACCCATCAGCTGCCACTTGGCGATATCATCCATCGCTGCCCGGCCGATGCGCCAGCCGCCCCAGCCATACCAGCGACCACCGATGCCACGCAGCCCGGGTGTCTTCCCGCTGCACGGTGCTCTTGCTGGACAAAGCGACACCGGGCGGAATGACCGGTACCAGCCAGGGGCCAAAGCCAAGATCAGTCCAATGCTTCCAGGAACGAGCAGGATCGAACACGCGATCGCTGCTCTTGTTGGTCGCTATTGCGTACACGGGCGACACAGCCGCTGCGCTCGAGCCCTGCGGGGGCATCAGTTAGGTCTACCAACAACTGGGTCTATTGCCCGGAGTTCCGGGTATGCGCATCCGCTTTCGTCGGGAATGATGCCCTCGAGTACGTAACAGGCGCCGTCACCCAGGATCTCCACCGATCCCTTTGCCCCATTGGGGAGGCGGAAGTGCATACGGCGAGATTGCCAAGGTTCCGCCAAGGCGCCCTGCCGATACATCATCAGCCATCGGGGTCCCGGACCTGTTCGCAGCGCACCATTGCCGAGGCGTCGTCGCGTCAATGCAAGGAGCTCGTTCGCCATGCTTGGGCCCGCCGTGTCACACCACACGGCAGGAAAGTGACGCGCCTGTATGCCGACGCCGGCTCCCCAAGCTGCCCACTCATCAAGATCAGCTGTGGATGCTTCGTAGCCGTTCCAGTCCTGCCACAGCTGCCAGCAACCATTTGCCTGCCGCTTACCAGGCACTCGTCCTCTTAGTGCAAGAGAGCGGTTGCCGGCATCAGCTTCGAGAACTGCGTTCGGCGGGATAATCGGCAGGAGCGAAGCCCCGAAACCTTTATCCGCCCACTTGCGGAAGGTGTTGTGTTCACTCCTGCTGTGCCCGGTGGCTTGCAAGCCACTGCTGGTAGGTGCGGTGCTTGTTGGCGAGTCTTCATTGGCGTCCAACACAGCCGATTGCTGCTGACGTTCAGATCGATGCTCGTACATCGGCTAGGCTGCCTTCGCGCGTGCTGCGGGCGCCCAGCGTCCGGGGTCAGTGTCCGGCACCAAGTCCTCCGCTCTGACCTGCCGCGCGACCCTGTCCTTCTCTCGCTGCTCCCATGCGGCCACAACTGACAGCCGCCAATACCGGCGCCCTGTCTTCGTGTGGCGGAGCGGGGGATCGAGAGGATTCTCGTCTGGTTCCCGCTTTAGGCACCGGTGCAGCGTTGGTTTGCTGCCGATGAATCCCCTCGCAATAACTGCCGCCGTATCGAGGAAAGGATCTTCGTGAGCGCTCGACTGCTCTTTCGCTTTCAGCATCTGTCATCCGCTTCCAAGAGGTGACTGTCGGGCCACGCCCCGCACCCCTGCTTGCTGTTGGATCGACAGAGCCTCACGGCTCAGGTGTCGGGGCCTCTCCTGGGCCTCCCTCACTAGGCGGAAATCCCACGAGGCCGTTCCGCCTCGAGCCGCTTCGCTTTGTCCCCTCGGCCGAAGCCGACGCTCTGGCCCTGCGCTGGGCTACATCTCGCAGCATCCGCTTCGGATGCCGGGACTGACACGGTGCTAACTTGGGCAAGAAAGTCGGCGTGAAGCAACATAAAAAACCAGAAAAAACATTGCCTTATGTCAAGCCGGGTTGACATGTGACGCTGTTTTTTGCGAAAAATTCGCTATGATTTAACTGCTCCAACCTGTCGCTCGACTTCCTTCAGTAGCCGCATTTCCCAGTTCTCCAGTACATCCGACATCTGCTGTAGGCGGCGGCTTCGATCGTAGACTGCTGTAATGCCGATTCGGGCGGTCGGTGCGTGGTGTAGGAGTCGGGTGATGACGGCCTCATCCTCTCCCGCCTCGCCCATCGCAGTCGCGATACCGCCTCGGATGTCGTGCACCACCCAACCTTTCGGCAGGTCAGGACATCGCTTCCGCAGCCGCGCAGCGAGCGTTCCCCAGCCCGCGAAGGGGGTGCGCCCTGCAGTAACCGAAAACACGAACTCTCCTATCCCGCGCACCCCATGCAGGTCACGCAGCAGCTGAACCGATCGAGGCGGCAACGGCATAACGTGCGGTCGCCTTCCCTTCATTCGCCCGGCTGGGATCTCAAGTCTGGCGCCACGGAACTGACCACCGTCCTGCGTTTCGACAGTGCTCGCTTCCGTCTCACCCTGGATCTCGCTCCAGGAAAGCCCAGTGATCTCCTCGCGCCTCATCGGCAGCAGACAGAGAAGGCGCACGAGGAAGCGTAGGTGCGGCTGTTCCTCTTCGGCTGCACGCCACAACTGCGCCAAGTGCTGTGGCCGCAGCAGTACCTTTGTCTCCTCGCGCAAAGCTCGTTCACCTGGCTCCTCGGCAACAGGACGTGGAACCACTGGCGCGACGCCGGGCGGCAGTCGGCCTTCGCGCGTCGCCCAGCTGAGAAGCGCTCCGACATGGAGATGCACGCGGTTGACCATGGCCGTGAGTGTTCCTTCTGGCCCTTTCCCATTCGCTGACTTCACAGCGGCCAGCTCACGGTAGAGGCCGGTCAGGTCTCCCCGGTTCAAATCCGTCAGTCGCTTGTTTCCTAACGTCGGTAACACGTGATTCTCGAACAGGCGCTGAACATTGCGGCAATACCGGGCCGAGCGGCCCTGCTGCTTCAAGGCGGTTATCAGATCGGTTACGCTCGCAGCCACAGTGGCTGCCTGCACCGGATTGTACACCGCAGCAGTGGTTCGAGGATCACGCCCAATTTGAGTGGCGCTGCGAGCTTCGGTCGCACGCGTTCTCGCCTCAGCGACGGTCGCGGCGTCCAGGCGCACGCGACGCAAGCCGCCGTTGGCCCGCCAGCGAAAGTAGAAGGCGATGCGCCCGCCGGGTGAGACCCGGGCCGTTAGCCCTGCAATGGCGATGTCGGAGAGGTCGATCGGCTTCGTGAGTTGCCGGCTAGCGAGGTCGAGCAGTTTTCGGTCGGTTAGATTGGTCCGTCGATTTTGCCGCGGCAGACCAGCCCTGCTCTCCGTTGCCGGCCGATTCGCGCTGTCCGCGGTGACTGTTGGAGCTGGTTGACGCGTCCCACCACCTCTCATCGTGCCACTGACCTCCTGCCCTCGCTGATGGGCTGATCACATTTTGTGGCACACACTCTGGCACTCTGGCTATACCTAAACCCTTCACGCGTCAGTAGCGTTTCATTCTACATTTCATCGCATAGATCATTGTTTTGGTGGTCGTTCTAAGCTCTGCTGAACCGCCGATGAGACACTCAAAAACCCCCTCTTACACTCGCCGGCGTAGTAGTCCTGCAGGAAGCACTCGGCGGTGCCATGGTTGAGGTTCATCACCGGCACGGCGCCGGCGCGCGGCTTGGCCGCCGCGACGCCCTTGCCGACGCGGGGAAACACGGTGGAGGCACCCTTGATGCCGCTCTTGGAGCGCACGGTCGGGCGCAGCTTGCTGCCCTGGCGCTGGTAGGCCTCGTGCACCTCGGCCTGGAACTGCTTGGTGAAGGCGTCGTCGATCTGTCCGGGCACGCGCATTCTCCGCGATGGGGAAAGGGGGACGGGAAACGCCGAGAGCCCGGTTCCCCCCTGAAGCGGAGGCCGGGTTCCTGCGGCACGAAACGACGCGCGCCCGCGCCACGGCCTTCGCGGGGAAGGCGGCGGCGCGGGTTGGGCGCGTCGGGAATGGGGCGGAAACTACGACGGGGGCGGGCGGCGTCAGGGGGAAGAGAGACGCCACCCGCCCCCGTGAAGCCGGGTCCGTCCGAGGGGGGAAGACGGAACCGGCGCGACGACGATGCCTGTCACCCTGGGGGGATGCGTGGGAAACAGGCTATTGCGTCGTCGCGAAAGCTACGAGCCTAGAACGTGACTCGTCCACCTCGGTTCGGGGTGGATTCCTGAGTCGCGCGATCAACCACCCGTGAGCCGACGGAAGCCTTCCGTCACGCGCTTCACGAACTCCGGCTCACGCGATCGCCAGTAGCGCGGGTCGCGCATCATCTTGCGCAACCCTTCCTCGTCGGCCGGCTCCGGCGCCTCGGCGCGCCGGCCCATCGGCGGCTCGCCCTTCTGCATCATGTCGTGCAGCGCGGTGACGCCCTCGGCGGTGGTGCTGAGCGCCTCGAACACCTCGGCCGGCAGGTTGGCGCGGCCCCAGGCCGAGATCTGCCGGGCGATCTGGGCGAAGCGCTCCTCGCCGCCGAAGGCCGCGCGCAGCTTGTCGAGCTGCCGCTGCGCCTCGACCTGCGCGGCCGCTTCGGTCACCACCGGCAGCAGCCGCTCCGCCGCCAGGTCGTAGACCAGCTGCACCTGCGCGGGGGTGAAGTTGGCGGCGTGCAGCCGGGCGTTCACCGCCGCGTCCGGGCCGCACAGCGCGTGCCGCGCGGTGACCTCGTAGCCTTCCGGGTGCTCGGGCACGCCCAGCAGCCGCAGGAAGCGCTGCCGCTCCTCCTCCGGCGCGTCGGCGCCGGGGGGTGCGACGCGCTGCGACAGCTTGCGCTCCAGCTCGCGGTAGGATTTCAGCAGGGCTTCCACGCGCAAGGTGCCGGTCTCGGCGTTCCAGAACTTCTCGGGCACTTCCTCGGGGCGGGACGGGGCAGCACCAGCGGCCACGCCGTCCTGGGCGGCATCCAGCAGGCTGTCGGACATGCGCGGGATCACTCCTCGGTGGAACGGTCGGCCAGCACCTCGGCCGGGGCGGCCAGGATGCGGGCAAGGTGGCGGGCAGCGGCGGGCAGGTTCAGCTCGGCCGCGGCGGCCGGGCCCAGCCCGGACACCGCCTGCAGGAACAGCAGCAGGTTGGCGGCATCCGCCCTGCCCTGCACCCGCGCCAGGGGCGACTGGTAGCTGAGCCGCGCTTCCCGCCCGTCCAGCAGCACCGGCGGCACCTCGCCGCGGCGGCGCAGGATGCTCAGGCAGCGCGCGATCAGCGGCGTCAGCAGCTCGGCCTGCAGGCGGCCATAGGTGGCGCCGAGGATGCGCACGGTTTCCGCCGAGCGCTCCAGCACCTCCGTCGCCGTCATCCGCGCATCCGACGGCCGGCCCAGCCGGTCCGTCAGCATCGCGGTGCGGATGCGCGCCCGCAGGTCGGACAGCACCAGCTGTGACACGTCGAAATTACCGGGCGCCGCCAGCGGCGTCAGGCCGGAGGAGCCGGGCGCCTTGGGGATGATGGCCCCGGGCACCAGCCGCACCGTGGCGGGGTTCAGCACCCCGTCATCATCCGCTTGCCAGATGCCCGTCGCGGCGATGGAGGCGTTCTTCAGCACCAGCTCCACCACCTTGTTGGCGGTGCGGACGTCCGGCAGCACCTTCATGACGGGGCCGCGGCCATAGGATTCGCCCGGCGCCTTCATCCAGCGAAAGGCGATGAACGGCGACTGGGCGAAGCGCCCCTCGGCCAGCAGCACCGCCCCGCCATCGAGGTCCAGCACCGCCGCGAAAGCGACGCCGGCCCGGTCGGGCCACACCGCTTCCACCACCCGGAAGCGCTCGCCGGCCTCACCGGGCGGCAGGAGTGCCGTGGGCCAGCGCGCCGTGATCGTGGCGCGGTCCAGCCGGGCAGCACGGAACACCGTGTCCAGCCGGCCCGAGGCACCTTCCTCCAGCACGCATTCGCGCAGCGGCACGGCCTGGAAGCGCAGGGCGGACATCTCGCCGGGGGCGGCCTCCTCCACCAGCAGCACACCGGTACCGGCCACCACCAGGTCCAGGAAGGCCTGGTGCATCTCCAGCGCGAAGGAGGAACGGTCGAGATGGCCCTGCAGCGTGTCCGCCGCATTCTCCAGCGCCTCGGCGGCGGCACGGCCATCCGGGCCCTCCGCCAACTCGCGGCCGGGGGACAGGCCGAACCAGCGGGACCAGGGAGGCGTCAGCTCGGCGAGCAGCGAGGCGGAAAGCTGCTCGGCGGCATCGGCGGCAGTGGCGTCGAACAGGGTGGGGCCGCCGCTGCCGGGGGTGGTGGCCAGCACGTGCTCGTAGCATTCGCGCCATACGCCCTCCCAGGGACGGCGCGCCTCCAGCGCGGCGGCGTGGCGGGCGAGGATCGCGTCCGGCGTCACGCCGGAGCCGGGATGCGGGCTCATCGTGCCGACCTCGGGGCCTGTGCCAGCTGCGACGCCAGCGGATGAGGGATGGCCATCACGGCCCCGCCGGCACGACGCGACGGCAAGCCCGGCTTGCCGACCAGGAAGGCGCCGCCGTGGGCTGCGGAACCGTTGCCGGTCACCCTCGCCATCGGGGCACGGAACGAAACACCCATGCGCGCGTGCTCTCCTGGGTCCGGTGTGAGAGGGTCCCGAAAAAGCCGTGGGCCCGACCGGATGATCCGGTCGGGCCCACGAGGAGGTTCGGGAAGGGAGCAACGGGCGCAGCTCGCCCGTTGATGACGGTGTTCTAACGCGAGAGAACACCGTCCGTCAAGAACATTTTCCTCATAATAGTATTTTTTTCTTCGAGAGCACGGAACAGCCCGTAGGGCGTCATGGCGCGGGGCGAACCCGGACCCAGCAGCGCACGGCACAGCGTCACGCAGGAAAAGGGCGACAGCCAGGGACGCCGGGCCGCCGGCGCGGCCGGCACGAAGGGACCGAGTACGGCGCAGCCGGCGCGCCGCCAGAAGGCCGGAAGGTCGAACCCCGCGGGCACGTCGAGTCGCACCACCAGCAACCGTCCCGACAAGGGGTCGAGCACGGTCCAGCCCCCGGCATCCCGGAGCCCGGCGAAGCAGTGCCGGAAGCCCGGGCGCAGCAGCCGCAGCCAGAACTGGTCGGCCCGGCCGCCGAAGCCGAGCCAGAGTTCCTGTTCCCCTGCCTGCCGCCGGTGCGACGGGTGCGCCGCCGGCTGCCCCGTCGCCGAGTCGTCCCCTTCCCCGAGTTTCACGACCGGGCGGCATCCAGCGACACCACGGTGCCGCCGGCCGATGCCGCGGGAGAGGTGAGTTCGCCGGCCACGATTCCCTTGATGCGCAGCGGCCATTCCAGCCGGTCGAGCGCCTCGGTCCAGAGCCGGTGGTCGTGCCGCTCGCGCGGGTGGTTGGCGCTGGGCCGTTCGCCGCGCTCGCCCCAGATCCGCAGGATGCGCGCGTGGGACAGGTCCACCCGGCGCTGGCGGTACAGGCGGTCGAGGCACTTCACCACGTCGTCCGGCTCGCAGGGCCGCACCACCGCGCCGCGGCCGGCCACGATGCGGGCCCCTTCCTGCCGGGCGATCAGCGCCGACATGGTCCAGAACCACGCCTCCTCGGCGCTGCGGAAGGGCTCCGCCTTGCTGATGGCGGCGAAGCGGCCGGGACCGGTGGGGCGCGCTGCGGCAGGGGTCATCGTGGGCTTCCTCGACCTGGACGGGAACAATGAGTGAACACTGCACTCGCTACTTCGTGAACGTCAATCGTTTTGTAAGAGAAAGTTCCTATTGATCAACGACTGCGCACCTAGGATAAAGGACCCATGCAGCACAACGACATTTGGCGCGCTTTGGACGCGCTGGCGGCGGAGAACGGCCTCTCCGCCTCCGGCCTCGCCCGCAAGGCGGGCCTGGACCCCACGGCCTTTAACCCGTCCAAGCGGACGGGCCCGGACGGGCGGGCGCGCTGGCCCTCCACGGAAAGCGTGGCCAAGGTGCTCAGCGCCACCAACACCGGGATGGATGCCTTCGCCAGCCTGATCACGGGCGCCGCGATGAACTTCCGCTCCCCCGTGCGGGCGATGCGGCGCATCCCGCTGATCGGCCTCGCCCAGGCCGGCAGCGCCGGTTATTTCGACGATGGCGGCTATCCCGTGGGGGCCGGCTGGGACGAGATCAGCGTGCCCGAGATCCCCGACCCCAATGCCTATGCGCTGGAGATTTCCGGCGAATCGATGGAGCCGGTGTTCCGCGACGGCGACACCATCATCGTGTCCCCCGGCGCCCCGGTGCGGCGCGGCGACCGCGTGGTGGTACGCACCCGCGGCGGCGAGGTGATGGCCAAGGAGCTGCTGCGCCAATCCGCCCGCAAGGTGGAACTGTCCTCGCTCAACCCCGCCCACCCGAACTACAGCTTCGACCTGGCCGAGATCACCTGGATGCACCGCGTCGTCTGGGCCAGCCAGTAGCGCCGCGGCGGCTTCACCCGCGTCGGGGATGCCCCCTCACGCCGCAGCGGAGCGCAGCGCGGCCGGGGGGTCCGCCCCGTCATAGAGCCAGGCAAGGCAGCGGAAGTAATCCTCCTCGGAGCGTTCCCCGAAGGTCTGACGCCGGACGTCCCGCGCGATGCCGTCGCAGTGGTAGACGTCCCAGAGTGCACGGGATTCCAGTTGCACGCGGGAGGTCCGGACGTAGCGCTCGGCGGCGTAGCGGCGAAAGGCCGCGGCGTGGTCGCCCGCCGCCTGCCCGACCAGCTCGGCGAGAAACGACCCGTCCTCGATCGCCATGCAGGCCCCCTGCGCCAGGGATTGCAGCGTGGGGTGCGCGGCGTCCCCCAGCAGCGTGACGCGGCCATGGCTCCAGTGCCGGATCGGCGCGCGGTCCGAGATCGGCCAGCGCCGTTCCAGGCTCATCAGGGACAGCAGCGTCTTCATGGCGGGATGCGCGTCGCGATAGGTGTGCTGCAGCTCCGCCTTGTAGGCGGCAGGGTCGCGGCGCTGCGCATGGGTTTCGGTGCGGAACACCGCCACGATGTTGAACACGCTGTTGGCCCGCAGCGGGTAGTGCACGATGTGGAAGCCCGGCCCGCCCCACAGGATGACCTCGTCGCGGCGCACATGGGCGGGCACCTGCTCCATGGGCACCAGGGTGCGATGCGCGACGTAGCCGACCGCGTCCGGCTCGCCCTCCGCGCGCAGCTGCGCCCGCACGGCGGAACGCAGACCATCCGCGCCGATCAGCGCCGCGCCGCGGATTTCCCGCCCTTCCGCCGTCCGCACGCGGACCCCGTCGTCGCCCGCCTCGAAGCCGGCCACGGCGGTGGAAGGCTCCAGCGTGATGCCGGGCGTGTCCCGGCAGGCGGCCAGCAGGATCTCGTAGAGGTCGACGCGGTGGATCACGACGTAGGGGTGCCGGAAGCGCCGCTGAAAGGAAGCGCCGGTGGGGATGCGCGCGACCTCCTCGCCGGACAGCGCGTCCAGCATCAGCACCGCGGGGGGAAGATGCGCGGCCCCCAGCACCGCCTCGCGCAACCCGAGCCGTTCCAGGTGGGGGAACACATTGGGCCCGAGCTGGATGCCGTAGCCGATCGCCTCGAAGGCCGGGGCCTGTTCCAGCACCCGCACGGCGATGCCCCTGCGGCCCAGCGCCAGGGCCGTGAACAGCCCGCCGAGACCGCCGCCCGCCACCAGGATCGGTTCTTCCATCCCATCGCTCCCGCTGCGGGCGCGCTCCCCGGCCCGCTTTCCCGGAGGCTTAGGACCGGGCACCGGGCTGGGCAACATCCCACGCCCGCCACTGGGCAGCGAAGCACAGGCGCCGCGTCCCGCGCCCGGCAAGGCGCCGCGCCGTTGACAGGGAACCCGGCTGCCGGATCAGTGGCGCCGCCATCTTCGCGCCCGGCGAAGGGCGCGCAGCCGCAGGGGACGACCATCAATGAAGGCCATCATCCTCTCCCGCCATGGCGGGCCCGAGGTCCTGCGCTACGGCGACGCGCCCGATCCGGTGGCCGGGCCGGGCGAGGTCGTGGTCGACATTCACGCGGCCAGCGTCAACGCGGCCGACTACAAGGTCCGGAACGGCGGCGGGATCTACGACACCACCTTTCCGCACATCCTCGGCCGCGACTTTTCGGGCGTGGTCAGCGCCCTCGGCGCGGGGGTGTCCGCTTTCTCCCCCGGCGACGCGGTGTTCGGCGTCACCGATCGCGGCATCGAGGGTGCCTATGCAGAGAAGCTCGCGATCAGCGCCGCCCTCCTCGCCCGCAAGCCCGACCGCCTCGGCCATGTCGAGGCCGCGGCGGTGGCCCTGGCCGGCCTCACGGCGCTCTGGGCCATCGAGGATACCGGGCGGCTGCAGCGCGGCGAAACTGTGCTGATCCAGGGCGGGGCGGGCGGCGTGGCCGGCTTCGCCATCCAGCTCGCCAAGCATCTCGGTGCCCAGGTGATCACCACCGCCAGCGCCGCCAACCACGACTACGTCCGCCAGCTCGGGGCGGACCGGGCCATCGACTACCGGAACGAGGACTTTACCACCCTCGTTTCCGACTGCGACATGGTGTTCGACACGGTGGGCGACGAAGTACAGCTCCGCTCCTTCAAGGTTCTGCGGCCCGGCGGGCGGCTGGTCTGGATCGCCCCGGCCCCCGTGGGCTCCCACCCGCCCCGGACGGATGTAGACGTGCTGCGCCCTCCCGTGACCCGCGACCGCGCGCACCTGGAGCGCATCCTTCACCTGCTCGAATCCGGGGCGGTGCGGCTGCCCGCGATCACCCGCTACGCCCTGGCCGACGCGGCCGAGGCCCATCGGGTCAGCGAATCCCGGCACCTCCGGGGCAAGCTGGTGCTGGAGGTGCGCTGAACGGGTCGGACAGGCCCGAACAGGAACAATCCCGTCCCTCGGTCCGGCCCTGCTGTGCTAAGGTTCCCGCCCCGATGCTGCATCCGTTAGCTGATCCGCAAGCAGCAATTCGCAACCATAGCGCGAAAATGCTGGACAACCCGGGCTGATCGGCCAGATTCCGCTTCGTTCCTCCAAGCAAGGTCTTCCCGTGGACACCATCGCCGCGCCCGCCCATGACCTCGACAGCACCACATCGGGCAGCCCGCCTCGGGCCGAGGTGGAGGAGCTGCGCCAGAGCATCCTGTCCAAGCTGATCTACCAGGTCGGCGGCACGCAGGAGCGCGCCAGCGAGCGCGACTGGTTCCTGGCCGCGGCCCTCGCCACCCGCGACCGGATCGTGGACGGCTGGCGCACCTCCAACACCGATACGCGGGAAAGCGGGGACAAGCAGGTCTGCTACATGTCCCTGGAGTTCCTGATCGGCCGCCTGCTGTCGGACGCGCTGGGCAATCTAGGCCTGACGGAAACCGTGCGGGAGGCCCTGAAGGGGCTGGGCGTGGAACTAGACGCCGTGCTGGCGCAGGAAGCCGATGCCGCCCTGGGCAATGGCGGGCTGGGCCGCCTCGCCGCCTGCTTCATGGAAAGCATGGCCAGCATCGGCATCCCCGCCTACGGCTACGGCATCCGCTATGAGCACGGGCTGTTCCGACAGGTGATCGAGGACGGCCAGCAGCACGAGCTGCCGGAAGACTGGCTGAACTTCGGCAATCCCTGGGAGTTCGAGCGCGCCGGGATCAGCTACGACATCGGCTTCGGCGGCTACGTGCAGGCCGAGCTGGTGCCCGGCGGCATCCCCAAGCTGGTCTGGCACCCCAGCGAAACCGTGCGCGCGGTGGCCTACGACACGCCGGTGGTGGGCTGGCGCGGCAAGCGGGTGAACACGCTGCGGCTGTGGTCGGCGCGGGCCAAGGACCCTCTGCGGCTGGCCGAGTTCAACCGCGGCGACCACGTCGGCGCGCAAACCGACCGCGTCCGGGCGGAAGCGATCTCCCGCGTGCTGTACCCGGGTGACGAGACCCCGGCAGGGCAGGAACTGCGGCTGCGACAGGAATACTTCTTCGCCTCTGCCTCCCTGCAGGACATGCTGCGGCGGCAGCTCGCCCTGTACGGCGAGGTCCGATCGCTGGCCGACAAGGTGGCGGTGCAGCTCAACGACACTCATCCGGCAATCGGCGTGGCCGAGCTGATGCGGCTGCTGCTGGACGTGCACGGACTGGAATGGGACGAGGCCTGGGACATCACCCGGGCCACCTTCTCCTACACCAACCACACGCTGATGCCGGAAGCGCTGGAAGCCTGGCCGGTGTCGCTGATGGAACGGCTGCTGCCTCGCAACATGCAGCTGATCTACCTGATCAACGCCCGTCACCTCGACGCCGCCCGGCGGGAGGGGGGCAACGACGCGTTGCTGGCCGCCGTGTCACTGATCGACGAGGAGCACGGCCGGCGCGTGCGGATGGGGCACCTGGCCTTCGTGGGCTCCCACAAGATCAACGGCGTTTCGGCCCTGCACACCGGGCTGATGCGGCAGACCGTCTTTGCCGACCTCAACCGCGTCCTGCCCGGGCGCATCACCAACAAGACCAACGGCATCACCTTCCGCCGCTGGCTGCTGCGCGCCAATCCCGGCCTGACCCGGCTGCTGGTGGACACGCTGGGCGAGGGCGTGCTGGACGATCCCGGCCTGCTGGAAGGGCTGGCCGACCATGCGGGCGACCCGGCTTTCCAGAACCGCTTCGCCGCCCAGCGCCGGGTGGCCAAGGAGGCCCTGGCCTCCCTGATCGCGCAGCGGATCGGCGTGGCTGTGGACCCGGCCGCGCTGTTCGACGTGCAGATCAAGCGCATCCACGAGTACAAGCGCCAGCTGCTGAACGTGCTGCAGACCGTGGCGCTCTACAACGCGATGCGGGCGCGCCCGACCGGCGACTGGGTGCCGCGGGTCAAGGTCTTCGCCGGCAAGGCGGCCGCCAGCTATCACCAAGCCAAGCTGATCATCCGCCTGGCACACGACGTGGCGCGGGTGGTCAACAACGACCCTACCGTGCATGGCATGCTGAAGGTGGCCTTCCTGCCGAACTACAACGTGTCCCTGGCGGAGATGATCATTCCCGCGGCCGACCTCAGCGAGCAGATCTCCACCGCCGGGCTGGAAGCTTCCGGCACCGGCAACATGAAGCTGGCGCTGAATGGCGCCATCACTATCGGCACGCTGGACGGTGCCAACGTAGAGATCCGGGAGCGCGTGGGCCCCGAGAACATCGTGATCTTCGGCCTCACCGCCGCGGAGGTCGCGGCCCGGAAGCAGCAGGGCTACGACGCCCGCGCTGCCGTCGCCGCGTCACCCAGCCTGGCCGGGGTGCTGGACGCCGTGGCCTCGGGCGTTTTCTCGCCGGAGGAGCCGGGCCGCTACCGCGGGCTGGTGGACGGGCTGCTGAATCACGACACCTTCCTGGTCACCGCCGACTTCGACAGCTACGACGCCGCGCAGCGCGAAGTGGCCGCCCGCTGGAATGATCCGGCAGCCTGGTGGCGGGCCAGCATCCTGAACACGGCACGGGTCGGCTGGTTCTCCTCCGACCGCACCATTCGTGAATATGCCGAGGAAATCTGGGGGTTGCCGCCGCGCTGATGCTGCAAGGCAGGGGGGTGGTCGCCCCCCCTGCCGCTCCGCATTCTGGCACGGCGCTATGCGACGCGGGACGCTCCGGCCTACTGAACCGGGCTGGCGACCAGGTTGGTGCTGCCGGCAGCACGCGCTTCCCGTCGCGCCTTTTCCTGCTCCCAGTAGCGGCGCCGGATCTCACGTGCTTCACGCTCGCGATTCAGGGCTTCGTCCGCGACCGGCTTCGCCGGCGCGGCCGCCTCACCCTGGCCGCGGAACAGGGAGATCCGCCCCAGTGTGCTGCTGAACAGGTTGTCGAGCGTCCCGGCTTCCGCAGGCGACGCGGTCAGGGCCAGGATAGCAGCAGCCAGGATGGATAGGGGGCGCATGGTGTCGTTCTCGAAGCAGTGGCGAGGGAACGTGCCTTTCCGGCCCGGGTTGCGGCGCGGGCCTCAGCGCCGGTAGCGGTCTTCCTCAATGCGCCGACGGTCATCAGCGATGCGGCGGCGCTCATCCTCGATCCGGCGCTGCTGCTCGGCCAGCTGACGGTCACGGTCCTCCGTGGCACGACGGCGGTCCCCACCACGTCCACGGTCACTTTCCTGCCGGGCCCGGTCGCGCTCCCAATCCTCGCGCCGGCGTTCCCGGGCTTCGCGATCGCGCTCAGAGCCTTGCCGCTCACGCTCGCGGGCCCAGCGCGCATCCTCGTCGCGTCGTCGCGCGTCCTCGTTGTTGCCGGGCTGGTTGCCCTGCAGGCCCTGCAGGACCTGGCCGACAATGCCGTTCAGGTCCTGCGCGGCGGCCGGCAGGGCGAAGGCGGATGCGACGAAGCCGGCCAGCAGGGCACCACGGCACAGGGGAGTGAAACGGGACATGATCGGCTCCTGGGCGTTTGCCGATGAACGTTCCGACACCTGAATGCGTTGCCGGCCGTTCAGGAATCATCCATGAGGAAGTAAGGACCGATACTCACCCTCGGCGGCGCGCCACTCCTCTCCCCGCCTCGCCGCGGCTCGCCCTCAGCGACGCTCCACCGTGGGTGCCCGGTCGCGCAGAGGCGTGCTGCCCGGCAGTTCCACCGGTGCCGTTTCCAGGTGCGTGCCGCCACTGGTGAGGCTGTCCTGAGTCGGGCTCCGGTTGGTGAGCAAGGGCGCGCGATCAGCTTCCAGCGCGTCCACCCGCGCCGCGGCGCCGTCGCGCACGTCGCCCCTGGCGTCCCGCGCCGCATCGCGAAGGCGGTCGCCCTGGATCTGCTGGTCGAGCTGCCGTTGCGCGCGCTCCACGGCTGTTTGTGCGGCAGCGCCCTGGGACAACAGGGGCGTGGCGGCGAGCAACAGGGCGGCGATCAGGGGCGGGCGCATCGGCAGGGTTCCAGTTCGGGAGATACGGGGAGAACGCTGCAGCCCGGCGGTCGTTACCGCCGCAGCCCGGCGCCCCCGCATCCCGGCCCTGGGCCGGAGGGACGGCATCGCCCCGACAACACCGGCCGGCCGACGCGAAGCGCGCCGGCGCTATCCCCCTCCCCCGTCCTTCACGCTAAACCGGCCCCGACGTGTCGCGGGGTGCTGGCGTGGCTTCTGAGGCGGAATATGAACTGGTCCTGACGGATGCGCCGGAAGCTTCGGCCCGGGAAGCGATCCTGCGCCCGCTGGTCGCCTTCAACGAAGCCCAGATCGGGCCTTCCGATGGCCGCCCCCTGGCCCTGCTGCTGCGGGAGCCGGCCGGGGGCGCGGTGACCGGCGGCCTTTGGGGCCGCACCTCCTGGGGCTGGCTGTTCATCGAGCTGCTGGCCGTGCCGGAACACCTCCGGCACCAGCGCCTGGGTTCGGAGCTGATGCGGCAGGCCGAAGCCGAGGCCGCTCGTCGTGGCTGCATCGGCGTGCGGCTGGACACCTTCAGCTTTCAGGCCCTCGGTTTCTACCAGAAGCTGGGCTACGCCGTGTTTGGCCAGCTGGACGACCACCCGCCCGGGCACAGCCGCTACTTCCTGTCCAAGCGCCTTCCCGCCGCCGGCTGAACGGCGGCGCTCAGGGCAGGGGCGCGCGGTTCCGCACCAGGGCGCGCAGCTGTTCCACCCGCTGCGGGCTCAGGCCGAGATGCTGGGCGGCAAAGAAGCGCTCGTCGGGGGTAAACAGCAGGTAAGCTTGCATCTCGCCGGCCACGAGGTCCTCGTTGGTCACGTCGTAGCCTTCGCGCGCCAGGAAGCTGCGAAAGGCAGCGCGATCGGCCTCGGTGAAGCTCTCCGCCCAGACGCGGCGGACATGGGCGGCGTAGAAGGGCACCGTGAAGTCGTAGCCGTGCCCGACCTCGTGGTGCAGGATCGTCCGGCGGGCGGATTCATCCATCCGCGGACCCGGCGCCGCCACGGAGATCAGGGCGATCTCCCCCGGGCCGGACAGGGCGCGGGCACGGGCCAGCTGCTCGGACACCCAGCGCTCGCCCTCGTTCAGCACCAGCCCTTCGCGGGCCGCCAGGGTGAAGAAGCGTTCCAGGTCGGAACCGCGGTAGTCGTGGCCGTAGTAGTAGGTTTCCGCCGTTTCGCCCGAGCGCACCAGCACGGCCGCCATCTCGGTGTCGGACAGCACGTGGTCGCGCGGCAGGTCGGCCTTTTCCACCAGGGCGGCAACCCGGTTCAGCGCCATGCCCTGGCTGGCGAGGTCCGGGAAATCCAGCACGAAGACGCGCGGGTTCTCCGCCAGCTGCAGCACCGTCGGCCAGGCCGCCCGGTGGTCGGCGATCTCGGCTTCCGTCAGCACGGGGAAGGCTTGCAGGACGGGAGCGGCGGGCGGTGTCGCCAGGGCGACGACCGGCGCCGGGGAAGGCAGCGGGGCGGGAACCGGCGCCAGCAGGCGGAAGGCGGTCCAGCCCACCGCACCCGCCAGGATCAGCCCCGCTACCCCCCCCAGCCAAGCGTTGCGCCGGGTGGCAGAGCCCCGAACCGGCCGCCCGGCGCGGGGCGGCGGGCTCAGCCGAACCGTGTCGTCAGCCTCCGAGCCCATCGCGCCCGCCTCCCGCGTCGCGGGAGATCAGCTCCCGAGGTTCAGCACCTGCACGCGGCGGTTCCGCGCTTCCGGCACCTGGTCGCCGGTGCGCACCAGCGGCTGGGACTGGCCCAGGCCCACCGCTTCCAGCCGGTCCTGGCTGACACCGAAGCGGCTCACGAGGTAGTCGCGCACCGCATCGGCACGACGCTCCGAGAGCAGCTTGTTGCTGTCCACCGAGCCCACCGTGTCGGTGTGACCCTCGATGCGGAAACGGTAGGGCGCCAGCTCGGCCGAGCTCAGGGCCTGCCCGAGCGGCGCCAGCTCGCGTTCCGCCTGCGGCGTCAGCGTGGCCGAGCCGGTGGGAAAGCGCACGGTGATGGACACGGCCGCAACACCGGCAGGCGCCGTGGTGGCGGCCGCGGCGGGACGCGCCGGGGCCGGCGTCGCGGGCCGGGGCGCCGGAGCACTGGCCGCCGCCGGGCGAGCGGTGCTGCCGGACGGCGGCGCGGGCACAGTGGCGGCGGCCGGTGCCGGCTGCGTCGGGGCGGCGGGCGCCGCTTCCGACCCGGGCATACGGATGCCGCGGGTCTGGCCGGCCTGCGGCCGCAGCCGCTCGATCAGGGACAGGGCAGCGGGGTCGGACTGGGCCCAGCCGGGGGTGGCGGTGATGGCGCCGCCGATCAGGACGGCCGCTCCGGCGGCAAGCAACGCGGTGCGGGACATGATCCAGCCTCCCATTTTCCGAGGCGGAATAGCACGATCGGTGCGGGCGCGAGAAGATTGCTTTCACGTGGCGGTTTCAGCGCGCATCGAAGATCGGCTCGGTGCCGTCGCGCCGCCGCGGCGTGGGCCGGGTCAGCCAGGAGGACCAGCCGAGCCGCGCGCCCGCCGCCGCCGCGCCGAGGCGCAGGGCCGGCACGTCCTCCCGCGCCAGCACGGGGTTCAGGGCGAAGCCGGTGTCCAGCCCGACATGCAGGCGGCACAGCGCCAGCAGCCGGGCATGGCCGGGCGTGCCGGGCAGCAGCGCCTCGAAGGCTTCGCGCGGCAGCGGGCCGATGCGGACGATGAAGCGCGACTGCGCGTCCCAGACCTGCCCGCCCAGTACGGCGCCCTGCCCCAGGGCGGAATGCTGGCCGGGCACGCCGCCGCGCCGGCCGCGGCCGCCCAGGCGGGTGCGTTCTTCCTCGGGCAGGCGCAGCCAGCCACCGGCGAACTCCACCAGTTCCACCGCGCCGCCCGCCTCCTCCTCCAGCATGGCGCGCAGCCGTTCGGCCGAGCGGGTGCGGGCCGACAGGTTGCCGGCATGGAACAGCAGCGCCGGTTCCGGTGCCCCGGCCCGTTCCGTCAGGTGCGGCGTGCCCAGGCCGAGGGCCGCGGACAGCGCGCGCTCGGCCGGCTGGGGGTCGCGGGTCGGGCGGTACTTGGCCCCTGCCTTGGCCCAGAGCCCGGCGAAGCGCCCGCCCAGCATGTCCAGAAAGGCGTGCAGCGCGGCGGAGCGCTTGCGCAGCTCCGTCGCGACCGTGGCGGTGTGGTGGCGTGGCAGCACGCCGCCCGGGCCGATCAGCCCGAAGGTGGCCAGGGTCAGCGTGCGTGCCGCCGGGTCGGCCTGCACGATGGCACCCTCGGCATGCGCCAGGCGCGCGCTGGTGCGGTAGTGCAAGTCGCGCGCATCCACCCCGTGCGCCGCCACGGCGATGCCCTGGTCCAGGTCGAAGCGCCCGGGCGTCCGGGCCAGCCGGTCACGCGGCGAAGGCTCCGGTGGCCCAGGAAGCGGCAAGGCGAGATGCAGCGGCACCGGGATCGGGCTCGGGATCGGGGTAGCGGCTTGCGCCGGCGCCGCCCCGGACGGAGCGTCAGGCACCCGTTCCGGCGGCACCCCGGCCACGGCGTCCGGCGCAGCCCCGGACGGGGCGGCCTCTCCTAGCCCGAGGGCAGCGAGGTCGAGGCGCTGGGCAGGCGGGAACTCGCTCACAGCAGGATGCGCGTGCCGGACCGCGGCGCCCAGCGCGCCACCGCCCCGGGACGCCCGCGCAGCACCGCCGCCGTGCGCACGAAAGCGTTGACCGAGACCTGCAGCGCCAGGAAGCGCTCCAGCGCCGCGGCCAGCAGGTGCAGCCCGCCGGCCTGCCAGCCGGCCGGGTCGAAGGTCAGCGTCACGTCCAGCCCGCGCACGAAAGCACCGGGACGCCCGCCCGGCAGCCGTGCTACGCCGGGGCGGCTCTCCACCGCCAGCAGGGCGGCGATGGCAGCACGGCTCTCGGCCGTGTCACGCAGGTCGTGCAGGCGCAGGATCTCGCGCAGCGCCAGTGCGCCCTCCGGCCCGCCGGTGACGCCCAGGTGGTTCAGCGCCAGATGCGAAACCAGCTTCCAGGCGCTGCGCTCGCTCAGCTGCGGCCTCAGCGTCGGCGTCGGCGCGGTCATGCATTCCGCCCCGGCCACGGGAGTGCCCCCCTCGCTCACCCGCAGGCGGGGCTGGCCGCCGCCGAAGGGCAGCATGGAAGGCAGGTCGCGGTTGCAGCACAGCGCGTCCACGCTCAGCACCGCGTCGGCCGGCTGCGCCGGGTCGAAGGCGGCGTCGCGTAGTGCCAGCGTGGTCTGGGTACCCGTCAGCGGCGCCAGCGCGGGGCGCCGCAGCGACAGGTAGTTGACCTCCGTCACCTCTTCCTGAGCGTCGGCGCGGCCGAGACGGTGAAAGGGCAGCACCGTGCGCCGGCTGCCGTCGGAACGGCTCTCGCGCACCTCCTCGACCGCGTAGACTTCCAGCGAGGCCGGGCGGCGCGCATCAGGCACGATCGGCCATTCCGAGCGCGTGCCGTCCAGCGCGATGGGCTCGCAGCGCAGGGGAAACAGGTTCACCGCCGGCACGCAGCCCAGCGCGAAGTTCTCCGCGCTCACCGAGCGCTCCAGCTCCGTCACCGCGCGGGACAGCCAGACGAAGACCTCGATCCGGTCGCCCTTCTGCACGAGAGAGCGGGCGTCGAGCCCGTCGAGGTCGAGGTAGAGGAACTTTTCCGGAAAGGCGAACCATTCCGTCAGCAGCCGGTGCCCGGCAAAGGCGCGGTTGGGCCACGGCAGCGCCGCTTCCTCCGCCGCGAAACCCGCCGGCCGCAGCGCGTCCGGCCCCAGGATGGTGGGGGCGGTGTCCGCCGGCCCATCGGCCAGCGCCACCGAGATCACGGATTGGCTCAGCAACTCGTGCAGCAGGGCGCCCTGGGCCCCGGCACCGCGCAGGTGCAGCCGCAGCCGGTCCAGCCCCAGCGTGTTGATCGGCAGATCGGGGGCGGGGGTGCGCAGCACCAGCCGCAGGCAGGCCACCGCGCCGGAGGCGGCCGGATTGGGCGGCGCGGGGAAGGGCAGGCCGGATAGGCGGGCGGTGTCCAGCACCAGCGGCCAGAGCGTGACGTCGTGGCAGGTGCGGAAGCGCACCGGCTCACCGCGCACGGGATCGGTTTCCACCGCCAGGCCGCGCGGCACCACCACCCCGGCGCGCAGCTCCGGGCTGCCGCGCAGGCGCAGCGTGGTCATGGAGGGAACGGGGGCCAGCAGCTGCGGCGACAGCATCTCCAGCAGCGCGTCGGAGATCTCCGGCAGCTCGTCGTCCAGACGGTGCTGCACCCGGGCGGCCAGGAAGGCGACGCCCTCCAGCAGGCGCTCCACATAGGGGTCGTCGGCGATCTCGCCGCTCAGGCGCAGGCGGCCTGCCACCTTGGGAAAGGCCTGGGCGAATTCACCGGCGTCGCGCCGCAGCGCCTGGAGTTCCCGGTTGTAGTAGGGGAGGAGGGATTCGCTCACTGCTCGCGCACCGCCACGTCCAGGGTGGCGGGACGCAGCACCGTCTCGAAGGCCACCTGCTCCGGCACCGGATCGGTGCGCAGGATTGCCTCCACCCGCAGCTTGAGCGAGCGGTCCAGCGACTCGCTTTCCAGCGGCGGCAGAGTCACGGTGATGGAGGTCAGCCGCGGCTCGAAACGCCGCAGCGTCAGCTCCACCTCCCGCGCCAGGGCGACGCGGGTTTCCTCGGCGGTAAAGGAGCCCGCGGTGGGATCCGGCACGCCGTAGCCGATCGGGGAGGTCGGCAGCTCCGCGAGACCCTTGGGCAGGGGCACGCGGCGCCGCCGGGCGTTCAGCAGCGCCTCCATGTCCCGCCGCACCGCGGCGCGCAGCACCTCCACCGCCAAGGGCTGGGACAGGGGCGGGTCGCGCGGCGCGTCCGGATCGGTGTCCAGCAGCCGGTCCAGCAGCGGCAGGCGGAGGCGATGTGAATCGCTCACGTGAACTCCAGCGTGCCCGCCTCGGCCAGGGGCAGCGCGTCCTCGCCCACCAGCAGCAGCCGCTGGCCCAGGCCGCGCACGGGGCCCTCGCCCTCGGACCACTCGGTTTCCCGGCCCAGGCGCAGCGCGTCGGAGATCGTGGCCGCCGTGGCGGGATACACCACCGGCAGGAACACCGCCCCTTCCGTGCCGTCCTTCAACTCCAGCATGCAGCGGCGCCAATACAGGTCGCGCGGGCGGCGCACCGGCTCGATCACCAAGGACTGCAGCCGTTCGGTCGGCACCCACATGTAGTCGCCGCCGGCGGTCAGCACCTCGAATTGCGGGGCGAAGATGTCATCGGCATCGCGCAGGTCGTCAAAGGGCTTGCCGTCGGCGGTGCCAGGGGTGCGCGGACGCAACTCCTCCGCCTGCGCCGCCGCCTCAGCCGCGCCGGCCAGGTCGCCGGTGCGCGCCAGGGTCAGCGCCCGCAGCGCGGCGTTCTGCGCCGGGGTCGGGTCGTCGCCCTGGAACTTCGGCACCCGGCCTTCCCGGAAGCACTGCTGGCGGTGCTCCTCCGCGCGCAGCAGGCGGCGGAATTCCAGCACGGCCGGGCTGGGGTCGTCGGCGATCACCGCGTCCAGCGCCCGGTCGGCGCGTTCCGTTTCCCCGGAAAAGAGGAACATCTCCGCCAGCAGCCAGCGCAGGCCGGAATCGGTCGGCTTGGCGCGCACCGCGGCCGTGGTGGCGGCGATGGCGGCCTTGATGTCGCCGGCTCGGAAGGCGTCGCCCGCCGGATCACTGCTCATGAGTCCCGTGTTCCCCCTGGTCGGTGGTGCCAGCCGCTCGCGCGGCGTGTTCGGTTCAGGCCGCGGCCTTCGCGGCCTGCAGGTCGGTGACGAGGCGGAAGGCGGCGCCGACCTCGTCCAGCTGGTAGTGCGGCTGCAGGTGCACGGTGCAGCCGAAGACCCCCGGCTTGCCCGGGCGCTCGCGCACCTCCACCCGGGCGCCGCGCAACGGGTACTTGGCAGCGCTCTCGCCGATGCCGCCGCCGGAGGAGTTGGCGAAGTTCATCAGCCAGCGCTGCAGCTTCATCTCGATCTCTTCCGCCGTCTTGAAGGCACCCACCATGTCGCGCCCCATCACCTTGATGCAGTGGGCGAAGCGGCTGACGCAGAGCACCGCGTTGAACTGGGCGGACAGGCGCTGGTTGGCGTTGGCGACCTCGCCGGTCATGCGCGGCGGCCGGTGCAGGCTGGGGGTGGCGGCAAAGGTCACCTCCGGCAGGCCTTCCAGCCCGAGGATCGGCATCAGCCCCGCTTCCACCGCCTGGCGTTCCTGCAGGTCGGTCAGCGACACCTCGATGGGCGGCCGCGGCGGCGCGCCGGGCGGATCGCCCGAGAGCCGCTCGGCCGGCAACTCGTCCACCACCCCGCCCTCGGCCTGGGCGGCGATGGCGGCGCCGCGGATATCGGCCGGCCAGCCGAAGCGGGCAAAGGCGCGCAGCACCGTGGCGCCCAGCGCGTAGACCGGGCTGGTCCAGACCCGCGGCCCCAGCGCGCCGCGCGGGCGGAAACGGTCGGGGCGCACGGCCTCATCGGCCCAGGGCGCGCGCGCCAGCACGCGCGGCAGCAGCACGCCCAGGAAGCGGCTGTCCTCGCGCCCCTGCAGGCCGCGCCAGCGCTGCCGCTCCGGCCCGCGCAGCGGGTCCGTCAGGTCCAGGCTCGGCGCCACGTCGGAAAACACGTCCAGCCCCAGCAGGGCCGGATGCGCCGCCACCGCGACCGGCGCGAAGGAGGCCGCGGCGATGCCGGCCAGACCGTCCAGCCCGGCGACGTCGTCGGTGGGGCTGCCGGGGCCGGGTGCGTGGCGCAACTCGTAATCGGCCAGCAGCAAGCCGTAGGGCTCGCCGCCGGGATGGCCGAACTCTTCCTCGTACACGGCGCGGAACAGGTTGGACTGGTCGAACTCGGCGGCGCGCTCGAAATCGCGGCACAGTTCCGGCCAGCGTGCCACCAGCAGCCGCAGCTTGACCTTGGCGCCATAGGGCACTCGCCCCGCCAGCCAGAACAACCCGCGCCAGGAACCTTCCAGCCGCTGCACGCGCGGATGCGACATCACGCGGTCGAGCTGGGCATGGATGCGCGCATCGAGTGCCGCGATGTCGCGGTCGGCCGCTTCGCGCAGGCGTTCGCAGGCCGCGCGCCGGCCCCGCGCAGTGCCGTCATGGGCGAGCACCGCACGCAGCGCGGCCTCGCCGAACCAGTCCCGCAGGGGTGCCTCGCTGCCGCCGGCGGCGAACTCCGCCAGGGAGCGCGCGGTGCCGGCATAGGAGGTTCCGAGGAACCGCCCCGCCAGCACCGCCTCGCGCAGCGTGGGCGCGGGTTCGGCGTGATCCGGCAGGGAGGCGGCGGCCCCGGCAGGGGCCGCCACCGTCCCGTCCACCTCAGGCCTTCTGCGGAATACGCGCCACCATGCGCATGGAGGTGGAGAGTTCCTCCATCTGCAGCCAGGGACGCATATAGGCCACGGCGTTGTAGACGCCGGGCTTGCCCGGCACTTCCTTCACCTCGACCTTGGCTTCGCGCAGCGGGTACTTGGCCTTGGTTTCCTGGCCGGCATTCTCGTTGGAGTTGACGTAGTTGTTGATCCAACGGTTCAGCCAGCTCTGGACGTCGCTCGCCTCCATGAAGGAGCCGATCTTGTCGCGCGCCATCACCTTCAGGAAGTGGGCGAAGCGGCTGGTCGCCATCAGGTAGGGCAGGCGGGCAGAGATGGCGGCATTGGCCGTTGCTTCCGGCCGATCGTACTTCTTGGGCTTCTGCGTGCTCTGCGCCCCGAAGAACACGGCGTAGTCGGTGTTCTTGTAGTGGCACAGCGGCAGGAAGCCGAGGCCCGAGAGCTCGGCCTCGCGGCGGTCGGTGATGCCCAGCTCGGTCGGGCACTGCGCGTCGCTGTCGCCGTCGTCGGAGGTGAAGGTGTGGCTCGGCAGGTTGGACACCTTGCCGCCACCCTCGGCGCCGCGGATGGCGACGCAGAAGCCGTGCTGCGCGAAGGCGTCGGTCAGCCGCGCCCCCATCACGTAGGCGGCGTTCATCCAGCAGTAGTCGTGGTGGTTCATCTGCTTGGCGCGCCCGGCCTCGTCGGCGGGCGCCTCCTCGTAGTTGAACTCCTCCACCGGCACGGTCGCGGAACCGTAGGGCAGGCGGGCGATGGTGCGCGGCATCACCAGGTTGACGAAGCGGCTGTCCTCCGTGTCGCGGAAGGAGCGCCACTTGGCGTATTCGGCCGTCTCGAAGATCTTGGCCAGGTCGCGGGGCTTGCTCAGCTCGCGCCAATCCTCGAAGCCGAACATGCCGGCGCCGGCCGCCGAGATGAAGGGTGCGAAGGCGGCCGCGGCGACGTTGCTCACCAGGCGCAGCGTTTCGACGTCGTCGGGGTGGTTGGTCCACTCGTAGTCGCCGATCAGCGCGCCGTAGGGCTCGCCGCCGGGGGTGCCGAACTCGTTCTCGTAGAGCTTCTTGAACAGCTGGCTCTGGTCGAACTCGGTGGCCCGCTGCAGGTCGCGCGACAGGTCCTTCTTGGAGGCCTGCAGCAGCCGCAGCTTCAGCGAGGTCCCGGTCTCGCTGTTCTGCACCAGGTACTTCAGGCCGCGCCAGGAGCCTTCCAGCTTCAGGAAGCGCTCATTGTGCATCACCGCGTTCAGCTGCTCGCTTACCTTGCGGTCGATCTCGGCGATGGCGCGGTCGAAGGTCTGGCCGAGGTTGCGGCTGAAGGTCACGGTGCCCTTCAGCGCTTCCTCGGTCAGCGCCTTGATCAGGTCCTGGGCGCGGTCGCGCTCGGTCTGCTTGGTGGCGCCGATCACTTGGTCGAGCAGCCCGAGGCCGCCTTCCAGTTCCGTGGTGCTGCCGGCAGCGCCCGTCTGGGTCTGGCTCATGGTTCAGGCGCCCTTGTTGTCGAGGCCCAGCTCACCCGAGAGCTTGGCCAGCTTGTCCTTGTCCTGCAGCACCTGCTCCAGCAGCCCTTCGAGCTCGTCGGAGCGGTCCACCTTGCTCATCAGGTCGCGCAGCTTGGCGCGCGTCTCGAGCATCGCCTTCAGCGCCGGCACCTGCTCGGCCACCTTGGCCGGCTCGAAATCGTCCATGGAGCGGAACTTCAGGTTGACCGCCATCTGGGAACCGTCGCCCGCCAGGGTGTTGTCCACCTTCAGGTTCAGGCCGGGCTGGATGCGGGCCATCACGTCGTCGAAGTTGTCGCGGTCGATCTGGACGAACTTGCGCTCCGCCAGCGGCTTCAGCGGCTCGGTCGGGTCGCCGGCGAAATCGCCCATGATGCCGACCACGAAGGGCAGCTCGCGCAGGATCTCGGCGCCTTCGGTTTCGACCTGGTAGGTGATGTGGACGCGCGGCTTCCGCACGCGCGCCAGCTTTTCGTGAACGCTCCCGCTCATGGCAATTCCCTCTGGATTTCCCGAAACATTCAGGCCCCCCCGGGGCCCTTTGCAAATCTTCCCGGCCCGAAAGATAGGTTCGCTATCGCAACCTGGTCAAATACTACCAGACGATCTTGTTGGAAGCAGCAGGGTTCGCTGCGGGCGCTTCCGCGGCGGCCGGTGCCGCCGCGGGCGCCGGGGCGGCGGGGGCCACCGCCGCCGGCGCGGCCACCATGGCCGGCATCGTCACCGGACCGAGGGTGCGAATGCCCAGCATGGTCAGCATGGCATTGCGCGAGCCCTCGTCGGGCAGCACCTCGGCCAGCAGTTCTGGCAAGGGCAGGCGCGCCCGGCGCACCGCATCCTCCAGCGTATAGGCCAGGGGGGAATGCGGCTCTGTGGCGCGGAAAAAGGCCGCCAGCTCCTCCAGCCGAGCGATCGCGTCCTCGCGCGAATGCAGGGCGCCGACGGTGATCGGTCCGCCGCCGACCCCGACCGGTCCGGCCACGGCAACGGTTCCCGCCCCGGCTGCCGTCGCGCCCGCGGCGGAGGGTTCCGCGGCGGCCGCCCCGGCCGGGGCCGCGGTGGTGAGCGGGCCGGTGATGCGTTCGGTGATCTCGACGATGCGCGCCAGCGCCTCGCTCACCCGCCGGGTGGAAGGCGCCTCGTTGCCGAAGCGCTCCGTCAGCTTGGCGTCGAATTCTGCCCAGACCACCCCCGCCTTCTGCGCCGCCAGGCCCACGCCACGCAGCACGGGGCCGGACGCACGCGCCTCGGCTTCCAGG
The DNA here is from genome assembly GCF_047690175.1 of Roseomonas sp. BN140053. Taxonomy (NCBI): domain Bacteria; kingdom Pseudomonadati; phylum Pseudomonadota; class Alphaproteobacteria; order Acetobacterales; family Roseomonadaceae; genus Roseomonas; species Roseomonas sp. BN140053. Next base: position 3,401 of record NZ_JBLLEB010000031.1, on the reverse strand, counting down.
GTCGTCAGCGCCGGCACCCCGGCAGCCAGCCGCGCTTCCCGCCGCTTGGTGTCGACGATGGCGGCCGTGTCCTCGGCCTGTGCCCAGATATACAGGGACGCGTCGCTGCCATCGCCGCGGGGAAACAGCGGCAGGCGGCGCAGCGGCTGCATCAGCGTGCCATCCGCGGCGTCCCCCGCCAAACCGCCCAGGGGCGAGGCGCGGACCTCCATCCCTTCCTCGTCGGGCAAGGGAAAGCCGCCATCCCAGTACTGGTCCAGCAGGCCGGTCAGCAGCACGGACGCGTCGTGCAGCCCGTCCAGCCCGTCGAGCCGCACCAGCGCCTCGGCCAGCCAGGAGGCGACCTCGAAATCCTTGCTCTTCTCGGCCAGGCAGACCTGGCCCAGCCGCTTCACGTCGCGCCAGGACTGCGGAACCGTGGGAGGTTCGCCACTGGTGTCCTGCGCGCGCTCCTCGGCCCGGGCCTCGGCCCGGGCATCGCGCAGCTTCTGGTAGGGCGAGGTCGGGGAATAATCTTCCCGCAGGTCGTCGCCGACGCCGTTCTCCCCGGTGCCGAGGGGCGCCAGCAACTGATCCAGGTCAAGCACACCAACACCCGCCATGCGCCGAATCTTCGTCCATCGCTAAATCGCGAGCGAGTGTGCTGGACAGCGGCTCCGACAGCAAGTTAGCTTATCGCAACGGTGTCCGGCCGGGTTGCGGCCGGCAACGATTCTTCACGGCAAGATCCGAGGCGGGGAGCGTATCACTGGCATGGTCGCGTTGGACCTGAAGTCGCTCGTCGGGCGACTCGATGAACTGTGCCGCCGCCAGCTGGAGGCTGCCGCAGGCCTGACCCTGTCGCGCAGCCACTACAACGTCGAGATCGAGCACCTGTTGCTCAAGCTCGTGGAAACCCCCGGCTCCGACGTGTCGGCGATCCTGCGCGCCCAGGGCCTGGATGCCGGCCGCGTGGCGGCCGAGCTGAACCGCGGCCTGGACAAGCTGCGCACCGGTAATTCCCGCGCACCGTCGCTGTCACCCGACATCGTCACCTGGCTGCGCGAGGCGTGGCTGATCGCCTCGCTGGAAGACCAGTCGGCCAAGATCCGCTCCGGCCACATGCTGGGCGCGCTGCTGTCGGATGACACGCTGCGCCGCGTGGTGCGCGAGAGCGCCCAGTCCCTCGCCGAGATCTCGCCCGAGGCGCTGCGCAAGGGCATGCGCGACATGGCCTCGGCTTCCGAGGAAGCGTCCTCGGCCGAAGCCCTGGCCTCCTCCCCTTCCACCGCGGGCGGGACGCCGGGCGTGCCCGGCGAGGCGCCGCGCGCCGGCGGGCCGCTGGACCAGTTCTGCACCGACCTCACGGCGCAGGCCAAAGCGGGCAAGATCGACCCGATCCTGGGCCGCGACTCGGAAATCCGGCAGGCCGTCGATATCCTGACGCGCCGTCGCCAGAACAACCCGATCCTCACCGGCGAGCCCGGCGTGGGCAAGACCGCGGTGGCCGAGGGCCTCGCGCTGCGCATCGCCGCGGGCGACGTGCCGGAAGCGCTCAAGGAGGTCCGGCTGATGAGCCTCGACCTCGGCCTGCTGCAGGCCGGCGCCGGGGTGAAGGGCGAGTTCGAGAACCGCCTTAAGGGCGTGATCGACGCGGTGAAGTCGAGCCCGAAACCGATCATCCTGTTCATCGACGAGGCGCACACGCTGATCGGCGCCGGCGGCCAGCAGGGGCAGAACGACGCGGCCAACCTGCTCAAGCCCGCGCTGGCGCGCGGCGAGCTGCGCTGCCTCGCCGCCACCACCTGGGCGGAATACAAGAAGTACTTCGAGAAGGACGCCGCGCTGACCCGCCGCTTCCAGGTGGTGCAGGTCGGCGAGCCCTCCAACCCGCTGGCCGCTGCCATGCTGCGCGGGTTGGTGTCCACGCTGGAAAAGCACCACGGCGTGCGCATCCTGGATGAGGCGGTGGAGGAGGCGGTGCGTCTCTCCGCCCGCTACATCCCGGCCCGCCAGCTGCCGGACAAGGCGGTGTCGCTGCTCGATACCGCCTGCGCCCGCGTCGCCATGTCGCAGGCGGCTGCCCCCGCGGCGATCGAGGACCGGCAGCGCCGGCTGGAGCTGATCGAGACCGAGACCCGCGTGCTGGCGCGCGAGAGCGCGTCGGGCTCCGACCACGCCGCGCGCACCCAGGCGCTGGAGGAAGAGCGCGCCAAGCTGGAAGGCGAGCTGTCCGCGCTGGACGCCCGCTGGAAGGAAGAGATCGCGCTGGTGACGCGCATCCGCGACCTGCGCGGCCGCGTCGAGGCGGCTTCCACCCCCGCCCCCTCCTCCGCCGGCGCGGCTGCGGTGGCGGAAGCGACGGCGCCGGTGGAAGACCTCGCGGCGCTCAAGGCCGAGTTGGCCGAGGCCACCGCCGCCCTGCGCACCCTGCAAGGCGAGGAGCCGCTGGTGCATCCGGTGGTGGACGGCCACGCCATCGGCGAGGTGGTGGAAACCTGGACCGGCATCCCCGTGGGCCGGATGCTGGGCGACGAGATCCAGACCATCCTCAAGCTGAAGGACAAGCTGGAGGAGCGCGTGGTCGGCCAGCCGCACGCGCTGGAAGCCATCGCCCAGGCGATCCGCACCAACCGCGCCGGGCTGACCGATCCGCGCAAGCCGGTGGGCGTGTTCCTGATGGTCGGCACCTCCGGCGTCGGCAAGACGGAAACGGCGCTGGCCGTGGCCGACCTGCTCTACGGCGGCGAGCAGAACCTGACGGTCATCAACATGAGCGAGTTCAAGGAGGAGCATAAGGTCTCCCTCCTGATGGGCTCGCCCCCGGGCTATGTCGGCTATGGCGAAGGCGGCGTGCTGACGGAAGCCGTGCGTCGCCGTCCCTATTCCGTGGTGCTGCTGGACGAGATGGAGAAGGCCCATCCCGGCGTGCAGGACGTCTTCTACCAGGTGTTCGACAAGGGGCAGATGAAGGACGGCGAGGGTCGCGACATCGACTTCCGAAACACCGTCATCATCATGACGTCCAATGCCGGCACCGACACCATTGCCAAGCTCTGCGCCGACCCGGACACCGCGCCGGACCCCGAGGCGCTGACCGAGGCGCTGAAGCCTGATCTGCTAAAATCGTTCAAACCGGCTTTCCTTGGCCGTTGCAATGTGGTAACGTATTATCCGTTGGCCGACGACATCATGCGGATGATCATTGGCCTCAACATGAAGCGGATCGCGCGCCGGGTGAAGGAAGCCTATGGCGTGTCGATGGAGGTGGACGACAGCGTGCCCGCAGCGATCGCGGCCCGATGCCGTGACGTGGACAGTGGGGCGCGCAACATCGAGGTCATCCTGACCCGCACCCTGTTGCCGGAGCTGAGCTCGCGCATCCTCGCGCGGTTGGCGGAGGGGCAGGAGATCACGCGGGT